>JAKMEB010000134.1 GCA_022426185.1 Schleiferiaceae bacterium
GTTAATAAATGAGGGCGAGTCTTCAGCGAGAGGCAGTGATGAGCTGGACCGTATGCTGAAAGAACTTTTATTTACTAGCGAAATATCAAAGGAGGATTTGAACGAATTAGAAGATAGACTGTGGCGTGTGGAGCAAAGTGTATTTACTAAAAAGGAGTTTGGAGAGAAAAGAGATAGTGAATCAGGTGTGAATTCACGTTCAGAGCAAGGCGAAACCATTCTCTATAAGGTGTTACAATCTAAAGAGACCGACTTACCTTTGCCGGTGCTGAAGAAGCGTTAGTATGGAGATTACACAAGGAATAATTAGTGAAATAAAAGGCGCTATACAGAAACTGCATCCGGGGTATCGTCTAAAAAAAATTGATGTATATACCTGTACAGATGAAGAGTTATTAGCAATCAATATTAAACACCTCCAGCACGATTATTATACAGACATCATAACCTTTGACTATAGCAAAGGGACTAAAATATCTGGAGAGTTATTTATCAGTATAGATAGAGTAAAAGACAATGCTGCTGCTTTGGGAG
Organism: Schleiferiaceae bacterium; assembly: GCA_022426185.1. Lineage (GTDB taxonomy): Bacteria > Bacteroidota > Bacteroidia > Flavobacteriales > Schleiferiaceae > UBA10364. The sequence goes on from JAKMEB010000134.1 coordinate 535, forward strand.
TGGCTATTGAGGTAGAATTAAGAAGAGTTATTGCTCATGGGTTACTGCATTTACTAGGTTTCAAAGACAAATCAGATGAAGAGGTTGTTGAGATGAGAATGAAGGAAGATGAAGTATTGGCTTATTTAGATAAATATGGTTCTTGACGAAAAATACGATGTAATTATTGTTGGTGGCGGTCACGCTGGCTGCGAAGCCGCCTATAGCTCAGCTAAGATGGGTGCGAACGTGCTGTTGATTACTATGAACATGCAGACCATCGGTCAAATGAGCTGTAACCCAGCAATGGGAGGTGTCGCTAAGGGCCAGATCGTTCGTGAGATTGATGCGCTTGGGGGCGGAAGCGCGCTTATTACGGATAAAAGTATGATTCAGTTTCGTATGCTGAACAGAAGCAAAGGTCCTGCTATGTGGAGCCCACGTGTGCAAAGTGACCGCATGCTGTTTGCACAATATTGGAGAGAACTATTAGAAGAGACTCCAGGACTCAACATGTATCAAGATATGGTGGTCGGTTTAAACGTTAGTGACGGCACGGTACACGGTGTTAGAACAGCCTTAGGTTTAACATTCGAAGCGGAAACGGTTGTGCTAACATCGGGTACGTTCATGAATGGCTTAATACATGTAGGTGATAAGAATTTTGGAGGGGGTAGAGCTGGAGAGCGGGCAAGCACGGGTATTACCGAAGAACTGGTTGCTCTTGGGTTTGAATCTGGAAGAATGAAAACAGGAACACCACCGCGTATAGACGGGCGGTCTATAGACTATACTGTTATGGAAGAACAGCCAGGGGATCATAACCCGGGACAGTTTAGTTTTGAAGGAAACTATGCCTTAGAAAAACAGCGCAGTTGTTGGATCACCCATACCTCACAAGAAGTGCATGATGTGCTTAAGAAGGGTTTTGATCGTTCCCCACTTTTCAACGGTTCAATCAGGGGTACAGGTCCTCGTTATTGCCCTTCGATTGAAGATAAAATCGATCGCTTTTCTGAGAAATCATCGCACCAAATCTTTGTTGAGCCTGAAGGTTGGAACACTGTTGAAGTGTATGTAAATGGGTTTAGCTCCAGCTTACCTATTGAGATTCAGCATGAGGCGATACAAAAGGTAAAGGGTTTTGAAAACGCTAAATTCTTTCGCCCAGGGTATGCTATCGAATATGATTATTTTCCACCAACGCAACTGAAGCACACATTAGAAACAAAGCTGGTGAGTGGATTATATTTTGCGGGCCAGATTAACGGGACTACGGGTTATGAAGAGGCGGCGTGCCAAGGTTTAATGGCAGGCGTTAACGCGGTTCTAAAAACACGGGGTGATGACCCGTTCATTCTAGGTAGAAACGATGCGTATATTGGAGTTTTAATTGACGATCTTATTACCAAGGGGACAGAAGAGCCTTACAGAATGTTTACCTCAAGAGCAGAGTATCGGCTTTTATTACGTCAAGACAATGCAGATATAAGGTTGGCTAAATTAGGTCATGATATCGGTCTTGTTTCCGAGAACAGAATAACCCTACTTAAGAAAAAGGAGTTGTTAATTTTAGAGGGAAATAGTGCTTTAGACAAAAACCTCCCGTTGCCGTATGTGAACACCATACTGGAAAGCAAGGGCGAGAGGAAAGCGGCAGAGAAAATTAAAACAGCCAAACTTGTAGCGCGTCCAAACTTAAAGCTGACCGATTTTGCGACACAGTTTGAGGGCCAGGAATGGTGGCGCCCGGATGTCATAGAACAGCTTGAAATAACCATTAAGTACGGTGGATACATACAGAGGGAACGTGAAAACGTAGAGAAGATGAAGCGCTTGAACAACAAGTCCATCCCTTCGAGTTTTGATTACGACAAAGTGAAAGGCCTGAGTTACGAAGGTCGAGATAAATTAAAAGCAATAGAGCCCGCGACTATAGCGCAAGCTTCTAGGATTAGCGGCATTAGCCAAAGCGATATACACGTATTGCTCGTTTACATGGGTAGATAATAGTTTCACGTGAAACAATATGAGAGAAGAGTTAACACATTGCCCCGCTTGTTTAGGTAACGATGTTTCGTTTAAACATAAGGTTAAAGACTACAGCACCAGCAAAGAGGATTTTGACATATGGTCGTGCGATCACTGTAGTCACTTGTTCACTAATCCACGTATTGACGAGGCCTCTGTTGGCCCGTATTACGACAATCCGGATTACATAAGCCATACGGACGACGATACTTCTGTGTTTGCAAAAGTGTATCAGTTTTTACGTGGCGTGAATTTGAATTGGAAATACGGATACGTTGCTAAATACGCTTCCGGTAAATCACTTTTAGACTACGGCTGTGGGACGGGTCAGTTTCTAGAGACGATGTCGTCAAAGGGATATAAAGTGCAAGGTGTAGAAATCAATGAAGGCGCTCGTGCAAAATCATCAAAGTTTGGAAGCGTTTACGGCTCCATAAACGAAGTAAAGGGAGAAGTAGATGCTATTACCATGTGGCACGTGCTAGAACATGTATACAACCTAGATACACTTCTACAAGCATTTACAACCAAGATGTCGGCGCAGGCGACACTAATCATTGCCGTTCCCAACCCTGAAAGTCATGACGCTGAATATTATGGAGCGCATTGGGCGGCCTGGGATGTCCCAATTCACGTGCACCATTTCACAAAAAACAGCATGAAAACTGCGGTAGAACGAAACGGTTTTAAACTAGAGCAGGTTTTGCCCATGTCCCTGGACAGCTATTACATCAGTTTAATTAGTGAACAATATAAAAGCGGCACTTCCACGAAAAACGCAGGCCATTGGTTGAAGGGCTTAATAAGAGGAACGTTGAGTAATTTGAAAGGTGGCAAAGACAATAAAAGCTCCCTCATCTATGTCTTCAGGAAGGCTTAGTTGCCTCTGAAAGCGCTATGAAGTGCGTAGGAAGTGTGCGTCAATGTTGTTTTAACATGGACATTTCTTTCAAGATCGTTCAGACAAGCGCCGAGCGATTGCGTAATCCCGTAAGCGCCTCTGGGTATGACGGCGCCGCTAAGTTTTTGGACATTGATAGCGCCTAGGTCTGTTGCTTTCCCGGGTGTGTTTTGAACATTGTGATAGAATCCGCGCTCAAGAAAGTGTAAAGACCTGTAAACCAATGTTTTAAGCGTTTCTTTTGGCAAAGAAGCTAATTCATTAACCATAGAGGTGATCTCTGTAGGAATGCCTTTGTAGCAGGTTCGCATCCAGCTGGCGAATCGATCAATCTGCGTGTTCTCAGGATCATCGTACGCCGTTATCGCTGCACCAAGATTTGGTGAAAACACCATGCTTAATAATCGTCTCGTAGGTTCGGCGCTATTTTCAAAGTACTGATTAAAAGAAGAGTCATCCAGTGGTTTGCAGGACCAAGGCGCACATCTGGAGACTATGGTAGGCAGAAGCCTGTTCTTTTTGTGTGAAACAAGGATAATGAACGTGTTGGGTAGCGGCTCTTCTATAAGTTTAAGAAGTTTGTTTGATGCGCTCGCTTTGATTTGCTCAGGCATCCAGATGATCAGCACGCGATTTCCTCCTTCTGCAGCGGTTAAACTCAGCTTTTGTTGGAGGTTTTGAATCTCTTTTACCGGGATTTGTAATTGTTGGTTTTTACTAGTGATTTGTCTCTGCCAGCTATCGGGGTCAAGAAAAGGGTTTTTCAAGAGTGCTGTTCTGAAGTCTTTCAAAAAATCATCAGCAGTGCCGCTGGCACCACCGCTTACAAAGGGAAATGTGAAATTAAGATCAGGGTGTTCAAGCTTGTGAGTTCTTTTGCAGCTTCTGCAAGTTCCACAACCGTTTTTGGTTTCACAAAGTAGTTGAGCCGCGAGATTAAGCGCAATGGGCAGCGGATCCGCTCCAGCGCCTCCATAAATAAGATTAGCGTGATGAAGTTTTTTACTGCTGTAGGCAGCAAATAATTGGTCCATCAAATCTTGATTTTTATATATGCTAAACATCTAATGCAGAGTGAAAATTGGGTAGTAAATTGTGCGCTTAATGAACACTCAAAAATATATGAAAAGCTTCGACTTTACAGGTAAGAAAGTATTAATCCGTGTTGACTTTAACGTTCCACAGAACGAAAACCTTACTGTGACTGACAACACACGTATTGCCGCTGCTGCGCCGACGATTAAAAAAGTAATTGAATCAGGAGGAATTCCTGTTTTAATGAGTCATTTAGGGCGTCCAGATGGAAAGCGTGTTCCTAAATTGTCGCTAAACGCATTAGTGGGCGAGGTTGAGAAGGTAGTGGGGGCCAGTGTTCATTTTGCAGAGGACTGTATTGGAGAAGCGGCAGCGAAGGTTGTCGCCCAAGCAAAACCAGGCGAGGTCGTTTTGTTAGAAAACCTGCGTTATTACAAGGAGGAGACCAATGGTGACACAGGTTTTGCAAAGTCGCTAGCAGCGCTGGGCGACGTGTATCTAAACGATGCTTTTGGAACAGCCCACAGAGCACATGCATCGACGGCGATCATCGCGCAGTATTTTTCACAAGAAAACAAGGGTTTTGGAAATTTAATGAATGCTGAGGTAGAAAGCATTTCGAAAGCATTGGGCAGCGACCGCGGTTCTACCGTTGCAATCATAGGCGGAGCCAAGGTCAGTTCAAAAATAGGTGTCATTAACAACATGATAGATAATGTTGGTACCGTCATTATTGGCGGAGGTATGGGTTTTACGTTTGTAAAAGCCTTAGGAGGTGCTATTGGAACGTCGTTGGTTGAAAATGACAAGCTTGATTTAGCGAAGGAATTAATAGCTAAAGCCGAAGCAAAAAAATGCAATCTTTTAATTCCGGTAGATACACTGATCACGAAAGAGTTTGCTGATACCCCACCAGAGCGTGTTTGCCCCATCGGAGCTATACCAGAGGGCTATATGGGCTTAGATAACGGTCCACAAAGCATCTCTAAAGCGGTAGAAGCTTTGGCGTCGAGTAAAACCATTATTTGGAACGGCCCCATGGGCGTGTTTGAGTTTGAAAATTACGCGGGTGGAACGAAGGCTGTAGCGCAAGCTGTGGCAGAGGCAACTGCAAACGGTGCGTTTTCACTCATTGGTGGAGGTGATAGCGTTGCTGCAGTGAATAAGTTCGGCTATACGGACAAGGTGAGCTACATTAGCACAGGCGGTGGAGCAATGCTTGAATTCCTTGAAGGAAAAACACTTCCCGGTGTAGCAGCCTTAGGTTAAGCGGGAATTAAGCTTTGGCCAATACTAACAAGATCCAGTAAAAAAGGATAACATACAGAGTCCGTCACCCAAATCGGATGGCCGAACCCTAAGCTTGTTTGGACCGTGGTATAAGAAAATGTCAACAGCGTAAGCCAGAAACAGGCCTTAATTACTCCAAACACAGCACCAACTATGCGGTTGATTCCGCCAAGTAAAATAGAGCGCAGTATTTTATCAAGAAGCTTACCGAGCAATAGGACAATCAAGTAAAAGCTAATGAAAACGAGAATGTACGAAACGAACTGAACGTACTTTTCTCCTACGAACGAAACGATGTACGGCTGAACCTGTGCATGAAATAGAAAGGACACGACAACCCCGCCTATTACAGCGACGATTCCAGCCATTTCTTTTACAAAACCCTTCCATATACCTTTGGCAACAAGAAAGGCGCAGAAAACAACGATAACAAGGTCTAGTCCAACCATAATAGCGGCAAATTAATGAGAAGCGAAGAATTAAAACAAGATTGGGAGCTATTAGTAGAGAAACTTACCAAACAATTCCCTGGTGACGGAGACTTAGATTTGGACGGGGTTTTACTGCTTATTGGAACCCAAGAACTCCAGATGGGTTATATAAAGATGAAAAAGGACGTTAAGATCAACGTCCTTCATATCGCCATATGTACCATTTTAGAACCTTTTGGCTACTATGAGTTTGAAAGTCGCGACGACGAAGGGTGGCCGCACTTTAAATCGCTAAAACCATTGCCAAATTTAAAAGCAGGTGAGCAAACTGTTTTGATGAAAGAGGCTGCCGTGCAATACTTTAAAGGAAATGGGTATTTATAAAAAAAGCGGGCTGAAGGCCCGCTTTTTCTTTATAAGAAAGGTCTTAACACCCAGGGTCGCTGGGATCATAAGGCAATAAAACAATTTCAGTTTCTACCGTTTTGTTGGGCTCTAATTTAATGAAGCCACAACCGATGTGTGTAAATGGATTTTCACCGCGGGTACCTAAAACTTTGAATACAGCTTCGTAATCGTATTCAAATTCCACGATACCGTCGAGACCAGTAACACCAATGAAGTAAGCCTCTTCACGGAAGCCGGGAACGTCAACAGAAGCCTCCACGGTTACGTTTTGTATAGCAACACCGTTGGGGTTGGTAATCTTAATTCTAAAAGGATAAGAAGGGTTTTCTATCTGACACCCGCTAAGGAGCAGCGCTGAAAAAGCAAAAAGAGCAATAATACGTTTCATTATTCTACACAGCCGTTTGGTTCGCCGATGGGGTAAATTACAACATTTACTTCAACTGTCTCGCCTTTAACAAGTCGAACGTAATTACAGCCTTCATAAATCATTTTCCAAGCCTTGAGGTCGTAATAAGCTTCGCGCCCTGTACGAAAAACCACTTCACCACTCGGACTCGTGGACTCATCGTACCACTCCTCAGCGCCAGGTACTGGTGCAAACATTTTAACGGCAGCGTTTTGAATGGGGATGCCATTCTCATTAACCACTTTTACTTTTACGAAGTATTCGTCAACCACCTCTTCTTGACAAGAGGTCATAACAAATCCAATGAGTACTAAAAGAATAAATCGTTTCATGCGGGGAATTCTGTAATTTCGCCAAATCTACAACAAAGCTAACTTATTAGAACGGCCAATTATGCTGGAAAGAGTTGAAAATTTAAAAAGCCAGGTTGAAGCTACCTCCCTCACTAACAAGGAAGAAGCTGAAATTTTCCGATTACAGTACCTCAGTAAAAAAGGTGCTATCCAGGAGCTTTTTAAAGCGTTCAGAGAAGTTCCGGCAGATCAGAAAAAAGATTTTGGAGCCGCGCTAAACACCTTGAAAGAACTCGCTGAAACCAAGCACAAAGCGGCTTTAGAAGAATTAGAGACCTCAGCAGTGGTTGGGCACAACGGTGATTTAACCCGTCCCGGATTGCCGCAAGAATTAGGAGCGATTCACCCAATTAATGCGATTAAAGATGAGATTGTAGATATATTCAAACGCATTGGTTTTAATGTTAGCGAAGGGCCTGAAGTCGAGGATGATTGGCACAACTTTACTGCATTAAACTTTCCAGAAGAGCACCCTGCAAGAGATATGCAGGATACGTTCTTTGTCCAACGCAACCCAGATTGGGCCCTAAGAACACATACCTCTAGCGTACAGGTACGCGCTATGGAAAATACGCAACCCCCTATTCGCACTATTAGTCCGGGTCGCGTGTTTAGAAACGAGGCAATCAGCGCCCGAAGTCATTGTATTTTCCATCAAATTGAAGGGCTTTACATAGATAAAGACGTGAGCTTTGCCGATCTAAAGCAAGTATTAATGTATTTCGCTAAGGAATTCTTCGGAAAGGCAAAAATACGCATGCGCCCTTCTTATTTTCCATTTACGGAACCCAGCGCTGAGGTAGATGTATACTGGGGTTTGGAAAACGAGATTGACTATAAAATCACGAAAGGAACGGGCTGGCTTGAAGTTATGGGTTGCGGAATGGTCGATCCAAACGTATTGAAAGCAAGCGGCATTGATCCTGATATTTATACGGGGTACGCTTTTGGAATGGGTGTTGAACGAATAGCAATGAATCGCTACCAAATTCCAGATATTCGCCTGTTTACAGAAAACGACAAACGTTTTTTAGAGCAATTTAAGACCGGCCTTTAGTCCTTAAGCGCTAAGTAAAGCGCGTCTACTGCACTAGCAAGTTTATGGTCCTTCGCTGTTACAGCGCCACCCGCGTCATGAGTATTGACAGTAAGGGTTACACAAGTATAGTCGACAGCTATATGTGGGTGATGGTGCTGGTTTTCCGCCACTGCTGCTACGTCATTTACGAAAGCAATTCCTGCCGTAAAGCTGGAAAACAGGAATGAACGGCGCAACCCGTGCGCTCCCTCTTCCCATAAATGTAGTAAACCTGCCATAGGGTTAAAATATGAAAAGCCCGGTAACTACCGGGCTTTTCATAGATAAATCACCGTGGTGATGTTTAGTCAATAGCTGAAATTTTCAGCATGTTTGTGAATCCGCGCTCTTCGATAGGCATAGAAGCAATGTTTACTATAAGATCGCCTTCTTTTACAGTACCGCTCTCTTTTAGTATTGCCTTGATGTCCCTAAAGCTTTGATCCGTACTCTCCATTTTATCGTAGAAGAAAGCCTCTACTCCCCAAACTAAAGACATTTGGTTCATAATTTGTCGGTTGGCGGTGAATACGATAATTTTTGTTTTTGGACGGTGTCCAGCGATTTTTAAAGCGGTGTAACCACTAAAGGTCATGGTTAAAATGGCCGTAGCATCCACTTGGTCGGCAATCTTAGCTGCGTTATAACAAATGGTTTTAGTAATGTAGCGTTCGTTTTTAACAGAAGGCTCGTTCTCAATATTAGGCTTAACATCGAACGTTGATTCTACATGTGCCACAATGTTCGCCATCGTCTCAACTACCTTCGCCGGGAACTTACCTACAGAGGTTTCGCCGGAGAGCATCACTGCGTCAGCGCCATCACACACAGAGTTTGCAACATCGTTAACCTCAGCACGAGTTGGGCTTTGGCTGTCGATCATGCTTTCCATCATCTGCGTAGCTATAATACAGGGCTTAGCTTTTATATGACACTTTTCAACGATCATCTTTTGCACCATAGGCACTGATGAATAGGGAATTTCTACACCAAGATCACCGCGGGCAACCATGATGGCGTCAGTGGCATCAATGATTTTATCAATATCCACGACGGCCTCAGGCTTTTCTATTTTCGAAACAATTTTAGCAAAAGAACCAAAGTCGTTTATGATTTTACGGAGTTCGTTAACATCAGCGGCGTCCCGAACAAAGCTCAAACCAAGCCATTCAACACCCTCTTCCATTGCGACGACAACATCTTCCAGGTCTTTTGGAGTCAAACAAGGTAAACTTACCTTGGTGTTTGGCAGGTTAACCCCTTTTTTGCTCTTCAGCGCTCCCCCTTGAATGACCTTTGTCACTACCGTGTCTTTTTTGTTTGTTTCAACAACCTCACACATGAGTTTACCATCATCAAGTAGAATGTGTTCGCCGGTATTTACGTCTTTTGGGAACTGCTGGTAATTCATATAAACCAGTTCGGCCGTACCATTAACCTTATTTGTTGTAAAGGTTAATGTATCCCCCTCATTAATGACAGCTCCCTCTTCTACATCACCGATGCGGAGCTTTGGTCCTTGAAGATCAGCGAGGACAGCTGTTTTACAATTAAACTCTTCGTTTAACTCTTTAACTAAGCGAATGGTGCGACGGTGTGTTTCGTGGTCGCCGTGAGAGAAGTTCACCCGGAATACGTTTACACCCGCTTTAATCATGTCTTTCATGACGTCCTTGTGCCATGAGGCCGGACCCATTGTTGCAACAATCTTGGTGTTGTTAGAGGTTTCTAATTTCATACAGTAAATGTGTTTCTCGTTGTGTTAGTTGTGTGTGGGCCTCAAAATATTGGGCCGTTGTAATTCTTTCGTTTCTTTTTAGGACCGCCTCTAAATCGAAGGCAAAGTCTGCATTCTCGACCATTAAAAGATAATCCCAGTGCTTAACAGAGGGTAAAAGATGTTTTTCAGGAACACTGTCAAACAAGCTCCAGGCTTCTTTAGCTTGCGTTTGAGCGCCAGAGCTCAAGTTGGCCACCATGCAAAGGGCCTCTCCAAAGGGGTCAGAACCGTCAAACACGTTGTACTCCCAGATCACATCATTTTCCCATTCATCTTCCGGCTGCGGCCTACAAACTAAGCGCATGCCGTATTGTACGTTTAACCAGTACGCCAATTCAAAATCTTTTAGCGGCGAGCGCACGCCCACGGCACTGAAGTTCATCTTCAGTTGAGAAAGCGCATCTATGTGTTTTACTTTAGCCACTTATCAGTTCTGCCGTTTTATTGTAAAACATTTTTGCCGCTGCTTCCTCTCCTTTTTTCTTTGAACTGCCCTCACCTTGGGCCACAAGTTCGTCACCTACAAACAAGCCCATCGTAAAAGTGCTGTTGTGTTGCTCGCCAAGGCGCGCCAACTCTTCAAAGCGGAAGCTCAGTTTCTTCGACTGGAAGTATTCAATGACCTCACTTTTATAATTGTGCGTGGTCAACAATAAATTAGTGTCTTCTATAAAGGGCAGGACGATGGCCTTCATGACGAAAAACTGCGTTTTTTTAAGCCCCAGGTCGATATAGACTGCACCCACCAAAGCCTCTAGGGCATCACCGTAAATACTTTCACCGTGATTGCCTTTTAAATTTGCGACCAACATGTTAGGAAGACCTAATTCATCAGCAACTCTATTTAAGTTGTTTCTAGAAACCAATTTACTCCGGAGCTTGGTCAAGTACCCTTCGTCTTCCTTCGGGAATCGATAAAACAACGCTTCAGCTACGACAAGATCTATTACGGCATCTCCTAAATATTCGAGACGTTCATTATTGCGCTCGCCCTTTTTCTTTCGAAACGGGTACGCGCTTGAATGACGAAGTGCGAGTTTATACAGCGACAAATCCTTGGGCCAATACCCAATAATTCCCTTGATTTCATTTTTGAACCGGGACGGTTTGAAAGAAAGAAATACCTGGGAAAGTCTACGCATCTATTCGGCCTTCTTGAAGAGGACAGAGGCGTTGTGACCTCCGAAACCGAAGGTATTGCTTAACGCTGCTCTAACCTCTCTCTCCTGAGCCGAATGGAAAGTAAAGTTAAGTTTAGGATCGAGGTTTTCATCGTCCGTGAAATGGTTGATGGTCGGTGGGACCATTCCGGTATGAATGGCCATAATAGAAGCCATTGCTTCAACAGCTCCAGCTGCACCCAGAAGGTGCCCCGTCATACTCTTGGTAGATGAAATATTTAGGTGGTATGCATGGTCTCCAAAAACTTGTTGAATAGCTTTGGTTTCCGCAATATCACCTAGCGGTGTAGATGTACCATGCACATTTACATAGTCAATGTCTTCCGGTTTTAGACCCGCGTCTTCAATGGCGTTTACCATTACGTTGCGTGCGCCCAAACCTTCTGGATGTGGTGCGGTAAGGTGATGCGCATCGGCACTAAGGCCGCCTCCCACCATCTCTGCATATATTTTTGCACCACGGGCTTTCGCGTGTTCGTATTCTTCTAAAATAATTCCTGCACCGCCTTCACCCATTACGAACCCATCGCGCTCTGCATCGAACGGTCTGGACGCCGTCATTGGGTCGTCGTTTCTTGTAGATAAAGCATTCATAGCGTTGAACCCACCCATCCCGACAGGATTAATGGCCGCCTCTGAACCGCCACTTACGATGACATCTGCTTTTCCTAGACGAATAAGGTTGAACGAATCGATAAGCGCGTTTGTAGAAGAAGCACATGCGCTTACTGTAGTGTAGTTTGGCCCTCTTAAGCCGTGTTTCATGGAGATGCGCCCAGGAGTAATGTCTGAGATCATCATAGGAATGAGGAACGGATTAAATCGAGGCGTAAGATCGTTGTCGACAAATCCTTTGACTTGATCGAAAAACGTGTCAATACCGCCAATTCCTGAGCCCCAGATAACACCGATTCGATCTGGGTTTTCTTTTTCGAAATCCAATCCGGAATCGGCAATAGCCTCGTCGGCTACTACCATTCCAAATTGTGTGAATCGATCCATACGACGCGCTTCCTTACGGTCAAGCAGGTCGTTGGGAACAAAATCTTTAACCTCACACGCGAAGTGGGTTTTAAACAATGATGCATCAAACCTAGTGATGGGTCCGGCACCGGATTTTCCATCAAGGAGATTTGTCCAAGTTTCTTTGGCTGTGTTGCCCACCGGAGTGAGCGCACCTAGCCCGGTTACTACTACGCGTTTAAGGCTCATAAAAAAGACTTTTGCTTATGCTAAAGCTTCCTCAATATAAGAGATAGCTTGACCTACTGTGCCAATATTTTCGGCTTGATCGTCAGGGATCTGGATGTCAAATTCTTTTTCGAATTCCATGATCAACTCAACGGTATCGAGCGAATCCGCACCTAAGTCGTTTGTGAAGCTAGCATCTGCATTAACTTCGTTTTCGTCAACACCTAATTTGTCAACGATGATAGCTGTTACTTTTCCTGCAATTTCAGACATGATTAGAATAGTTTAATAATCGCCACAAAGAAAATAAAACTTTACTTATCCCCCACAGCCGATATCTCGGCTTAAATTTGTGCCACTAAGGTACAAAAACCATGCTTAAAATAGCCATACTTTCCTCAGGGTCAGGTAGTAACGCAGAATCATTGGTCAGTTATTTTGCGCATTCCCCTGTGGCGAGGGTAAATTTAATAGTTACGAACAACCCGAAAGCCGGCGTAATTGAGCGCGCAAAACGATTACAAGTTGCGCTGCAGGTGTTTTCACCCAAGACCGAAAGCGATTCAATTTTAGCTATCTTAAAAGAGCGAGCAGACGTTGTTCTGTTGGCGGGATATTTACAGTTAATACCGAAAAAATGGATACAAGCGTTTAACGGAAGAATGTTGAACATCCACCCAGCGCTGTTACCTCTTTTTGGAGGAAAGGGAATGTACGGCAAACGCGTTCACAGCGCTGTAAGTGAGTCTGGCGTGAGTGAAACAGGCATCACAATTCACCAGGTAAGTGAAGCCTATGACGAAGGGGCGGTGATTGCACAATATGCCGCGGAAATTGAACCAGGGTCTCCTGCAGAGGCGATCGAAGCAAGAGTACGTGAACTGGAATTAGAATATTATGGTCCTACGGTCGAAAGGTGGATTAAACAAACAGCACGGAGCAATTGAGAGTAACTATATACACTGACGGAGCGGCAAGCGGAAACCCAGGGCCAGGTGGTTATGGTGTTGTACTAGAAAGCAGCGCAGGACACCAAAAAGAGCTGAGCGGAGGGTTTCGTCTGACCACTAACAATAGAATGGAGCTGCTTGCAGTCATTCAAGGCTTGCGAGCGCTTAAAAGCGATTCTCATGAAGTAGTTGTTGTGAGCGATAGTAAATATGTGGTAGATGCCATTAACAAAGGGTGGCTGTTCTCTTGGGTTAAAAAGGGCTTTAAGGACAAAAAAAATCCAGACTTGTGGCGTTTAATCCTACCGCTACTGAAAAAACACAACCCTAAATTTCAATGGGTCAAAGGACACAATAATCATCCGCAAAACGAGCGATGCGATGCGTTGGCGGTAATTGAAAGTAAAAAGATAGGCCAGCCAGCAGACGTTGGCTATGAGCAGTCGCGTTAAAGCTTCATGTACTCTTCGGGATTAATTGCGCTTCCGTCGTACCACAATTCAAAATGAAGATGCGGACCGGTAGAGTTTTCTCCACTGTTTCCAATAATCGCAATAGCTTCACCGCTACGAACGAAATCTCCCACCTCTTTGAGTAAGGCGCTGTTGTGTTTGTAGGCGCTTACGAGATTATTCTCGTGCTGGACGATGATAATATGTCCATTTTCACTGGTCCAGTCTGCAAATACCACAGTGCCCTCATAACAAGACTTTACAGGCGCGTTTCTTGTTGAAGCGACGTCCACAGCGAAGTGGCCTGTTGTGCGATCAAAAGAAGAGGTGACCACACCTTCTACGGGCGCTAAAAGTTGTGGAATATCCAATTCAGCTGCGCGTTGTTCCAAACTAAAGGCCGTTTCGTCTTCTACCCAATCCCTGAAAGCGCTATCTGTTGGACTGGGTTCAGAGAGCACAACAGGTATGCTTGTGGCGGTATCTTCAGTGGCAACGTCTTGCACAACAGAATCGATCACTTCGCCTTGTAAAATGCGTTGAATACCGCTTACATACCGCTCATTCTGACGCAAAACATCTTCCAAACTGTCGGTTTTTAGAATTAATTCTATCGCTTGTCGCCGAATTTTAGACGAAGCGTAACCCGGAACAAGCTCTTTTAATGGCGTGAAAGCAATGACCAACGAGGTGATTGCGATGGTAAAAACAACGGCAAAAACGGTGAAAGCAAAAACGTTCAGAAGGCTAAGGCGCAGGGTTAAGCGCTCCTCGAAGGTGTCGTCGTTTAGGATAACGAGGCGAAATTTATTTCGCCACCGTTCTACCCGTTTTTGTTTTTGTTTATCTGCTGCCATGATTAAAGACAAATATCGTGCTCTGAATTTCTCTCGCGCCGTGAAATAAAATAATTTTAGGGCGTTATTAGAAATATGTCTTACTCGAAACGACTCATTAGCTTTTTGGCCTTGGTTTTATTGGCCTCTTGTTCTACCACAAAGGATCGTTGGGTGAACAGAAAGTACCATGAGGTAACGGCACATTACAACGCCTACTTTAATGGAGAGGAGGCATTTAATCAGGCTGTTGAACAATTCGAAAACGCCGAGCAGTGGAACTTTGAGCAGTTTCTACCTATATACTTTTGGCCAAATGCAGATCAAGCTTCTGGGCTGTTTGCAAAAATGGATCGCGCCATAGAGAAGAGCGCGAAAGTCGTCAAGAAGCACAGCATGGTCTTTGGCGGAAAACAGAAGAACGATTACGTGTTCAAGGCCTACCTATTGATTGCACAGAGTCGATTTTATAAGCATGAATTGATTCAAACGCTGGAAGCGACGTCTTACATCGAAGACAATTTTGGACGACTTGAACTTGCTGAGGACGAGGTTTTTTGGGCCAAGCTTTTGGCTGCGCAGACCCACGTTCGAATGGAAAATTATTTCCAAGCGGAACAGCAGTTGGATGAGTTGTACACGAAAGACCTTCCAAAGAATCAGTTGTTTGAAGCCCAAAAAACCATGGCCTATTTCCATTTTGCTCAAGGCAATTGGACAGAAGCTCAAGAGTGGGTTGCATCATCAGCGCGAAGCACTAATGTAAAATCGGAAAAGGTGCGGTTAACCTATCTGAATGCGCAATTATTAGCGAAGCTCGGGAAGGGCTATGAAAGTGCGCTAGCCTATGAGGAGGTCTTAAAACTGCATCCAGACGATTACGATATTACCTTTTCGGCACAGATCAAGCGGGCTGAGAATTTCGATGTTTTCATGGAGGACATAGAGATCATAGAGAAAGCATTAAAAAGAATGCTTAAGGACGATAAAAACATTACCTACCGCGATCAAATTTATTACGTGTGGGCCTTGAAAGAACTGGACCTTGAGCAGTTTCCAGAGGCTGAGGTAAGGCTCCGTCAAAGTATTGTCTCATCTGTTGATAATGCGCGCCAAAAAGGAAAGAGCTATTTAAAACTGGCTGGAATTGAATTCGACTTTAGGTCTTTCGTAAACGCACAGGCGTATTACGACAGCGCTATATCGGTTTTGCCTCTGGATTATCAAGGTTTAGATACTCTTGAAGAGCGCACCACTGTTTTGAACGATTTGGTAGTTGAACTGGACCGTATAGCTCTTGAAGATAGCCTACAAGCCATGTACGGAATGAGCGACCAGGCACTTCGAGAAAAATTTGAGTCTTACATAGAAGCCAAGCAAGCTCGGGAAGCAGAAGCGGCCAGACGCGCTGAAATTAAAGCAATGCGCGCTGCAGAAAACGCTTTGTTGGCTGACGCTGGTCCCCAAGCTGGTGGCGGCTCAGGACAATGGTACTTTTACAACCCAACAGTTCGAGCCAAAGGGGTGGCGGCATTTAAACGTACCTGGGGAAGCAGAACGCTAGAAGACCATTGGCGCACAAAGGACAAGCCAGTACAGGGTTTTGCTGTAGATCCAACAACGATAGAAGATACTGCATCCAGCGATTCCACGAAAGTCCTGCTGCCTAGCGATGAAAATAGTGTTGACTTTTATTTAGCGCGCGTCTTAAAAACAGAGGATGATTTGAAAGCCAGCCTTCAGCGCGAGGCGAGCGCAAAAAGTGAGGTAGGGTTCGTTTATAAAGACGGGCTTAAAGACGGTAAAGAAGCAGAATTGGCTTGGGCCGGTTACATGAATGAGTTTGAGTCTTTCGCTCAGACCACACCAAAAGTTTTGTACGGACAGTATTTGCTTTACGCAGAAGCTGAAGAAAGCGAAAAAAGTGAAGCGGCGAAATCGGTTCTTTTAACGAGCTACGCGAATAGCCCCTACGCAGCGCTCTTAAGGGGAGAGTTGAAAGGGCCTACCATACCCTTAGAAGAGCAAGAGGCGTATGATGTCGCTTTTGCGGCATATGAATTGGGCCAATTTAAATCTGCGACATCCCTACTTAACAACTTCGCCGAAGTGTATCCGAAAAGCGCACTCTTACCCAAAACGACTCTTTTGGCAGCATACATTACCGGTGCATCTGGAGATATTGAGTTGACCATTAAAGACCTTCAAGAGGTCGTCCAGACCTATGCAGGAACAGATGAGGCTACCCGCGCATCTCAAATCCTAAGCATGCTCCAAGATGTGCAAAGTGGAAGTGAATCTTCGCCAAACCGGGGTTCAGGCGACTTAAAGGTGAACAAGATTGATTTTCAACAACAGCCCAATGCCCCACATAAGTTTGTCTTAGCGGTACCGGCAGAAAACTCAAAAATTAACGAGTTGCGAAACGCACTAGCCGACTTTAATAAGGAGTTCTTTAAATTTGATAACCTACGCATTCAAAACATCTTTTACGATCAGAATACACAGCTCATTATAATTAGTGGATTGCGAACGAAAGAGAAGGCGGTGGTCTATCTAAATACCTTTAACCAACAAGGTGCGGCGATAGAACAATTTTATCCAAAGGCCCAAAGTGCTGGTTTTTATATAAATAATCCGAACTTTGGCAAAGTTTATAGAGACAAGGTGCTCAAAGAGTACCTTCAATATTTTGATACACTATGATTTCATCTGCAAAAAAATACCCAGAACAAGCTCAAGCATCTAACCGTATTCTCGCCGGAACAAGTATTACCGGTGATGTGGTTTCAGACGGAGACATACGTGTGGACGGAAAAGTGTCCGGCAACATTAAGGTTACCGGAAAATTAGTGATCGGCGAACACGGAAATGTCGAAGGCGAAGTAGAGTGTAAAAACGCTGCCATTGCCGGTGTATTGGAAGGCACCCTCAAGGTTGCACAAACGCTGTCGCTTACCGCTTCCGCGAAAGTAAAAGGTAAGGTGCAGGTTGAAAAACTGGCCGTGGAGCCTGGTGCTGAAATCAATGGATCTGTAAGCATGGGCGCACTCATGAAGAAAGTAGGTGAAGCGGACACAACAGCAACAAAGACTGCTTAAGCTAGCCCAAAATGGCTGATTCCCCCGAAAAAAACGACCGTAAGTTTTTACGCTTTGCCTCGCTTGGAGTGCAGATGGCTGTGCTCATTTATGCGGGTTCTGAGCTGGGTAAATATCTTGATGCTAAATACCCGTCCGACAAGAATTGGTATACCATGGTTTGTATTCTAGCAGCCGTTGCTATTTCCTTTTACCAGCTCATTAGAGAAATGCCAAAGGACTAATGAAGGATCGTAGAGTTCTTCGATTTTATATGACACTATTGGTCGTTGCGCTATTAGGTGTTTTTTTACAGTCGACATTTACCGATCGACAGATAGCCGGTCCCTTGACCAATTCCTACCTAGTGAATAATGCATTGGCAGCCTTAATTTTTACCCTTCTCTTTCGCTGGCGACAACGGCATATTGAAAAACTTGGTTTCCTCTTTCTGGCGGGAACAGGGCTGAAGTTTTTGACCTTTTTTATCGTCTTTTACCCTGTCTTTCGTGCAGACGGAGAGCTGACTGGCGAGGAATTCATCTTATTCTTCGTTCCATACACCCTATCTACCCTTGTAGAAACGGTCTTTTTAGCCCGTATTTTGAATCGTGAATAGCCCCCGGGTTTTAGCTATTTAAGTTGCTATTAAGCAGGCGTTTAGTTCTATTGTGCCGGCTTTGATTTTAAAGCTTTTGCAGAACCATAAATAAATAAAGCCTTTTCTTTTAAGGCGTGAGGATTGTTCATTAGTTTTGCACCGATTTTAAGCCGCTAAAATTCCGGAAACGGGAAACGCAAGAATTGTATGATTTCTAAGTTTACTGCCTTATCAGCCTTTGTAGGCTTCATGTTCTTCTCAGCACCAGTGGCAGCTCAAGACCACGGTCATGAGGACGCACACTATGAAGATGCACATCAAAACGATGCCCACAGCAACGGAGCAAACACTGTTGAATCGCACTCGTCTGAAGATCATCACGATACTCATGACACCCATTCTGAAGGCCATGGCCACGCAGATTTCGTGCCGGCCTCTGATACCGAAGGAAGAAAAGCAGTTGTAAAAGAAACGGTGAAACATCACCTCGCAGACTCTTACGACTTTCACATTGTTGGGCCCGTAGGATTTCCATTACCAGTAATTCTCATTGACAACGGCCTAAAGATTTTCTCTTCGGCTAAATTCCACCATGGTGAATCAGTTGCCACGGTCGACGGCGAACACTACAAAATCCACCACAGCAAGATTTACAAGACGGATGCGGAAGGCACTATGTTGCTTGATGAAGCAGGCAACCACATTAAGCCATTAGATTTTTCAATTACCAAGAATGTGTTCATGATTATGTTCATGGCCGTTTTCATGTTTTTCTTATTCAGAGGTGTTGCGAACACCTACAAGAAAAGCCTGGTTCCGAGCAAAGCTGGTCGATTCTTAGAGCCCTTAATCGTATTGATTAGAGACGAGATTGCGATTCCAAACATCGGAGAAAAGCACTACAAGCGCTACATGAGCTTCTTGCTCACCATATTCTTCTTTATCTGGTTCTTGAACTTAGCGGGTATGACACCGCTTGGAGTAAACGTTACAGGTAATATTGCGGTAACGGTTTCATTGGCCCTTATGACCTTCTTTATTACTCAGTTTAGTGGTAAGAAAGATTATTGGATGCACATTTTTTGGATGCCAGGAGTACCCGTATTACTACGTCCTGTATTAGCAGTAATTGAATTGATAGGATTGGTTGTTAAGCCGTTCTCTTTGACTATTCGTCTTTACGCAAATATGCTCGCGGGCCACGTGGTCATTATGAGCATTCTCGGGTTGATCTACATATTTGCATCGTACACTGCTGCGGTGCCGTTCACTGGATTGACCTTATTCCTGTATGTTCTCGAGTTGCTGGTAGCTGCTTTGCAGGCATACATTTTTACCATGTTGGCGTCTCTGTATTTCGGTGCAGCCGTTGAAGAGCACGACCATCACTAACTAAAGAGTATTAATTAAATTTTATATACTATGGAAATTCCAACAATTGTAGGCGCAGGCTTGATCGTAATCGGTGCTGGTATCGGTATCGGTAGAATCGGTGGTTCTGCTATGGAGGCTATTGGTCGTCAACCTGAGGCTTCTGGTAAAATCCAAACAGCTATGATTATTGCTGCTGCACTTATCGAGGGTATCGGTTTTGCGGCACTTTTCGCAGCTTAAGAAAGTGAAGTAGGCGGGTGCAACGATTGGTTGCACCGGCTACTTTTTCCTAAATTATAGAATTTGATTGTAATCAAAGAACATGGACAAGCTAATTAATGACTTTTCGATAGGACTATTCTTCTGGCAATCGCTGGTGTTCCTTCTTTTGATTTTCGTGCTTAAGAAGTATGCGTGGAAACCGATTTTAAATGCGGTTAACGAAAGAGAGCAATCCATTGAAGACGCGTTGAAGGCAGCGGAGAAAGCACGCCTAGAAATGGAGTCTTTACAAGAGAGTAACGAGGCTATTTTGAAAGAAGCGCGTGAAGAGCGTGAGCGTATCTTGAAAGAGGCGCGTGATATGAAAAACAAAATGATAGCTGAAGCGAAAGACGCTGCCGCCACGGAAGCGGATAAAGCGATCGTATCGGCGAAAGCGGCTATTGAAGCAGAGAAGACTGCGGCAATTGACGAGCTTAAAAACCAAGCTGCATCGTTAAGCATTGATGTGGCTGAAAAGATTTTAGGTCAGGAATTGAGCGCTGAAAACAAGCAAACCGCGATGATCGGAAAGATCATTGAAGACGTGAAATTCAACTAAGAACAGGTATGAACTACCCTAGAGTCGCAACCCGTTACAGCAAAGCCCTGCTAGAATTGGCCATAGAACAAAACGTTTTAGACGTCGTTCGTGCTGATGCAGCGTTATTGAAGGAATCGGTTTTAGCATCTGGAGAATTGGCGTTGTTGCTCAAGAACCCAGTGGTTAAGGCTGATAAGAAGCAGGCGATCTTAAAAGAGGTTTTCAGCGGAAAGGTAAGCGAGCTTTTTGAACGCTTCATCATGCTCTTAACGAAAAACGGTCGCGAAGAGCACTTGGCGAAGGTTTGTGAGAAATTTGAAAAAGACGTTTTGGCACACAAAGGAATTATCGAAGCTC
>JAKMEB010000146.1 GCA_022426185.1 Schleiferiaceae bacterium
GAGCTACTACAAGCCCTAGCATTTGCTGGGGCTTTTTTTTGCGCTAAAAAAGGGCATAAAAAAAGGCCTCCATTTCTGGAGGCCTTTGGAATTTACTGATATAAACTTAGAGCTGCTTTACGTTTACAGCGTTTAATCCTTTTCTTCCTTCTGTCAATTCAAACTCGACACTGTCGCCTTCTTCGATTTGGTCAACCAAACCTGTTACGTGTACGAAGTACTCTGTGTTTGACTCGTCGTCTTTAATGAAGCCAAATCCCTTGTCTCCGTTAAAGAACTTTACTGTTCCTTGATTCATAATATAATTTAAAGTGCAAATGTCGACTAATTAATTGAGTACCCGACATTTTTTTCTAAGTTATTTATTTACAGGGAGTTTTTAGCTACTCTAAACAAACCGGATCAAACTCGAATGCCGTCTGTTGCACTGAAAACCTAGCGAACTAAAAGCAATTGACGACTTCGACCTTCTGCACTTAATACTTCAAGTAGGTAACTCCCTCTTGCTAAAAGCGGTAATGTGCTGGTGCCTTGTAGTACATGCGCTTCATAAATGAGTTGACCGGTCATTGACCACAGTTGAACTTCAGAATCATATGTCAGGTCCATCCATGTGCTTCCAGAGCTTGGATTAGGATAGACTTTAATTTGATCTTGGGTAGACTCCTCGAGGGTCATTTGGGCCGGATCAAAAACATTCAATGTTACGGATATGTTTTTATAGCTCACGTTACCTGAACTGTCTACCACAACGGTATCACAGAAGGTACTTGTACAAGAAGCGGTTCCAATAGCCGTATTCGCAACGGCATTTAAAGTCAAGCAGATAGCATAAGACCCTGCTGCTGTATAGACATGAGAAGGGAAGGCCCCAACTGCAGAAGTTCCATCACCAAAGTCCCATAAATAGGAAACGGTAGGATTAGGAATGGTGCTGTCTACGTATGAATTATTGTACAATACGATTTGACCCATACCAGTTAGGGTTGAATCAAAAGAGAACTGAGCATAACAAGCGTTTGTGCTAGATCCACCACCGCCTGATCCGCCCCCGGTCCCGTTTGAACCGCAAACTGTAAAGGAATTATAGAAAGTGAAAAATGAGGGTGTATTCATGCCAAATGCGGAAGAAGCACTGAGCCAATTTCCACTGCAGCTGTCCTGTGTCTGTACCATGAGTACGCCCATAGAGCCGTATAACAGCACAGTATCATTGTAATTCCCGTTGGCATCTGTTAAAAGAGTAGTCGTTATGCCTCCCATTGCAGAATTTGATGAATCGCTTACGATTACCGGATAATTTGAGATTCCAAGTCCGGTCGTTGAATCAATGACGGTTCCACCGACGGCAACAGTATAAACGGCTTGACTCCATCCACTAAAAGAGAGGACAAGTGCTAAAAGAAGTAATCGTATTTTCATAATAAAG
Source organism: Schleiferiaceae bacterium (assembly GCA_022426185.1). Taxonomy (GTDB): domain Bacteria; phylum Bacteroidota; class Bacteroidia; order Flavobacteriales; family Schleiferiaceae; genus UBA10364. Next base: position 1,430 of record JAKMEB010000146.1, read on the forward strand.
AGATTATTAGTCGTTCAAATATACTTCTCTGATTGCGCTTTTCTTTCCCTCATAGAGTAAATAAGTCGTTAAATGAGCGAGCGAAACTTTCCCTACCTATATTTGCATCCCCATTAGGGGCCATTAGCTCAGTTGGTTTAGAGCGCTGCCTTGACAGGGCAGAGGTCACTGGTTCGAATCCAGTATGGCCCACAAAGTAAAAGCCGTGTACCGAAAGGTGCACGGCTTTTTTAATGCCGCACTTGTGCTCGCACAAAAGTGTAGGCATTAAAAAAGACATGGAGCTGCGTGAGCAGCTCACGGCTAGTCTTTGGGTACAAGGGCCCCAGGTTTGGTTCTTTCGTCGCAAGGCGAAAAATCCAGTACGATTGTACTAACTTGAACGCATGAGTAAGATCATTCACGCTATTTCAGGTCCTAGAAACATTAGTACGGCTGTAATGTACAGTTTCGCTCAACGTGCGGGTTGCGCCGTATTTGACGAGCCGATGTACGGGAAGTTTCTGCAAAAAAAAGGTTTGAACCACCCTGGGCGATTCGAAACGCTACAAAAGTGGCCTACTGATCTAGCGGATATCGCGGATACAGTTCAAAAGTTGGCCGAAAAAAACGATGAGGTTTATCTTAAGAACATGGCCCACCACATGGTAGATGAGGCTTGGGACTGGGCAGAGCAGAGCGCATTTATTTTTTGGATTCGACATCCGCGTAAAGTCGTTCAAAGTTTTGCAAAGGTTATTTCTGAGGTTACCGCTGAGGATATAGGCTTAGATCAAGAATGGGGGCAGTGGCAAAAGGTAGCAGAGTTGCCGGGTACGAAAATCATTGTAGATTCAGATGAAATGCTTGCAGACCCAGCACGTACATTACCTAAAATTTGCGATGCGATTGGAATACCGTGGCGCCCAGAAATGCTTCAATGGTCTGCGGGGCCAAAACCATACGATGGGCCTTGGGCGCAACATTGGTACGGCAACGTGCATCAAAGCACAGGCTTCGGTCAACCAAAGATGCTGCCAGAACCGTTGATTCCCACATACGAAAAAGTAGTAGCAGCTGCTTTACCGGCCTATCTTTCCTTATTTTCAAACCGATTTAAATTATAATAATGCTACAACAATTCGACCTTAGAAATAAAAATATTAAAGTGTGGGTGGGCCATAGATTAGTGGAGCGCTCAGATGCCAAGGTTTCTGTTTTTGACAGTTCTGTTCAAGGCGGTGACGCGGTTTGGGAAGGAATGCGCGTATATGAAAATGGGGTGTTCTGTTTGGAGCGCCATTTGGACCGATTAGAAGATTCTGCTCGTGCTATGGCCTTTGAATCCATTCCAACACGGGCCAGCATAAAATCGGCCATTAAAGCAACTTTGGAAGCAAATGGGATGATGCAGGATACCCACATCCGTTTGACATTAACGCGTGGCGAAAAAATCACTTCGGGAATGGACCCTCGTCTCAATCAAAGCGGTCCTACATTGATTGTTTTGGCAGAATGGAAACCGCCCGTGTACGACAATGATAAAGGAATCCGCATCATGAACAGTGCCATTCGTCGCAATAGCCCCATGCACGTTGACTCTAAGATTCATCACAATAATCTCATTAACAATATTTTAGCTAAAATTCAAGCCAATCACGCTGGTGTAGATTCTGCATTGATGTTGGACAACCTTGGTTTTATTTCGGAGATGAACGGTACCAATATATTCATGGTGAAAAATGGGACGTTACTTACTCCCACGGCCGATGCATGTCTTCATGGGATAACACGTGGATTGGTTATTGAATTGGCACGCGAAAATGGCATCCCAATTGTAGAGCGTAATGTTTCATTAACAGAATTGTATGCTGCCGATGAAGCCTTTGGAACGGGTTCAATGGGAGAGTTGACGCCTATTGTGGAGGTGGACGGTCGGGTATTGGTGAATCGGTCTCAATCAAACCTTACGACCCAATTGATCCAATACTTTGCCACAGTACATGAAAAGTTGAGTACGCCTGTAGCTAATTTGTAACTTACGCACCCATTAATTCCCTGCATCCTTTATGAAATTGGCGCGTTTATTTATAGTCTTTTTACTTTTCACGTTTCAAACGTCGTTAAGTGCACAATCAAAAACGATTCTTAAAGGGTGCATCGCTAACTTACCCGATTCGGTCTCTTCTGTAAAAATTGCTTTTTTGCGAGGGAAGGGTTTGGCTGTGAAGCAAGAAATTCCCGTGAGTAGCGAAACCGGTTGTTTTAATACAGAATGGACACAAGAAGAGCGGGGTATTTTTGTACTATATATTGATGGAATGCACACCTTCGATCTGGTTATTTCTGAAGGAATCCTTACTATTTCTGCGGACTACAACGCATTGAATGAGGTCCTATTGGAAGGACCGGGAATTACAGAGTTTCAAGCTTTCAAATCCCTTGTCGGTGGCTCTTCCGGTGTACAACCGTTGGAAGAAGAAGTCCGCAAGTTTTTAGTAGAGATTAAAGACAAGACATTGCGCGAATTTCTTTTGCCGCAGCTGATTCCACTAAATCCTGATACCAATGTTTATTGGTTACGCAGCCATTTCTGGGACTACACAAACTTGAATTCTCCAAGCACCTTCATTAATCCGTTTTTTGAAAAGAATCGAACACTTTATTTCGATCAAGTATTAGGTCATAATCCCGATTCCATCCTTTTTCACTTGGAGAAGCTTTTTTCCCAGCCCATGGATGAACAACTTAGAAAAGTCTTGATCAGTACTGCGACTTACCATTATGAAACCTCGAAATTCATGGGAGAGGACGAGGTATTTGTTTGGTTGGCAAATCGATTTTATGTTAACGGTTATGCCGATTGGATTTCGAAAAATGATTTGGGAAAAATACGGGAGAAGGCTGAGGGGCTTGCAACAGAATTGATTGGCAACCCGGCTCCAGACTTCGCATTCAATACCCAAAGCGGGGACAGGATGAAGTTATCTGAAGTTCAAAGCCCTATTACTATTTTATATTTCTGGGACAGCGAGTGTGGGCATTGTCGAAAAGAGACGCCCCGTCTTAAAGAGTTTTACGACGAGTACAAAAACAAAGGAGTCGAAGTGGTTGCCATCACACTTGAAAATGAATTTACAGGGTGGAAGCAGTACATTGCGGAACACGATTTGGATTGGATAAATGGTTACGAATCAAATTTTGAACGTCCCAATTTTCTTTGGTAC
>JAKMEB010000163.1 GCA_022426185.1 Schleiferiaceae bacterium
GTAGTTTGATGTTACAACTACTCAAAGAGCATATTTTGTTTTTAGAATATAAATTGAATGGGTTGCAATTCATGACTAGTGAAGAGCGTTATGACAAGTTAATCCGAGATTACCCAGAAGTTCTTCAAAGAGTATCTCTCACGGATATAGCGTCTTACCTTGGGATAAGTCGAGAGACCTTAAGTCGAATTAGAAGAAAAAAAACAAAGTAGCAATGGCTTACCAAAGTTGTAAAAGGTCAAAATGAAACAAGAACCTGCCACAAGAAGTTTAGGTTTATCAAAAATCAAGAATGATGATAAAACACCTTAAACTTACACTCCTTTGTATTTCGTCGATCGCAATAATTAGTTGTACTGATAGTGGTCCAGATGAAAATGAGAATCTAGACCCTGACCTGATCGGAGAGTGGCAAGAACAAACAACAGACGACAGAAGAGAAGTGATTACATTCGATTCAGAAGGACGTAGTGCGTTTTTTTATTTAAATGTTGTAACTGGCGTAATAGAAGGTCAGTATCAACCAATGGAATGGTACACAATAAATAATTATTTGCATCAAATATCGCAAAGCGCAGGAGTTTTCGTAAGTGAATATAATGTTGCTGATAGCATACTAACTTTAGATTCAGGCACTCCAGTTGCTTTTAGCAGACAATAGAAGCATAGTACTTCAAGATTAAAGGAGGTAATATTTAATTGTAGCTAATAACTCAACTTTAATTTTCACATCGCCTCTTCTTCACAACGGTCTTTCTTGCTTACTGCAAGTAGATGAAAGTATCACTTACCTATTTAGGGTGATTGGAAGTGAAGCAGCTGGATGTTGAGGACTTACCAGAGTTGTAAATACATCCCCGCTATGAGACTTATGAGCGGAAATGAGTTAACCTTTTAGGGATACAAGAGTAAAAGTGTCTGTACGTGAGATTATATCTTATGACGGAGGAATTACAAATTGTTACCTTCCTACTACACAGAATTACTTACACCTATGAAACTACTTACTACCATTGCAGCAGTACTGATATCAATCTCTGCTTTCAGCCAAGACTACATAGAATACGAGAATGGAACCTTCACTCAGAATGGAGAAGAATTGTCAATGGAACAGATTGATGATTTAACGGTATTCCATAAAGCTGGAAGGGGAGATTTTCGCAGAGGGGGTAGGTTTGACCGTATGTACAAGGATAGATACCTACGTTTTAGCAATAACCGTTTGAACTTCCTTGGAGGTGCTGCTACAGGTTATTTTGGCGTTCTTCCCGCTTATTATAGTGTAATTGGTATTAAATGGTTTGAGGACCCGTCAGGACCTTTACTATTTGGTGCAGGAACAGGTCTTTGCATAGTCTCGTACAAAGCATTTTCAAGAATTGCTTTATCGAAAAAAGGGTGTCTTAGAAGAAGATACAAGAAATTCAATAAAGTAGCGGATAAGTTGAACGAAGCTATTCAATCATCTAATCGGTAATACAACTATGAAACTACTAACTACCATCGCAGCAGTACTGATATCAATCTCTGCTTACAGCCAAGATTATGTTGAATACAATGAAGGTGTTTTCTTTAGATATGGAGAAGAAATTTCTTTAAATAAAGTGGAAGGTTTAATGAATCAATATCAGGTTCCATTCTACCCAGTTCGTTTGAATGGCCTAAGAGGGCAAATTAGAAATTGCGAGAATGACTTTAGGCGTATTAGGATGCTGTCGCTATCTATCATAGAAACTCCTATTATGGCCCTTGGAACAGGATTATTTGGCCTTGTTTCTCTTGTCTATGCGGACGATGGGGATATGTTAGGTACAGTAGGCTTTGGGATCATAACAGTTAGTCTCGCAGCAGCGACTGCTTATTTTCCTCATATGGCCTATGTCCATTCTACAAAGGACAGGTGTCAAAACAAAGTTGATAAGCTATGCGAGAAGTTAGTAGAGAAGTTGAATAAAAAGATAGAGGCTAAATACAAACTACTCGGATATTAAAACCGATATAACTACTCAAGCTGCAGCAAGTAATGGGGCATAGTGATATGAAAGTATCACTCACCTATTTAAGGGGATTAGAAGTGAAGCTGTTGGATGTTGAGGACTTGCCAGAGTTGTAAATACATCCCAGCAATGAAACTTATTAGCGAAAATGAGTCTACCTTTTAAGGATACAAGAGTAAAAGTGTCTGTACGTGAGATTATATCTTACGACTGAGGAATTGCAAATTGTTACCTTCCTACTACACAAAATCACTTACACCTATGAAACTACTTACTACAATCGCAGCAGTACTGCTATCAATCTCTGCTTACAGTCAAGACTACATAGAATACGAGAATGGAACCTTCACTCAGAATGGAGAAGAATTGTCAATGGAACAGATTACTGTTTTAACTGTATTACACAAAGCTGGAAGAGGTAATATTCGCAGAGCTAATAGGTTTGACCGTATGTACAAGGATAGAGACCTACGTATTGGCAATAACACCTTGAACGTAGTAGGTGGCGCTGCAGCTGGTTTCTCCGGAGGTATTGTATTAGTTGGTACGGGCTTTTATATAGCGCTTGAAGAGAGAGTACCGTTTGACGCAATAGGCAGCGGGGCAATAGGAGCAGGTCTTTGCGTAGTCTCAAATAAAGCATTTTCAAGGATTGCTTTATCACCAGAAGGGTGTCTCAGAAAAAGAGATAGGCAATTCTACAAAGTTGCAGATAAGTTGAATGAAGCTATCAAGGCTTCTGATCAGTAATACACCTATGAAACTACTTACTACCATCGCAGCAGTACTGATATCAGTCTCTGCTTTCAGCCAAGACTATGTTGAGTACGATAATGGGACCTTCACTCAAAATGGAGAAGAATTGTCAATGAAACAAATTGAGGACTTAACAAAACTATATGATGTTGGAGAAGGGAATCTTCGTCGGGCGAGGGAAAGTTTGCGTTTAGCTCAAAAACCAAATCCCAGGATGCTTAGTAATACCTTAAACTGTATTGGTGGAGTAGCTGCAGGTTTTGTTTCTCTCGGTGGATTTGTAATTGGTAACAATTTTCTTACTGATGACGGAAATTGGTTACTTGAGTTTTACCACCCCCCGACAGGTTATGCATTTATTGCTTTAGGCGTTGTCAGTGTATCATCTGGGGTATACCTTTTTTCCAAAATAGGTAATAAGAATTCATTCAATCTTCGGTCATACAAACAATTCAATAAAGTAGCAGATAAGTTGAATGAAGCTATCAAGGCTTCTAATCAGTAACACACCTATGAAATTCAGATATCCCTTTAAAGATAAAGCAGGACGCTGGAAAGACGATGCTACTATGACCGAAAAGCTCGTTTGGGTTATTGTTATAGCAGTACTTATTTTAATAGACGCTTACTTTAGATTCAAAAGGCTTCTTTAACCTATTTAAGGGGGTTAGAAGTGAAGCAGTTGGATGTTGAGGACTTGCCAGACTTGTAAGGGATTGTTGTTTTAAACGCAGGATTCACAGATAGGCCTTATTAATCTTAGCTGCAGTTAAGTTTAGCTCTTTGAAATTATTGATTTATTCAATTGTTACCGTGCCTTTACAATGAATAGGAAGGACCGTATACCGCTTCATTACTCGCGATGAAGCTTGTTCTCACATTATTCAAAAAATCACTTTCCTATTTCATTAGGCGCATTATATTTGCACCCCATTCAATGGCGAGGTAGCTCAGCTGGTTAGAGCGTCGGATTCATAACCCGGAGGTCGAGGGATCGTGCCCCTCTCTCGCTACAAGAGACCCTTTGAAGTGCAAACTTCAAAGGGTTTTTTATTCTTCATAGAAATCTAAGTCCCTTCCGAAGGTTTCTTGTAATCCCGAGATTGCCCAATACGTGATAAGCATAACTACAACTGCAGTTACAATACCAGCATTGACATAGCTGAATTTCGCGTTAAGAGCTAAGAAGAGGGCTGTAATACCATTGAGAGAACCTCGTACCATGTTTGGGATAGAGGTAGCGGCGGTTGCTCTTAGATTGGTTCCAAAGTTTTCAGCACCTATGGTGACAAATACTGCCCAGAAACCTGTCCCAAAGCCCATGATACCGGTTGATATGTATAACTGTAAGGCAGTTGAAGCGGTAAAAAACACCAGCATTCCAATCATGGTTATGGCATAAAAAACGTGCATGGCTTGCTTTCGGGATCTGAGTCTTTGTGATAATAGACCAATGGCAACATCGCCAACAGCAATAGCACTGTAACTAACCATAATGCCAATACCGGGATCTATAGATTCAGTAATCCCAAGTTGGCGCGCGAATTCTGGGGAAAAAGAGATGAGGATACCCACAACAAACCACGTAGGCAAACCTATTAAGATGCTTCTGAGATAACGCATAAATCGCTCTTTCGTAGCAAACAACATCAGAAAATTGCCTTTAGAGATTTTAGAATTAGTAGTCAAGGACTTATACAGACCACTCTCAAATACGCTTAAACGAACGAAAAGAAGCAGCAGTCCCAATCCTCCGCCTATGAAATAGCACGTTCTCCAATCGAACCATTGCGCAATAAAGAAGGCAAGTACTGCACCTGTGAGTCCCACGCCGGCAACCAGTGAAGTTCCAATGCCTCGTTTTTCTTTAGGAAGTAGCTCGGAAACCAATGTAATGCCAGCGCCTAATTCTCCTGCGAGACCGATACCGGCAAAGAATCGGATCCAAGCATATTGCGTACCGTTGGTGACGAAACCATTGGCAATATTACCAATGGAGTAGAGGGCAATAGAATAAAACAAGACCTTCGTACGTCCTAATTTATCCCCCAATACCCCCCAAAGTATTCCGCCTAGGAGCAGTCCGAACATTTGGGTATTTAAGATGAGCATACCGACTTCACTTAAATTTCCCACACCCAGATCTGTCAACGATGGGATTCGAATGATGCTGAAAAGCAACAAGTCATAGATATCAACAAAGTATCCGAGAGCTGCAACCCATATGATAGGCTGACGGAAAATAGAAGCAGTGGACTGCATGGAATATTTATTAGTGCGATGAAGATAGAGAATAAGTCAAAACGAGTGTTTTTTCAAGGCTTTTTGCACAAAGTGTTGCTTATTTCGTTTGACTTATTATATTGCATCAATTAGACAAGCACCAACATGGATAAGATAAAATTTGAGTTAGAAATACCACTTCGCGCATCCCCAAAGATGTTATTTCCATTTTTGAGCACGCCTTCAGGGTTGAGCGAATGGTTCTGCGACGATGTCAACTCAAGATCTGAACTTTTTACCTTTTTCTGGGACGGCTCAGAGGAGCAAGCCCGACTGTTGAAAAAGCAGATGGATAAAATGGTGCGTTTCCGTTGGTTGAGCGACGAGGAGGATGGTTTAGATACCTATTTCGAATTTAGAATTGAAGTGGATGCCTTAACCAATGATACGTCAATCATAGTCACGGACTTTGCCGAAGATGATGAAGTAGACGAAGCAAAGCAACTTTGGGAGAGTCAGATTCATGAGCTTCAACACACTATTGGTGCATAATGAAGCACATTCCTTACTACAGTATACCCGCAGTCCTATTCATTATGTGCTGCGGGCTTTTTTTGTCCTTTTATCCTCACAAGGTAGAGGCCCAGCTCGCGCTGCACCATGCTTGGTACAGTCCATCTGGATATTGGTGGATGGAAGTCATAACTAATTGGGGAGAGGCCCAACTGTTCGCTATTGTTATTATCGCAGTTGCCTTACAAAAGCGCTATCTCATGGCTCTCGAATTCCTTACAGCAGGAATTTTATCAAGTATTGTGGTGCAATCATTAAAACGGCTTGTTTTCGCTCCTTCTCCTCGTCCAATGGCCGTAATAGAATGGTCAGAAACCTTATTACCTGTGGGACTTGAGGTGCCATTGCAATTTGCATTTCCAAGCGGGCACACCACTACAGCCTTCGTTTTCTTTACTTTACTGGCCCTTCATTTTAAAAGGATATCGGTTCAAATTTTAGCAGCACTAGCTGTTATTGGAGTGGCGCTTTCGCGTGTTTATTTAATGGCACACTGGATACCAGATGTAATGGCGGGTGCTTCATTAGGGCTTTGCATCGCCTTGTTTACCCATAACGTGTTTCTACGCATAAAAAAAAGCCGCTCAACCTTGCGGTGAACGGCTTTTTAAATGAATCTAAAGTTTCACGACTATAGATTTAACTTCTTCTTGGTTGATTTCTCTAGAGCATCTCCGTGCATCATAATGCTGATCGTCTTTAAACGCACATAACTCTCTGAGGCATAGAGATATCCTGGTCGAAAATCATTTGGGATATCACCCCATGAGTTTTTGACAATGTAGAATACATTTCCGTCCTGATCTTTTACCATTCCTTGAATGACCATACCGTGATCATCTTGAGTAAGGTAATTGTCATATTGCTCTTGACGCGTTGCTTGATCAATATTTGCTTCTTCATGAGGGCCCGCATAAATGGCTTGTGCTTCTTCGGCGCTTAGATCACCCCAGCTTTTGTTTGGCATAACGGCAATTCCGTTCTTTATAGAGAACCCTTTATCGCTAACATCACAGGCCCAAGCAACTGGAAATCCAGCTTCTAAGGAAGCGTTGAGCGCTTCCATCATTTCATCGATAGGAAGGTTGTGTGAAATTCCCCACGTCCAGTTATCAGGTACCTGAATTTGACATGCTTCATAAAAGGGATGGTGCGTCCACGAGGTCAATTGGACATAATCGTCTGCATTGATGCCAATAACCTCATCAGCAAACGTTCTTGGAGTGTAGGTCTTTCCGTTGTAACCAAATTGAGCTGGCTCTTCGCCTAAATAAGCGTCTAAGGTTGCATCAAATGCAGTGCGCCAGCTTGTGGAAAGTTTACCGTTTTTGTTACCCTCAACGGCATCTAGAATTCCTTTTAATGCTCCTTCCATCTCACCATGACGGTTGATTTCAGTACCATAGTTCAAGCCGTTGTAAACTTCTTGTGGAACTGCACCATACTTTTTGATTACATATAGCACATCGGGTAGGGCGCCGCCTTGCGCAAAATTTAGGTAGCCATGAAGACGGATGTATTTTTCGCCTTTGTCTTGGTAGACTTTGCGCACGGTGTACATTTCTGAAAGATCTATGGGGGTCTTCCCCATACGCATCATCTCACTTTCGATAAATGACGTGGTCGCGTAGGACCAACATGTGCCGGAAGCTCCTTGATTTTTGACAGGAGTAGCCTCTATATCGACAATCGTTTCCCATTCGTAGCCCAGCGGCGCGTCAGCACCGTTGTCTTTTATTTTGTTGATGAGATCAACTTGTGCAAATGCTTGCGAAGCGAGCAATGTACTCGCAAGTAATAAACGTAATTTCATACTTTGATTATTTGAATTGTGAACTAACTGTGGCTTCTTTGATTCCTGCAGAATAATCGTAGAAACCTTCTTTTGACTTAACACCTAATTTACCGGCTGTGACCATGTTAACGAGCAGGGGACATGGCGCATACTTTGGATTACCAAGGCCATCGTAAAGAACATTTAAGATGGAGAGACATACGTCGAGTCCAATGAAGTCGGCCAATTGCAGCGGCCCCATAGGGTGGGCCATCCCTAATTTCATTATTGAATCTATAGCCTCTACATCAGCCACACCTTCATGCAATGAAATAATAGCTTCATTAATCATTGGCATGAGGATTCGGTTTGCAACAAAGCCAGGATAGTCGTTACACGCTACAGGTGTTTTTCCTAGTGCTTTACTTAAATCAATAACAGCATTACATACTGAATCAGAAGTACTGTAACCTCGAATGATTTCAACAAGTCGCATGACCGGTACAGGATTCATGAAGTGCATTCCTATGACTTTCTCTGGCCGGGTTGTCTGCGCTGCGATTTTAGTGATGCTTATAGAAGAGGTGTTCGATGCGAGAATACAATCTTCCGGCGCATGAGCGTCAATATCCTTAAAGAGCTGGAATTTAATTGCAGTATTTTCTGTAGCGGCTTCAACCACTAAGTCAGCATTTGCTACCGCATTCTTGAGGTCCGTTCCTGTAGTAAGACGTCCTAAAGCAGCTTCTTTGTCAGCTGCAGTCAGTTTCTCCTTGGAGATTTGACGATCCATGTTTTTTGTGATGGTCCCAAGCGCACGCTCTAAAGCGGCTTCGCTGATATCGAAAAGATGAATTTTAAATCCACTTTGGGCGAATACGTGAGCAATGCCATTGCCCATTGTACCAGCACCAATAACAGTAATGTTTTTCATGAAAGGTGATTTGTGGTTCTTTATTTGCCTCGCCCTTGCAAGACTGTGACTAAGGTATAGAACAGGATTTTGATATCGTTTACCAATGTGATGTTTTCTGTGTAGATCAAATCGTATCGGGCACGTTCAATCATTTCTCCAACATTCTCCGCATAGCCAAATTTGACCATACCCCACGAAGTAATGCCGGGTTTAACTTTTAATAAATACCTGTATTGCGGTGCTGAAGCTATGATTTGATCAAAGAAGAATCTACGCTCAGGACGTGGACCTACAATGGCCATATCGCCCTTCAATACGTTTAAAAATTGTGGCAATTCATCCAAACGAAACTTACGCATGGTTCTTCCCCAAGGCGTGATACGTGGGTCTTCTTCACTGCTGAGTTGGGGGCCGTGGGCTTCCGCATCCTGATACATGCTTCTAAGCTTGAGGATTTTGAAGATTTTACCATTTTTACCCAAACGCTCTTGTGTGTAGAAATAAGGTCCCTTAGAACCAACGGCAATCATAGCTATGGAGAATAGAATGAGGGGCGCTGCTATTACCAATAGAATAGCAGCTACAACGATGTCAAACAAGCGTTTTATGAAAGCAACATGTGGCTTAACTAATTCTCGCTTTACTTCGATAAGTGAACGCCCTAAGCTTTCCATTTTTACTTGACCAGATAAAATACTGAATAGGTTAGGGAGCACATGTATGCGAATGTCTTTGTGCTCAATAGCACTTACCATGGCAGCGATACGATCAGAGTTCCCGGAGGGTAGGGCTATGATGACATCATCAACAATGTTGTCGTTAATAATGTCGGCCAATTGGTCCGAGTTTCCTAAACATGGAAGTACCTGCATGCGATCATCCACCGCGCTGTTATCGATTTTTAAATAGCCCAAGAAGGAATAGCCTTTGCTGCGATCGTTTTTAAACGTATAAAGGAGATCTGCGGCATCTTTTCCACTTCCTATAAGCAAGGTTGGAAACTTGAGTAATCCTTTGTCAATTTTGTGCCGTACCACGGAACTTTGTAAGAATCTGAAGAGCCCACTGAGCCCCAAAAGAGTACCAGAGTAGACGCCTAATGTCAAATAATAGTCGCTGTAATCCTTTATGTAGTCGTCAAGTAAAACTAAAAAGAACAACAAGACAGCGGTAATTACAGTGCCACCAAACGTATTAAATGCCTCTGCTAAACGGCTTTTACGGGTCAAATCACGATAGATACCACTTAGTGCACTGATTCCAATGAAAAGTGCCGTCGTAGCTGCTGCTGCGAATACATACGTTTCGTCAAAATTCAAGGGAATATCAGTCCCAAACTTTTTTGGTTCCACATAAAGTTTACGCGCTAAATGAAGTGCTGTATACGCGCCTGTCCCGGCAACAACATCACCTGCCACATAACGAATAAGAAGTTTGTGTGCTAACTTTTTAGTGGAACTCAATACAACAGCTTTATATTATCGATAAGTACAGTGGCGGTGTCGTCTGTGGTGTTGATACTTCCAAAAAACAGATTGTAATCCAAAGCATTGGGGTAGCCGCTTACTTCAGTAACGAGATTGATGTAGACTTTATTCCATTCTTCATTAGGGAATAGAGTCACTACAGGAGTCTTAGCGCTTTGGAGTATTTCATTTGCTGTGATTCCAAAGGTCAAAGCAACATCCGTTTTATAATTTACCTCTAACCATACATTTGCGCCATACTTCGGTAGTACAAAAGCTTGTAGTGTTTTAAATTCACCTAAAGACACCGGAGGTAAAACGAATTTTCCGCTTTTATTTGGAAGTTCACCAGGGTGAGAAAAAACTTCGCTGGTATCTGAAGTGATCAGCAAACTTGTGTCACTTTGAATGGTTTTGTTGTAATTCAGACCGATTCCATCAAAATCTTCGATGACCATCAACGAGTAGGTTGGGTTGTATTCAAAAGTGAGTACTTCCGGTGAAATCACTCGAGTCGATGCCTCTTCGAGCGTCCAACTCTTCTCTATTGGCTTCAGCATCTCATATTGGTTGCGCTGAGAATACACCCCGTTGAGAGAAATACCAGGTATGAAACGCAAGGTTTGATTCTCTCCGGCGTATACAGGAATGCGACAAGGAGGCGAAAATGCACCAATCTGTTGACCATTCTGTTCTACCCAAATGGTGTTCAGTTTTGCTGATGACGTTCCCTCATCGGATTTTGCCGCTACTAAAAGTTCTGTGACTTCGAGATAGGCGACTGCAGGAGCGGGTTCGTTCTCACAAGTGGTTAGGAACAAAAGGCTACAAAGGAGCGCAATGAGTAGAGTCTTATTTTGCATTACTGCAAATGTAATCATCTTGGACTTTACAATTGTTAAAAAGAAGCCTTCCTAAACACACTACACCTAAGGTTCCCGATGTAATTTCAACGTATGCAAAACGAGGATAGTCCATATTACCAGGGCCAAAGAGCCATGATGTGTAGTGCATTAAAGTCTAAGGGATTGGCTGGAGATACGGTGCTTGAAGCAATGAATACTATCCCAAGACACCTTTTTCTTGAAAGTAGTTTCCATCAACATGCGTATCAGGATAAGGCATTTCCCATAGCTTCCGATCAAACCATATCCCATCCTTCAACAGTCGCATGGCAGTCTGAACTGTTGAAGCTAAGTAGTGGCATGAAGGTTCTGGAAATTGGTACTGGTAGTGGCTATCAAGCTGCAGTTCTGTGTGAACTTGGGGTGAAATTATACAGCATCGAACGACATAAAGCATTATTTGACTTTTCGAGAAAGATGTTAGCTGCCTTAGGTTACAGGGCGGAGCTGAAGTTTGGAGATGGGTTTAAAGGAATGCCTGTCTTTGCCCCGTTTGATCGAATCATAGTGACTTGTGGTGCACCATTTGTCCCAAAAGCTCTATTGGCTCAGTTGGTTGAAGGTGGTGTTATGATCATACCAGTCGGAGAAGACGTCCAAAAAATGGTCCAGATCACGAAGCAGCAGGATGGCAGCTTTGTTCAAAAGGTGTTAGGAGATGCGGCTTTTGTCCCTATGCTCAAAGACCGCGAGTAGTGTACCTTTGTCAGGTGAAAACGATTGAAATAAAAAATCGCAAAGCGAAGTTTGATTATGAATGGCTAGAAACCTTTACTGCAGGTATGCAGTTGCAAGGGACTGAAGTGAAATCTATTCGTATGGGAAAAGCTTCTATCGCTGAAGCCTATTGTTATTTCGCAGGGGAAGAGTTATTTGTTAAAAATATGACTATTACCGAATGGTCGCATGGTAACTTAAATAATCACGAACCACTTCGTGAACGCAAATTGCTGCTCGCGAAAAGAGAATTAGATAAAGTTCTGAAAGCAACGAAAGATGCTGGCATAACTGTTATTCCAACAAAAGTATTTATCAGCGAAAAAGGCTGGATAAAGATGAATATAGCTGTAGCACGAGGAAAGAAGAATTACGACAAGCGCCAGTCCCTTAAAGAAAAAGACGCCAAACGCGATCTTGCACGACTTAAGAATTTATAGATGTACAAATCCATTATTCGTCCATTACTTTTTGTCCTTAACGCAGAGCAAGCGCATCATTTTACGTTCAAAACGTTAAAATGGGTTTTTAAAATCCCTGGAATAGGTAGTGTAGTTCATAGCTTCTTTGGTTCATTAAATGGCCATGAGAAGGAAGTGATGGGTTTGAGCTTTAAGAATCCCATTGGTCTTGCGGCCGGATTTGACAAAGATGCCAAGCTGTTTAATGAACTAAGTGCTTTTGGATTTGGCTTTATTGAAATAGGAACGCTCACGCCGCAGCCGCAAGCAGGCAACCCCAAACCACGTTTGTTTCGTTTAGTTGAAGACGAATCGGTCATCAATAGAATGGGTTTTAATAATGGCGGCCTAGATGAAGCAGTTTTGCGATTGGCAAAAAAGAAAACGGACATCATCATAGGAGGCAACATTGGAAAAAACAAGGTCACTCCAAATGAAGATGCTACATCAGATTACTTAAAAGGTGTTCAGGCTCTGCATAAGGTAGTGGACTATTTTGTGGTAAATGTTAGCTCGCCCAATACGCCTAATTTGCGCGAGTTGCAGGAAAAGGAACCGTTGATGGCCTTACTTAGTGAAGTTAAAGCTTTAAAAGACAAACTAGGTTCTAAACCACTGATGCTGAAGATAGCACCGGATTTGACCGAAGGGCAACTTGACGATATTGTAGACATTATTAACACACTTAAACTTGATGGAATAGTTGCAACAAATACGACTATATCTAGATCAGGTTTAAAGACGGCGCCGCAAAAAGTGGTGGCGATGGGCGCAGGCGGTTTAAGTGGTAAGATTCTTAGATCGCGCAGTACAGAGGTGGTTCGCTATTTACGTGAAAAATTGGACGATGACATCGCGATTATTGCAGTGGGTGGCGTTTTCACTGGTGAAGATGCGCGGGAAAAGATGAATGCTGGCGCCGATCTAGTGCAAGTTTGGTCAGGTTTCTTATATGAAGGGCCTGCAATGGTGCGTCGTATGCTGCGCAATTTGTAAATTGGGTCAGAACCTATCTAACCCAAAAAAATGACCACTATTTCTATCGTTGAATGTCCGCGCGACGCTTGGCAAGGATTTCATGATTTTATACCGACCGCAGAGAAGATCAAACACATCAAGCGTTTGATGGATTGTGGCTTTCACACCATAGATGCCGGAAGTTTTGTCAGCCCTCGAGCCATGCCGCAAATGGCTGATGCACATGAATTATTCTCTGCATTAGAAGAAGCGCGTGAAAAATCGGATACGCAACTTTTAAGTATAGTAGCTAGCGAAGGTGGGGCGAGACGAGCAGCTGAATTCAACCATATTGACGCTTGGGGCTATCCATTCAGCGTTAGCGAAATATTTCAAGAGCGCAACAGCAGGAAGACGATACCAAAAGCAATAGAGGATTTGAAGCGCGTAAAGGATTTAGCGTCTAAATCAAACGTTGAATTGGTCGTTTATCTGAGCATGGCTTTTGGAAACCCGTATGGCGAAGCGTATCATACTGATCTTGTTTTGGAACGTCTTGAACAAGCTTTACTGTGCGGTGGAGACATCATTTCTTTGAGCGATACCACCGGGCAAGGATCTACTGAAAAGGTAGTTGAACTGTGTACGTTAATGAGTCATTACAGCGCTGTCCCATGGGGAGCTCACATGCACAGCACCTATGAGGATGCGGGAGAAAAAGCATTGGCAGCCGTGAGCGCCGGATGTAAACGTATTGATACCGCTTTGAAAGGATACGGTGGATGTCCATTTGCTTCCGATCAATTGATTGGCAATATGCCGACCGAAAAAGTCTTAAGCGCATTAACCCATGCGAGCCTTCCTCATGTATTGAATCCGCTGGAGGTGGAAAGTGCATATAATAGTGCACTTGAAGTTTTAGGGCGTTATTCTTAGCGTATCTTTGATACGTAGGTTGTTTGCGGGAGCGCATACTTAAAAAGGAACCCGGTTGAAGTCCGGGGCTTTGCCAGAAGCTGTAACTCGTGTTGAAGCTATTCAAATCCACTGCGTAAGCGGGAAGGAGAGTAGTGGAGCGGGAAGCCAGAAGACTTGGCCTACACTAACCCTTAATGGTGCTCTGGGTCAAGCGCTGGTGAAGAATGAAGAATCTAATCGTTTCAGTTTTCATACTGCTAACGCCTGCACTCCTCTGTGGTCAGGTAGATACGCTTTGGACTGCGAAAGTCGTGAGCGAGAATTTCCGTTCAAAGGAAATTAAAACAAAGGCAGATTCCTTGATGGCCAACGTGAGTAGTGCGTCAGCCTACCTAATTAAAGACAGTCGCTTCATATTAAAACAATATTCACCTGGCAGCGTAGTAACATCTTCTTTTGGAGGTGCATCATCGGAGCAAAGCCGAGTCTTATGGGACGGCATAGATATTAGTAGTATGGCCTCGGGTGTCCTTGATCTTAGTTTGGTGCCCGCTTCAATGTTAAGTAATACGTCTATATACGGGGGGATAAATGGTGGTGCGTTGGCTCCTATGGGGTCTGTGGGAGCTTTAAATTTAGCATCAACAATACCCGAGGGGAGAGGTACTGCTACACTTTTCTCTGCATCAAACATTGGTGATTTGGGTTTGTGGGCCCAGTCGTGGGGTAACATAGGTAGTGTACGTTACCAAAGTTCACTTCGGAATACGGCCGGTAGCAATAGTTATCCTTACACATTGGGCAGTTTAAATGGCGTGCTTAGCGGAAATAGCTACGCCGACTTGACCTATTTACAATCCTTTCAAGGCAAGTTCTCAGGATGGAATTGGCAATCTACACTATGGTATACACGAAGTGAAAAAGATAATAGTGGATCTATTTTAACACCAGGATATATTAATCACCTCGAAGATGATATGCTTCGTTTTAAGTATGCCCTTAGAAATCGAAAAAATCAATGGCAAGTTTATCTGGGTAGAGAATGGCAGGCCTATACAGATACCAATTCACCATGGCTTATTCTAGATACAAACAAGTATTCGCAAGCCACACTGCAGTATTCCCGACGTAAGGAACATCAGGAGCTGTATATTACTACCAACTATTTTCAGGCGGATGGGTCGAACCGTAATGCAGTTGCATTTTTGCCGCATGTACTGTACAACCTCAGCCTTACCGGAAAAGACAGAATAGTCCTTAAGGGTGCTGGCTATCAAAGTAAATTTCACTTTGGTGCACATTATAACCATGTCGTAAAATCGGGCATTTTTCAAAACCAATTCGCTGCAGGAACCTATTATCGCTTGCCCACACTTAATGAATTGTACTGGAGTCCGGGGGGTAACCCAAATCTTGAAGCAGAGCGTTCATTCGGCATAAAGTATGCTGTGCATCGTGAAAGAAAACTTAAGATGAACCTCAGCACGGACCAGTTGTATTATTCCAAGATGATTCAGTGGGCCCCGGGAGGATCTGGAAATTGGTCTCCGCAAAATTATTATGCTGTTTATACTAGTTCTACCACAGCATCTATGTCAAGAACTTGGAGCAATTTTCACGCGAACATGAATTTAACTCATCAATTTACTCAAGTACTCGCGACGATGAATAATGACCCTGCAATTGTTGGAAAGTCACTGATTTATCGCCCAGCGCTGCAAGCCGTAGGTACGTCGGAATTTAAACTTCCAAAAGGTACGGTTCAACTGAGAGGTTTTTATACGGGATTGCGTCATACCCTACGCGATAATAGTGCTGTAGGAGAAATTGCGGCACAGTATTGGTGTGCATTATCCTACAGTGTATCTGGGGCAAACAATCGATGGAATTTGTTGCTTCAGGTTGATAACGTATTTAATAACGAACGACAATATTATCAGTACTTCCCAATGCCAGGGCGGTCTTTCCAAATTAATCTAAAACTAAATTCAAAACAATGAAAAAAACAGCCTTAGTAGCATCGATTACGGCAGTAGTAGCGACACTTGCCATTAGTTGTACGCCGGAAACTCCTCCTACAGGAGCGTCAGGGGTCTACACCGATTTACACCTCATCTTAAATGAAGGTCCATTTGGTTCAGGTTCAGGTTCAATTACTGCCTACAGTGCGGATACGCTCATTCAAAACGCTTTCGCCGTAGAAAATGGTTTCCCATTAGGCAATGTTGCACAGCATATGGTAGAATCCGATTCTATGCTTTATGTCGCAATGAACAACAGTAATCAGATCCACGGAGTGAATCGTAATACTTTAAAGCACAGCTGGTCTGCTTCAGTAGAGCAACCCCGATACTTAGCCACGGATGGCAATCGTTTGTTTGTATCTAATTGGAAGGATTCTTCTATTTATGTACTGGATAAAACGAACGGTAGTTTAGTCGATAGTATAGACATGGGCCATTATACAGAGCAAATGACCATTTTTAATAATAAGCTCTTCGTTGGAGTCGGAACCTACGAAGGACCGTGGACATTGGCTGAGATTGATTTAGGTACGTTCGATGTTAAACACCATCCTATTGGTGATGTACCCAATTCTTTCGCTGTCATTGGAAACGAACTCTTCATCCTGTGCAGCGGAGATGAAAACTTTGGTATAAGTGATGATACACCTGCAAGTATCTGGAAATATGAGGGGTCTTCCAATGGAGCTTCAGAAATCGCTGCTCCAACCAACATAAGCAAACATGCTATTGGTCTTTGTTCAGATGGTACGGATGCCTACTTTCTTAATGCTACCTACGACGGTGCCATTGTAAAATGGACGTCAGGGCAAAATTGGCCGAGCTCAACCTTGACCTTACCCGGAGGTTACAACCTCAACCTGCACAACGGAAATCTGTATTTCTTCGATGCGAAAGACTACGCCAGCAGCGGCGAAGTACGTTCATACTCTACAACAGGGACGCTCATCGAGACGATACCGGCAGGAGTAATTCCAAGACAAATTATTTATTAAGCTTTCGCGGTACGCACTAGTTTAATCTCTGCAGCATAAGCAATAGCGCTAAACAATGCTGTGGAGATTAATTCTGGTGCATAAAAAGGAAGTCCAGCTGCATACGTAGCGAAAAGGCCAGAAAGCGTTTTTGGGAAAAGACTGAACTCGCTCAGAAAAACACCTAGGTTGCTGAGTAAGAAGAAGCCTACGGATCCAATAATAAGAGCGAAAATTCCCTTTGCTCCGTTTTTTGAAAAGCGTCCAGCTAAAGCATACAGAGTGAATCCGACGTAAGTGAAAATGGACCCTTTATACATTAGAATAAAAGTTTCCGAAGGATAAATGATGTTATTGATGATGACATCACTGATCATCAGTACTCCAAAGGTTAGTGCTATGATCTTTAAAAAATTCTTACTGTGACTTGCCCCAACAAAGGCTAGCGCACCCATTGCAGTGAAATTAGGATAGTGGGGTACAATGCGCGAAATAAATGCCGCTATTACGAGTCCTATTAAAACCTTATTCTTTGCTGTCATATCTCTTTGTATTCTATGCAAATATACGTTGACTTATGCTTCTTTAGTATAGGTTTCCCATGTTCCATTTGGATTTAATACCAACAACTTTTGGCTGGTCGCTTTGGAAGGGGGAGGAGCGGATACAACATTTTTAATTGTTTCTGTGCTAGCATTCTTTATTTGAGGGGATATCGATTTCTTAGAACGTTCTCCCGTGAGAAGATAGCGAAGGTCTAGATTTTCGTCAAAGACACATAGTTTTTGAATGAGCTGGAGATTGGGTTTATTTCTTCCGTTCATGATATGAACCAAGGTAGAACGGTTAATATCAAGAACACTAGCCATGCTAGAAGGTGTGTGTCCCTCCTGTTCTATATAGGCTTTTAAACGTTGTACAATTTCTTCCATTGTTACAAATGTAATACAAATGAAACATGTTTGGAAATGAGTTACAGTTGTAACTCAAACAATTTATTTCCTATTTCAAAAGACCAACCATCAATTAAGCGATACTTTATGTTATGGTATTGAAAATCCTGAAATACAATGTATTATGTTGATATGTTACTTTGTTTCACGATGTGTAAAAAGAGCCGTTCCTTTTGAATCATAGAGCCCGATACGGTAGGTTGGATTTGTTTCATCGGAAAGTTTCAATTGTAACACACCGAAATGTTGTGTGTCAGTAGTCTTAGAATGAATTCTGGTAGCATTCTCTTCTTCATGATGCGGATGTGCATTGGCTGTGAGCGGCGATGCACATACCTCTACGATGGACTTGCCATTCATAATGATTTTATTGATTTCTCCGCTGTGGCGATCGCCAGTCAGTACAATTGGAGTTCCAGGTGATTCCGAGAGCCATTTTAAAAGTAGATCGCGCTCTTTGGGGTAATTACTTACGTTTTCAAACACCCGCGCGGTATTCAATAATTGTCCACCCATGCAGATGATATGCACTTTAGCCGATGAATGTTTTAAGGCATTATGAAACCAGCTCAGCTGCTTTTGACCAAAAACAGTAGCATTAGCAGAATCTTTATTTGTTCTGAAACTGCGATTATCCAAAAGATAGATGTCTACGAGTCCTTCTGCTGTGCTGGTTTGTCCGTAATAACTGTTGCTATCAGGCTGGCTGTGTTGAGGTTGCCAAAAGTCTTTGAATGCCCTCATCGTTAACGGAAACCCTTCGTAGTTTGAGCGGTCACAATCGTTAGGGCCTGCATCGTGATCGTCCCATATGGCTAAATGATGGCTTTTATTTAGAAGCTCTTGAAAGATGGGCTGACCAAAGACTTCGTTATAGCGCGCCATCGTACTGTCGTAGCTGTTCCATTGACCATTTTGTAGATAGACGTTATCACCGAGCCAAATGAAATGATCCAAGCTATCTAGGGCTCGATTCAATGTAGGCAGTACTTGTTGCGTTTGACTGGGCTCGTTACAACTTCCAAAACCTATGGTCAGAACACGTTCTTCGGTGGTACATGCTGAATTTAGTAGGAGTAGTGTGAGACCGGCAAGAGTGATTATTTTCATAGGACATGGATAAATATGGGCAATTCGCGTTTGTGCGTTAACTTCACCTTTAAAATTACGGCAATGTTCTTAGCATCCGATTCTAAATATTTATCTGATAACCAATGGTATATGCCATACAACGAATTGTTGTCGGCATTCAATTGGGAAATAATTGGTTATTCTTCAGAGGAGCGACCTATTCTGACTACCACATTAGGTTCTGGGCCACGCTCCATGTGTTTATGGGCTGGTATGCATGGAAATGAGACGACAGGCGTTTATATGCTACTTGCGCTCATAGATCTGTATACGCGCAAGAAAATTGATTTAAGCGAATTTTCTCTTCATATCATTCCAGTCATCAACCCAGATGCATATGTTCGATATACCCGCCGCAATGGGCTTAGCATAGATTTGAATCGAGATTTTCGCGCGTTTCAGACTATTGAGAGTGCGAAGCTTATTGGTTGGATTAAAATGAAATCGCCAGAATTGAGCTTTAATCTGCACGACCAACGTTCTATTTTTCACGTAAATGAATTACCTGCTTACACGTCATTCTTAGTACCCTCATCTGAAGAAACGCGCACGGTAACTCCTATGCGAAGAGGGGTCATGAATCGCTTAGGAAATGCGCTCGCCTCGCTAGAGGTATCGTTAGATGGTATCGGTCGCTATAGTGATGAGTATTATCCCACCGCAGTGGGTGATTACCTTATGGGGCAGGGCATTCCTAATGTACTCTTTGAAAGTGGGGTTAGTCTCGGCGATTTTGAACGTATGAAAGCACGTTTGTTTGGTCTAAATTCCATCGTGGCAATACTAAAGGCGAGCAATACACCTAGTGCGGTTTATGATGAATTACCTCAGAATACCAAGGGGTTACTAGAATGGGTTTTTACGGGAGTATTGTACGCTCGAATGCGTGTTGATATAGCTGTAAAGCGTGTTTATTACGTAAATGGTCACGCTCAGGGTATGTATTATGTAGTTGATGAACTAGGAGATTTAGCAGCACGTCCAAGAATGCAAGAGACACTAGGTGAAGCTATGGCCTTATCTGCACCCTTGATTATAGGTCAGCCTATAACGGCAGAATTTGGGACAATTGCTTTTGAGAACGGTATACTAGTAAGTTAACTCCCCAACTTTGCCGTTGGGGAGTGTTGTGAATCATACGTCGGTAGGTTTCTTTCCGAGCAATAGTAAATCTTTTGCAACAACTTCCGTGTAGTATTTTTTTTGGCCTTCAGTGCCTTCATAACTGCGCGTGACCAATCTACCGGCGATGCCAACTTTATCACCTTTTTTAAGGTATTCATCCATAGTTTGTGCCAGCTTGCCCCAGGCGACTATGTTGTGCCAATCGGTCATAGTTTTCTTCGTGCCTTCAGCATCTTTGTACACGGTGTTGGTTGCTAGGCTAAAAGAGGTACGAAGCGTGTTGTTGATTTGTTTGGATTCTGGAGTCATTCCGAGATTCCCAATTAATTGAACATGATTTTCCATAAAAATGGTTTTAAGATTAGTCCAATTAATCTGGTAATCGAAGAGCTCAGACACAAATAATGTGAAAAACTAAAAGATTTCTACAGCGGTCTTTTAATGGTGTTTATTGTAGCGAATGCAGCGTTTACATCGTTATTGTGAACGATGAAGGTGGCTTCATTGGTAGTGGATATGATTTCTTTAATAGGTACACCGGCAGAGGCTATATGCTTAAAGAAGTAGTAATAGAGTCCTATGACATCAGAACTACTATCTGGTAATCTCAAGGTAATAGAGCTTAAATCGGATGATTGATCTAATAGCTGCTCACCTGCCATAGACTGGGCTAAGGCATTTGTGTAATCTTGGCTAACGACGACTGTTGTTTCTTCCATGCCGCCTGTAAAACTGTGAAAACCGCTCGGGAGATTGGTTATGGCTTTGATGAATTGAGCCTGCTTCGATGGCAATAGTGACGTTTTCTTATACGTGTAGGCTTCCAAATTTGAGCGAACAATAATATCGCCTAAGGAACCGATGAACTGCTGGAGTCTATGCTGCATTTTAAGTTGCAGTCGAGGTTCTCTTCTACGGATAGCCATCACCACGGCACTTTCATTGATTTCTTTGCCGATAAGGTGTTCAATATCCGCTTTTATTAAGCGGGCAAGAGAACTAAGGTTGATCAGGTCTTCGCTCAAAGCTTCTTCGATAAATGGGCGTTTACGAAGGCATTCTTCTAGTGCTTCTCTTAAG
>JAKMEB010000003.1 GCA_022426185.1 Schleiferiaceae bacterium
CATCATTCCATTTTCTAACTTTCATCTTTATGATCTCGCTTAAGCATTTGAGATTTTCTTCGCTTCGCTCGGAAGAACCCTTCACGGGTGCCCTTGTACCCAACAAAAACACTATCAAAGCATCCGCTGCGCAGCAGCGAATGGCTCTTTTCATTTTCACCATTCTCACTGAAGTAAACTTCGCTCGATGGCGAAAACGAAAAAAGCCACCCACTTTCGTGGATGGCGTTTATTCTGTTTCAGTTGTGGGCGCTGAGGGATTCGAACCCCCGACCCTCTGCTTGTAAGGCAGATGCGCTGAACCAACTGAGCTAAGCGCCCTGAGCGGGTGCAAATATAGATATGAAATCTATTTCTCCAACTACTTTTAGTGGTTTTTGAAATTCTTTTTGTGATCCCTACCAATGCCGCCCGAAGCATGCGGTATCGCCGATTTCAGATCGCTTATACAGTGCATTGATTACTTCGAGGGCTTCCGTATTTCCAGAGCAGTTATTAACCGCTTCAATGTATTGCATATTGTTTGCACCGTTTGCAGATAGACCTATGATTTCGTATTTGTCTAGGACAACGCCACAATAACATTCGTGGTCGTCGTATCCATCTAAAGGATCGCAGGATACTGCACTGAACAGTAGAATAGTAAAAAGTAGGTATTTATGTCTCATTACCGGGAAGGTATGAACTTTAAACTACTCTTCTTTTTCTACTTCTTCAAAGTCGATGCTTAGGCTGTTTACACAGTAGCGTAAGCCTGTGCCTGTAGGTCCGTCATTGAAGACATGGCCCAGGTGACCGCCGCATGATGCGCACACAATCTCCGTACGTATCATCCCGTGCGTCTTATCGATCTTCTCTAAAATAGCACCATCAGCAATACCCTGGTCAAAGGATGGCCAGCCGCAGTGCGAATCAAATTTCGAATCGGAAGTGAAAAGTGGTGCATCGCAACCTCTACAAGTATAAGTGCCTTGCTCAAAGTGCATGTTGTATTCACCCGTAAAAGGACGTTCTGTGCCTTTTTCGCGGATCACGAAGTATTCTTCAGGAGAGAGTTGTTCTTTCCATTGCTGGTCTGTTTTGACCACGGTAAAGTTGGATTCGTTGCTGTTGCCCATAGCATTTGTGTTTTCCTGTGCTTGACATCCCGTCAAATACAAGGTAGTAGTGAGTAGAAAGAGTGCCTTTTTCATGTACAGAAGTAACACGAATGGGGTGCAGGATGTTTACGCTTGGGTAGGAAAGACAAAATCGGCTATTTGTGTAAGTACGCCTGGATCGCGTAATATTCTGCGGTGACCCAAGCCTTGAGTCTCAATATAGGTGCCATTGATCAGCGCTTGGCCTACAGAGCGTCCCATAGCTATGGGAGTATCGTTGTCGTTGAGATCGTGGAATACCAGGGCAGGAATGCTGTTTTTTGCGGCAAGGCCTGGAGCACTAAAGGAATCAAAATCTGCGCCGTGTACCTTTTTAAGATTGGCGGTAATGCGATCGTGGACCTTATTGTTAAAACCCACCGCCTTACAAAACAGCCCCACCATTCCAGAAATAAGTCCTGGAGGTGCGATGAGCACCTGATGGTCAGCGGTGAAGCCCAAATCTACCTGGGCATACAATGCGGCATTGCAGCCCAAACTGTGCGCAATGATGGCATGGAAATGGCCGTGTTGGGACTGTATTTGAGCCATACACTGTGCAAATCCGGGCATCGTCGCGTGTTTTCCTTCTGCTCCGCGATGTGCTAAAGCATTGAATCCAATCAGGGTGTATTCCTCTAAAAAATGGGGTTGCGTCGCTTCTAAATGTGCAAACAGGGCACTGAACTGTGTGAATCGGCCGCCCCAGCCGTGAACAAGCAATACCTTCTTAGGGCCGGATCCTAAGGTGTGCACGGGATACTTTAGTCCGTTGGGATGAGTATACATGGTAGGAGCGCCAAAACGTTGCTCTAATGGACGCTCACGGTCCGGTATTTTAAAAGGGTAGGGGGTAAGGAACCAACGCCAAGCTATTTTCGCCGCGAAGGCAGTACTCAAAAATTGTGAGAGTTGAGCGGTGCGGCGCATCATCACTGGAACTTGAAGTGAGGCGCGTTCCTTTCTAGGTTTTGATTGGGGGAGGTCATTCATGGACCGCAAAACTACGGAATGACCAATAGAAAACTATAGTGCCCAGAACAAGATTCGAACTTGCACGCGATTACTCGCACCACCCCCTCAAGATGGCGTGTCTACCAATTTCACCACCTGGGCAGGGTGTAGTCTGCAATTTCATAGAATTGCTGACTGTAAAAAAGAAAACCACCTGGTGAGGTGGCTTTCTCTTTGTGATCCCTCAGGGGCTCGAACCCTGGACCCATACATTAAAAGTGTATTGCTCTACCAACTGAGCTAAGAGATCAACCTTATTCCGCTTTGCGGGGTGCAAATATACAGACCTTTCCTTTTTTACCAACTAAGTGAGTAAAAAAAATCAAAGGAATATTTAGACCTTCGATTGGGGTGGAGTTTATACCTTTAATTAGATATTTATTTCAGCCATGCAGTATTTTCTTCTTGGGTATATGGGTAGTGGGAAATCCACTCTAGGCAAGGCCTTAAGTGCGCACTTCGGCGTTGCGTTTATTGATTTAGACGAACGTGTTACTGCCGCATTAGGCATGGATATCACCGCATTCATAGAATCGAAAGGGGAGCTTGCTTTTCGTAAAATAGAGCACACCGTATTAGAAAACCTTTTGGCGGCACAAGAAAAGGATGCCGTCATTGCCCTTGGCGGGGGAACCCCAGTCTTCTATAATCATATGGATGTACTCAATGCAGCAGGTACTACCGTGTTTTTAGATGTGAGTGTGGTAGAGCTGTCCCGCAGGTTGGAAGGGGATGTGCAACGTCCCTTAATCAAAGGGAAGGATGATCTCACAGAGTTCATTGCGAAACACTTGTTCGAACGCCGCCCTTTTTACAGTAAAGCGAAACATCGTGTCAAAGGAGATGCGCTGGACTTGGCATCTGTTTTAGAGTGCTTAGCGTAAGTAGTTTACACCAATTGAACGTTGACGGCTTCACCGTCTACAATATTAAGTCGAACAGAATCTAGAAGCGTCGTGCTTAAACTCAATCCTTTCAAATCTGCTTTCACCGGATAACGCTTGTGGCTGCGATCAACGAGCACGGTGGTGCTCAGTACACGTGGACGATAACTCATAAGCTTAATGACGGCCCACAATAAAGTGCGACCACTGTTTAAAACATCATCTACTAAAGCAAACTCTCCACCTACCGGTAAGTCAATGACCATATCTTCCAATACCGGCACAGCCTTATCAAGCACTAATGGATGTAACGTGATGGTGATGTCACTGATCTTACGCAGGCGCTCAACAAGCTGTTCTGCAAGCCAGAATCCATTTTCTTTAATGCCTACCACATGCAAGTCTGTCGCGTTATGGTGACGATCGTAAAGCTCCCAGGCCAAACGTTGGATCTTATCTTCAATAGCCGCAGCGTCGAGTATTTCTGTTTTGTTGCTCATTATAGTGTGAAATTAGGCTTTTAGCACCAATTGGACAACGTTTTCTATGTGATGCGTCTGCGGGAACATGTCCACGGCACGACTTTGCTTTACTTCATATTTTTCAGCCAACAATCCCAAGTCTCTCGCCTGGGTCGCAGAATTACAACTGACATACACCATACGCGGAATCTCAAGCTCCAACAATAAGGCGACCACATCGCCGTGCATACCATCTCGAGGAGGGTCCGTAACCAATACATCTGGTTTCCCATGTTTTGCAATGAAGTCAGCAGTAAAAACCGCCCTCATATCACCGGCATAGAAGGTGGCATTTTCTACTCCGTTGTTTTTTGCATTGAGTTTGGCATCCTCAATGGCTTCAGGAATCAATTCAATGCCTACCACTTCGCGGGCTTGCTCTGCCATGAAAAGTGCAATGGTACCCGTACCGGTATAAAGGTCAAATACCAATTCATCCTTCTTAATATCCGCCATGTCCAGCGCAACCTTATACAGTTCGTGGGCTTGCTCTGGGTTGGTCTGGTAAAAACTCTTAGGACCTATTTTAAAGCGCAATTCTCCAGTACCGCTGTACTTTGGCATCGCTTCCTCAATGAATCCTGGGCCGCTGTAGGTAATGATGTCTTGATCGTAGATGGTATCGTTCTGCTTCGTGTTGATCACATATTGCAGCGTCGTTATTTCTGGGAAAGCGTCGTCCAGATCCTTCAACAAGGCCTCACGGGCCTCTTTGTGCTCTTCCTTAAACTGAATGACCACCAGTACTTCACCGGTGCTCGCAACGCGGATCATTAAGGTTCTTAGCCAACCTTCTTGACTTCTAGCATTGAAGAAAGGCATGTCCTTTTCAACAGCCCAATCACGTACATAGTTGCGTATGGCGTTTGATGGTTCCGGTTGGAGCAAACATTCATCGATGTCCAAAACTTTATCCCAAAATCCCGGTATGTGGAAACCCGCGCCACGGCGCTCAGGAAAGTCTATTCCACTGTCCAGCTGCTCTTGGGTCAACCATTTGTTATCGGTAAAGCTAAATTCTAGTTTATTTCTATAGCGGTACTCCTGGCTGCTGCCTAGAATGGAATGGAATTCCTCTGGGACGACATGGCCAATTTTACGCAAATTCTCACGCACCTCTTTCTCTTTGTAGCTCAGCTGCTTTTCGTAGCTTAAATTCTGCCACTTGCAACCGCCGCACACACCAAAGTATTGGCATTGCGGTTCCACACGGTCGGGACTAAAAACGTCGACTTTTACCACCTTTCCTTCGAGGTAGCTCCTGCGTTTCTTAGTCACCTGAACCTCGACGACATCGCCGGGAACACCACCGCTGACAAACACCACTTTTTCACCGTGTCTGCCTACTGCTTTTCCTTTGTTTCCTATATCCGTGAGCTCCACCTGCTCCAGGTTTGCCATGCGGTTTCTCTTTCTTGCCATAGAGCGCAAAAATAGTTTATAAAAAGAG
>JAKMEB010000014.1 GCA_022426185.1 Schleiferiaceae bacterium
ATCGAATCCACATTTTTACCGGATTTTTTCCAAGCATCGAATCCACCGTCAAGGAATCCTAAACAGTTGTCGTAACCAACACGAGAAAGGCGGGTCACTACCTCTTCTTCCATTCCAGGATCAGCGATAAGAAGAATATCTTGCTTAATATCCGCTATTAAAGCACCAACCCACATGGCGAAATTGCCCTTTATGCCGATAAAAATAGATTGTGGAATGAACCCGTGAATGAAAATATCCTGGTGTCGCGTATCTAATATCAATGCATCCGTTTCATTCGCAGCTGCTTCAAAAGCATCAACAGATAATGGACGCAAACCTCGTTCCATGACTTTATCTAAACTTTCATACCCGGTCTTATTCATGCGAACATTCTCCGGGAAGTAAGCTGGTGGTGGCAATAAACCATTAGTTACCTCTGCCACAAATTCTTCTTTCGTCATGTTTCCGCGGAGCGCATAGTTCGTTGCTTTTTGCTCACCAATAGTACCGACAGTTTCTTTGGACATGTTTTTACCACATGAAGAACCCGCACCGTGACCTGGATATACAATCACATCGTCTGCCAAAACCATAATTTTATTACGCAAGGAATCGAATAATATCCCTGCTAAATCTTCTTGCGTAATGCTCGCTGCCTTCTGTGCGAGGTCGGGACGGCCTACATCTCCTAAGAACAAGGTGTCTCCTGAGAAAATAGCGTAATCCTTACCACTTTCGTCTTTCAATAAATAGGTGGTGCTTTCCATCGTATGACCCGGTGTATGAATCACTTGAATGGTTACATCCCCCACTTTTATGACTTCTCCGTCGTGTGCAACATGGCAATCAAATTGTGTATCTGCGGTGGGACCATAAACGATTTTAGCACCAGTTTTAGATGCTAAATCAAGGTGACCGGAAACAAAATCAGCATGAAAATGTGTTTCTAAAATGTACTTAATGGTTACACCATCCTTTTCAGCACGATCCAAATAAGGACCAACTTCGCGCAAAGGATCGATGATTACTGCTTCTCCATTAGAGGCTATGTAATAGGCACCTTGTGCCAAACATCCCGTGTAAATTTGTTCTACTGTCATTATCGCGAGTTTTATTCTTTTCGTTAAAGTTGCATTCCTATGATATATATGGCCATTAAAAGAACGAACCATCCAAAGCCTTTCTTCAATTTTTTACCATCAATAAATCTGTTCAAATAGATACCGATAAAGATACCAAATACTGCAAAGGAAGTGATGGTAAGTAAGAAGTTCCAGTCCAATTGATCCCCATAGCGTTGGACATCACCAACAAAGCCAATCAAACTCTTTGCAGCAATAATCAGAAGCGACGTGCCAACGGCTTTTTTCATAGGTAATTTTGCAAAAAGAACTAATGCTGGAATGATCAAAAATCCACCGCCAGCACCAACAATCCCTGTTAAAACACCGACAACTGCACCTTCCAGTAGAATTGCAGGTACATTGAACTGTGGCATTGCATTTTCATCTTCTTCTACCTCCTGTCGCTTGTTGCGAATCATGCTTAGAGAAGCCGCAAGCATCACTAAAGCAAAGAACACCATGATGGCAATGTCTTTGGTCAGGACATAAGTTCCTAGGGTCATTATTTCATCAGGAACTGCAGGCACTAAATAAGCTCGGGTGGCATAAACAGCAATAAATGCAGGAATGGTAAAAACTACAGCCGTTTTATAATTTACGTTACCTAAAGTAGCGTTACGAACCCCTCCAACCAATGCTGTTGAACCCACAATGAATAAAGAATAGGCGGTACTCATTTCTGCCCCTATACCAAAAAGATACACTAAAACCGGGACGGTTAATATGGATCCCCCTCCACCGATAAGACCAAGTGAGATGCCGATAAAAATGGATGCGATGTATCCTATGATTTCCATAATTGAGTTTTAAGATACCCAAAGTTCAATCTTCTAAAACTCCTCAGTGTGACTGAACGCACACTAGAACAGTAAGCGCGCCATTTCCTGCTGAAGCTCACTTGCCGCCTGAGCCGCCGCAATGGCAAAATCTTCTTGATCACTCTGGTAAATAATACCTCGAGTACTATTGACTAAAACCCCGATCTCTTTGTTGGTAGCTTGTTTTAATACTTCCTCGAGTGAACCTCCTTGTGCACCTACGCCGGGAACTAAAAAGAAATGATCAGGCGCGGCCGCACGTAATCGAGCCAAATGTTCTGTTTTAGTTGCTCCTAACACAAACATAAGTTGCTCTGAGGATCCCCAGTCTTGGGCTTTTTTAACGACGCTTTCGAAAAGTGCCTCACCTTCTGCATTCTCAATGAACTGGAAGTCGAATGCACCTCTATTTGAAGTAAGTCCCAATACGATAACCCATTTGTTGGGGAATTCTAAAAAAGGGGTTACACTGTCTTCGCCCATGTACGGCGCTACTGTAACACTATCGAAATTCATGTTCTCAAAAAACGCCTTCGCATACATTTTAGACGTATTCCCAATATCGCCACGCTTCGCATCCGCAATAGTGAATATTTCGGGATAGCGATCATCTAAATACTGAATGGTTTTCTCGAGACTCTGCCAACCCTTTACTCCCATGGATTCATAAAAGGCAATGTTGGGCTTATAAGCTACCGCATAGGCAGCTGTGGCATCAATTATTGCCTTATTAAAGCTGAATACGGGATCTTCCTCCAGCAGTAGATGCGGGGGGATTTTTTCTAGATCGGTATCTAATCCAACACAAAGTACACTGCGCTTTGTTTTAATCTGTTCTATTAAGGCTGCTTTATTCATCTTGCTCTAATAATCGTCCGATCCTTCTTTCATTTTTTCAGCATTTTCAGCCATATGAAGCTCATCAATAAACTTCTGAATGTCCCCATTGACCACATCAGTTAAATTGTAACTGGTAAGACCAATTCTATGATCTGTGACCCGGCCTTGTGGGTAGTTGTAGGTTCTAATTTTCGCCGAACGATCACCTGTACTTACCATGGTCTTGCGTTTAGCAGCTTGCTCCTCTTGCTTCTTTTTGAACTCCATATCGAACATTCTCGAGCGCAGTACCTTCAGCGCTTGTTCATAGTTCTTATGCTGGCTGCGGCCGTCTTGACACTCTACAACAATCCCTGTTGGAAGGTGCGTCAAACGCACGGCACTTTCTGTTTTATTTACATGCTGTCCTCCTGCTCCTTGTGAACGGTACGTATCCTTTTTAACGTCCTTCATGTCAAGATCTACATCTACATCTTCAGCTTCGGGCAGAACGACCACGGAGGCCGCGGAAGTATGTACGCGACCTTGACTCTCAGTTGCCGGCACCCGTTGAACACGGTGCACACCACTTTCGTATTTCAAAATCCCATAAACCGATTCACCATTTACCTCAAAAGACACCTCTTTAAAGCCTCCCGACGATCCTTCGTTCATAGTTAGTATTTCCATCTTCCAGCCTCTTCCATCACAATAACGCTGGTACATTCGAAATAAATCTCCAGCAAAAATTGCACCTTCATCACCTCCTGCACCCTGTCGAATCTCAACTAAAGCATTTTTATCATCTTCAGGATCCTTGGGTAAGAGTAGAAATTTTACTTCTTCCTCTAAGGTTTCAAATGCGGGCTCCAATTCATCCAACTCCATTTTCGCCATTTCACGAAAATCGGCATCTTTCTCTTCTTTCAATACGACTTTAGCCTCTTCAATACGACTGGACATTTCCAAGTATTTTTCTCGAACTTCTACGAGCGGCTTTAGGTTCTTATATTCTCTATTAAGCTGAACATAGCGCTTTGTATCAGAGATGACATCTGGCTGAATAATAAGATCATTCACCTCATTGTAGCGTTGAAAAATCACATTAAGTTTATCGATCATCGCCATTACTTCGCGTATTTAAAAGTGCCATACTCACTGCTGATGGTCAATTCTTTGGCTTCACTCTCCTCCACCTTACCTACGATTTTCGCGGGTACTCCAAAACTTTCGCTTACGGCGATAATTTCATGCGCTACAGATGGATCCACGTACAATTCCATACGATGTCCCATATTAAAAACCTGGTACATCTCTTCCCAGCTTGTGCCACTCTCTTCCTGAATCATTTTAAACAGGGGCGGTATCGGGAATAAGGCATCCTTTATAACGTGTCCTTTTTCTAAAAAATGTAAAATCTTTGTTTGCGCACCACCAGAACAATGCACCATACCGTCAATCTTGTCCCGGTACAGATCTAGAATTTGCTTTATGATGGGAGCATAGGTACGTGTTGGACTCAAGACCAATTTCCCTGCATCCAACGGCGTTTCTGTTTCTTCTGTCAAGGATTTTGTACCGGTATAAACAAGCGATTCTGGAACAGCTGGATCAAAACTTTCAGGATATTTAGCCGCTAATTCTTTCGAAAACACATCGTGACGGGCGCTCGTCAATCCATTTGAGCCCATACCACCATTGTATTCTGTCTCGTAGCTGGATTGACCATAAGAAGCCAAACCTACGATCACATTACCGGGTTTAATGTTCGCGTTATCAATAACATCCGCGCGCTTCATGCGCGCTACGACCGTACTATCTACGATGATTGTACGTACTAGATCACCAACGTCTGCCGTCTCACCACCAGTACTGATAATATCTATACCGTGTTTTCTATATTCTTCAAGAAGTGCTTCTGTACCGCCTATAATGGCACTAAGCACCTCACCATTGATCAAACCTTTGTTTCGGCCAATAGTAGAACTGAGCATAATATTTTCAGTAGCACCTACACAAAGAAGGTCATCGATATTCATGATTAATGCATCCTGAGCGATACCCTTCCATACACTTAAATCACCGGTCTCTTTCCAGTACATGTAAGCCAGTGAACTCTTCGTACCGGCACCATCTGCATGCATGACGAGACAATAGTCCTCATTACCCGTTAAGTAATCTGGAACAATTTTACAAAAGGCTTTAGGGA
This sequence comes from Schleiferiaceae bacterium, assembly GCA_022426185.1. GTDB lineage: Bacteria > Bacteroidota > Bacteroidia > Flavobacteriales > Schleiferiaceae > UBA10364. The sequence continues at coordinate 4,953 of JAKMEB010000014.1, forward strand.
ACAAGCCTTTATCTATGTTTTTGATTGCATTATGGACGTCTTCTTTCTGGGCACTAACGCCTCGTCCTGAGTAGCGGTCTGATGTTTTATTCATGCTGCAAAAATAACGAGAAAGCGCGCC
>JAKMEB010000138.1 GCA_022426185.1 Schleiferiaceae bacterium
TTTCAATGGTATTGTTTCTCTGCAACTGCATCACCTTTGACGCTTTGCTCACACTAACCTCATCATAATCTTTAAGGTATTGTATAAGACGTTGTTCATTATCAGAAAAAGCAACGGGGTGCTTGGATTCCTTTAAACGGTCTTGTTTCCAAACTTCTTTTAGTACAGCATTTGCGACGAAATTTTGGTCGCAATTACGGTAATACGCTTTTAAACCATCCATTTCATCTACGAGGTAAGGCTTTTCTTTACCCTCAGCTATTTCAATCTCCCAAACGGTTTTACCTTCAATCTCATGCGACCATACTTCAAGTTTTAAAGCAGGTTTTAGAAATACTTCAGAAGCACTCTCCAGCATGTAGATATCATCTTCATCTTTCACACCTGCGATACTGCCATTGTCTCTCACACCAACAAGCAATCTGCCTCCTATGGTATTTGCAAAAGCACTTAACGTTCTAGCGATCTTACGTGCGTCAGAAATACGATACTTAAAGTCCTGTTCTTCATGCTCTCCTTCACGAATAAGGGCATAAAGATCGTTTCGCGAAACTTTTTGATCGTAATCCTTAAACATGAAATGATCGGCTTAATTTTTTGTGCTTTTTAAGGACTTGCGCCCGACTTATCATCGAAGTATTACGCTCTCAGTATACTTCTCACGTAGCCTTCTCTTCAAGTATGCTGGATTACTTAGTGACGTGAATGACATCTACCATAGCTTGCACGTCAGAATTACGTCCAAACCATCGGGTTTTAAATTCTTCAGTATAAATTCTAATATTAGCTATGGTCACGGTATCGCCAAATTCTTTTCTGGCTGCAGCTAACATCTTATCATAGCTGATCAATCCGTCATGGAGCGAAATTTCTCGAGTTTTGTCTGCCGTAGTAATTTTGTCACTGTAAATAACATCTGGATAAACCATGATAGTGCCTATGTAGGTCCAATTTTGACCATACAACGCATTTGCAGTATCGTAAAGACTGCGGTTGGGACTGGCGCACGAATTCATCAGAAAACCTATGGTAGTGATAAGAAGCAGTCGTTTCATTGTAAATGGGTATTTGGCTCAAAAATAAGGCAAAAAAACAGCCCTCGTAAGGGCTGTTTTACACTAAATTTCACAATGTTTTGAGCCGTGCTCGCAACACCTTATCTGAAATTCGAATTCCCCTCTCAAGGAAATGATTTTTAACCTTTGGCAGGTCTCCTTTAAAAAGCTTTATGGTTTGGTTAATACTACAAATACGTTTCATGGTTTACGTTTTTAGATTAACACAGCAAAAAGATACAACGAAAAGTGTAAGATAACCGAAGATTTTATTAACTGAATTTTAATGATTGTTCGGAGACTATATTCCACACCGGTATTGGTTTTTGTGAAATAAAAAAGTTCCTCTACAAGGGTTATTAACAGTTTAAAATAAACAACACTTGGTGGTATATCCGTATTGATTTATCAAAAACTTTTAGGCTAACGAATCGCGACACCTACATTTTTTAATACCTTGTATATACCAATCAAACCAATAAACATTAGCCCATGCTGTCTCAAAAAGAAGTTGAACGACTTCACTATGGGTTGCGTTCCCACATCGAACTTCAAAATGATATAGAAGTTCAAGCCTTGAACGATTTGAGTAGTAAATTTATTTTACGAACTATTCGAACTGGAGAGTCTCTTTGGGATTTGAATTCAGCCACTGGTGATCTCCATTTTATACTTGACGGTACTTTTACTGAATACTTAAAGCGAGGGACAAAATCATTTATTTTGAGATTCTATCGCCCTGGTAAGTTTGCATTCTCAGAGGATTTGCTGCTGTATTCTAAAAACTCCGATACTTATTCTAAGGCCTTATCAGAAGCAAGGGTTGCATCTTTACCCTCTGTACATTTTCAAAACGCATTACGTCAAGGGGGAGTAGGTGTGAAATTAATGGAAGTATTGATTAATCTGAGTATGACCGAATATAGGAATTCAACATATCATATGTTGCAAACCTCCGGTACAAACAGAATTCATGCAGCTTTGGAGCAATTTCCAGATTTACTTCATCTGATTCCTAGAAGGGAATTGGCTGATTATTTGGGCATTTCTCGCGCTTCTTTATTTAGATCTTTAAAGGAAATTGGTCATGAATAGTGGAGAAAAAGCAGCGATGCGGAATTATTTTGAATCGCTACCAGTGTATTCAGAGTTTTTTGATGAAGCAATAGATGCCGTCATTTCAGCAATGGATTCAACTATACGCGCAGAAAAAGGAAGAGTTTTGAATGAATTAGGAGCCAAAAACAGAGATTTTTGGTTTTTGAAAGACGGCTACTTAAAAGAAATGTATCGAAGTCCGTATGCAAAGGAAGATGGACTATTTAATATGATACCACCCTCGTCCATTTTTGTAAATGAGGACACGCTTTTCGCGAACCAGAGACCACTTCATTATTTCACGGCCTATACGAGTGTAGAAATTCTAAGATTAAGCGAAGAGAATTATTCAAGGCTCTTGCGGGAGTACCCAATAATTAATCTTCTATACATAAGTGGCACCGCTGAAATTCAAAAGAGTAGAAGAGCGCGCCTAAATATGTTGCGAATGAATAAGACACCGGAACGTATAGAATGGGTACAACAACAGAGGAGAGAATTATTCCAAATTATGGATAGAATTACCCTCGCACAATATATTGGTGTGAGTAGGGCCAGCTTGTATAGAGCGTTCGAAAAAAACAACAAGTATCAATATTGATACTTATACATGAAAAACATCTCTTAGTTAGGCGTATTTTATACACAAATCACCTTTATTCGAGACTTTCGAGTGTGATGAAATGACCCATTTCTTTGGACTTTAGTATTGTCAAAAGATTAAAACAACGAACTATGAAAAATTTATTATTTGTCATTGCATTGACATTGAGCGCATTCGGCGCAAATGCACAATCGAAGCCCTCTGTAGCTGTATTAGATTTTGATACACGTGGTTACAACGAAGTAGAACGCTACCAAATCATCCAGAAGCTGTCACTTGAGATGATTAATATGTCTGGTTATGAAGTAATGGATAACTATGATATCGAATACATTTCCGAGCGCGACGAAAAAGACTTTACTGGATGTTTTTCAAGAATCTGTCTCAAAGAGTATGGGGAACAATTAAAAGTGGACTTCATTTTAACAGGCTCAATGAATTTGCTCGGCGAAAAAGTGAGTACTACGGTACGACTCTTTGATGTAGCCGAAGGGAAGTTTGTAAAAAGTACTAATAGAAATTATGTAGACGTCCCTAAAAATGATCTCCTTATGGCAGAGCTTGCACTGAAAGATATGTTAGGTGTAGCAGTAGATCCTGAGTTAGTTCGTCGCGTCACCGTTGCCAATGATTACGATAACATACTGAACAACCCGTTTGACAGAACGTTGGTTGCAGAAGGTCCTCGTATGGGCTTCGGTTTCGTGACGGGAAATAATGCAAAAATTTTAGCAAAGCCATCTGATGAGGGTGGATGGAACCAGCAGATTCCTTTGAACTCTCAGTTTGGATACCAATTTGAGAAAGCTTACATCACTACAGGTAGCTGGCAGGCTTTAGCGGAGATTGTGCCGATGATATCCGGCCTAGAGTCCAATAGATTCATCCCGAATCTAACCATTCTTAACGGTTTACGTTCCAACAATTCAGGGTGGGAGTTTGCTTTTGGCCCAACCATTGATGTTTCAAGAACACTTGACGGTCAGTTAGATAGTAGAGGAGAAATAGCCTTCAGTACGGCCTTGGTTTTCTCCGTTGGAAAGACTGTGAAAAGTGGGGAAATGAACTTCCCAATAAACGCCTTCCTCATTCCACCAAAAGACGGTACGTCATACAGATTTGGGCTCTCTATGGGTTGGAATTCAGCAAAGAAGAAAAGATTGTTTGACTAATACCTACAATGTTAAGCGGCCCCCTCTGTGCATTAGTGCAGAGGGGGTTTTCTTATTACCTTAGACTCATGATAAGATTGACCTTCAGACAGATACGTTTAGCCGGAATATTATCATTTTTTTTGTCTTTGAATCTATTAGGACAGAACGATACAAGTATTGTTTTACAGCAAGTTACCATTATCGATAATGAAGATCCTGCGAAGGTTTTAGTGAAGTCTTTAAGGCAAAATTGGAAGACTCTGGAGCGTTCGACTCCAACTAATTTAAAATATTACAGCAGAAAATATTCCAGTCAGAACAATGAAGTAGATTTCGAGCAAGTAGCTCATGTGTTCTTTGATGGTGTAATCGTACGTCAGGAGATTCAAGCTTACAGAGACTACAGTAAATATGTACAAGACGATGGTCGGTCTGTGCGCTTTGATGCAAGTTTTAACTTGAGTCCAACTTTTGATTTTAACGGAGATCAGGACGCAGGAGTTTTAGAGAAGTATCCAGAAATGTCTTTTGAACGTGCCTTCTTTTATCCCTTTTCTTCCAATGAACTGCCAGAGGCTTCTGCACGCACTGTTTCAGGGCTATTGGATTGGGACGGATTGAGCGTTTATGAATTTCGCTGGCTAAAGGAATATTTATTTGGAGGAGAATCGTTTGTTGAACTAGGTTTTGTTCCTAAGCCAGGCAAGATGGGATGGTCAGGAACAATGCTCATCAATACTTCGCAATTACGACCGGTTTCTTTTAAGGGCAGTGTCGGGGTACTAACTTTAGAACAATCTTATACTAAAGGTTACTCATTTTCAAATACATTCATTAAGATTCAAAATTCTGCAAAGAATAGCGTTTTCGAATGGCAGTTAGAGGGTATGAATTTACCCATAGCGCCTGCGGTGAAAAAGGTGTTGCAAATAGGTTCGTTACCAGGAGAGCAGATGCGAGATATGAGTTATTGGGAAGAATTCCGTCCGGAAGGGGAGGAATTGGATCAATGGACACGTAAGCAAGATAGTTTGATTCGCTATTTGAATTCGGACACCTATTTGGATAGTATGGATGCTATTTACAATGCATTTCATTGGTATGAGCCGTTGTTTAGTGGTGTGGGTTATCGTAAGAGAAGTCAAGGGACTAATTTTTTCTTCAGTCCACTTATCGGTCAATGGAATCTTTTAGGTATTGGGGGAGCACGGTGGCGACCAACTATGGTGCTTGGTAAACGATTTGAAAACGATAATGCACTGAATTTCTACGGCAACCTGAACTATGGTTTTAATAATCAAGATATGAAGGGCTCCGTAGATTTGGGCTATACCTATGCACCCTTGCACAATGGCTCTGTTCATTTAAGAGTAGGGGATACCTATGATCAAATCACCCAAAGTGTTGATCTTACAGGTTTATTAGCACGGAGCAATTTCATTCAGAAAACGTTTGTCGAGAGTTATCATAAATTCGAATGGTTCAACGGATTTTACACACGACTTGGTATCGAATACAGTAAGAGGCAAAGTATTGAAGGTTTAGAATTTGCGGATTGGTCCAACGATTTGTTCGGTTCTCGGAATCAACCGGGTTATTTTGAAACCTACACGGTTGCTCAATTAGGAGCCGAAATTTTAATCCGACCGTACCAGCGGTATTATCTCAAAGGGCGCCAAAAGATTGTATTAAGCAGCCGCTGGCCCGATTTTAGATTGAGTGTTAAGCAAGGGATACCCAACCTATTCAATTCTGATGTACGCTATACTAAATACGAATTTCAGGTTGAGGATATGGTACGCTGGGGCGCAGCAGGCGAAAGTTTTTATAACGTACTTTCCGGCGGCTTCTTGAATGACCCCGCTACGGTCCGATTTATAGAATATAAATGGTTCAGAGGCGGTGATTTCTTCATATTTACAAACCCTATTTTTACCATGCAGAGTTTATCAGAGACCTTTGCTTCCCCTGAAGTATTTCTACAAGCGTTTGGAATACATCACTTTGATGGTTTTCTAATGGATCGAATTCCGGGTTTAAATAGATTGGGTTTAGGCACGGCTGTTGGCTTTAGCGCACTCCATTTACCGACGATCAACTTCTCTTATTTAGAGACTTATATCGGACTTGAACGCAAGGTGAAACTATGGCAAACGCCAACGCGCCTTGGGGTCTATTACTTAACAAGCCCTTCAGAAGCGAATCCCGGATTTCGTCTAAAATTAGGAGTCGATGTTAAGGATACTTTTAAAGATCGTTGGAATTTTTAGTCTCATTTATGATCAACACTTTGCGAAATTTGTGAATAACACCTCTGAATTCCATCATTTTTATCAAAACGTGGGGATTTCTTTTAGTGAGTGTCTAACTTGCAGAGCTATATTTAATTCATGAAAAGTATCCTAGGCTTTATTCGCGTTTGCGGTGTTTTTAGTACCATACTTTTTGGTATTTTGACCCTAGCCTTCTTGTATCCTTTTGCAGGTAGAAAGGTTGCGCATCGCCTATTTATGGCGCTACGTTGGGTACTACTATGGATAGTCGGAGTTACAGTTAATGGGGCTCGTTTTAGTAATATTGGCCCCGGAATTATTATGGCCAATCACCGTTCTTATTTAGACATTCTTTTTGTTCCAACAAGTGAGATCTTTACAATCGTTGGTAAAGCGGAAGTTAAGAATTGGCCTTTGATAGGTCTGGCAGCGAGAGCCTTAGGAGTATTATGGGTTAAGCGCGAAAGTAAAGAGAGTCGTACGAAGACACGCGAAGGAATTATTGATGCGATTATAGGTGGTCAAACTGTGGTATTATTTCCTGAGGGTACTTCATGGGAGGGCCCACATATGCTGCCACTAAAGCCAGGTATGTTTTATGAAAGTGCCAAACACGGTTTTAATATCTACCAATGGAGCCTTCATTTCGATTCTGCGAAAACGGGTTTTCCAGTCGGTATCAACTTTCTTTCACATCTCTGGGCCGTTTGTTGTGAGCCTAAAATCAATGCATATGTAGATATACGCGCGGTTCCAATTTCGCACAACGACGGGGAAGCATTGCTTGTTGATGCTCAAAATTGGTGGAAACAGAGTTTAGTTGACTTAAATAAAGCCCATCCCGCTCGACACAGTGGATACTGGCCTGATCACCGACTTAACGAGCCGGTTTAATATTCTTCAGTAGTAAAAGGAAATGCGAAACGATCCATGTAAGCAGCAGTACTTCCTTTGTTCACAGTGCTCAAAGAAATACGTTGTTTCAGCGGTATGCTGTCGCTAATTCGTTGCGTAAAGGCGATGTTACCGACTTTTAGTAATTGATACGATGCATCAAGTACAAGTGTTTGTACCGAAGCACTATTAAATCCCTCGATATTCAGCAGTTCGTTCAAGCGTTTGGGTGTTGCGATTACGACATCCGCTCCAAAATAAATATCTTCTTTTTGTTTCAATATTTGAGGACCTTGATAAGCAGTCCAAACGCGAAGGTCAGTGTGCTTTCCTAGGATCTCAAAATGATGTGCGTATTCGTCAGCTATGGTTGAGTTTTGAACCAGGATTAATGTTCGTGCAACATCTTCAAAACTTGCCTTGAGTTGGTGAATGACTGTTGCTGCAACAGCAACTCGAAGAGGGGCTAGATCTTTAGTAATGAGCCATTTGTTCCGACCGCTTTTTAGTGCGCTTACAATGGCACCTTGTGCTGTACTAAAATCCAGTAACTTTTCGCTTTCGAGAGCGCTTAATACTTCTGCATTTAATTTCAACTTCGCCATTTGCTCATCTTTTGTGCAAAACTACGGGGTCTTTATCAAACATGAGGTGAAATCTCTAGCAGGTTGTACATTTAAAGAGTATTAGATATTACCTCATGAAAAAGCTATTGATAATTCTTGCGTTTTTGCAGTGTCTTAGTACGCAGGCGCAGGATTTGCATAAAATTGAACCAGAAAGTTGGTGGGTTGGAATGGAGATGAATACCGTTGAATTTATGGTGTACGGTAAAGATATTTCCGAATTAATTGCAGAAAGCAAGACGCTTGAAGTCCTAAAGAGTGAAGGATTGGAAAGTCCAAACTATTTGTTTGTCACTGCTAAAATTCCTGAAGATGCCAAAGTTGGTGATCATACGCTTGTTTTTCGCAACACGAAAGGCAAGAAAATAGGTCGTTTGATGGTGCATATTGGAGCGCGCGAGGAAGGTAGTGCAGCGCGTAAAGGCTTTTCTTCGGCTGATTTTGTATACCTCTTGACCCCAGACCGTTTTCGCAACGGTGATTCTAACAATGACCGTGTCAAGGGGATGATTGAAGGCCCTGATCGTGAGTTTCAAGGGGGGCGTCACGGTGGAGATCTCGCAGGTGTTATTCAAAGTTTAGAATACCTTAAAAATTTAGGTGTGAGCAGCTTATGGTTGAATCCAGTCTTAGAAAATGACATGCCATCGTACAGTTACCACGGGTATGCGATGACGGATTTGTACGCAGTGGATGCGCGTTACGGATCGAATACGCTGTATAAAGAATTGGCCGATAAGGCAAAGGAGAAGGGAATTGGTCTTATTATGGATCAAGTCGCAAATCATATCGGGAGTTCACATCCATGGATGGCCGATTTACCGAGCAATGACTGGGTCAATCAATGGCCGGAATTTACACAGACTAATCATATGAAGGTGAGTCGGTTTGATCCGCATGCAGCAGACGTGGACCGCAAGCAGTTTACGAACGGGTGGTTCGTAGAGACGATGGCGGATTTGAACCAGGGCAATGAAAAGTTGGCCCGATACCTGATACAGAATTCTATTTGGTGGGTTGAATATTTAGGGCTGCACGGTATTCGAATGGATACTTGGCCGTATCCGGAAAAGCAATTTCTCGCGGACTGGACTAAAGCCATTTTGGACGAATATCCCAACTTTAACATTGTAGGAGAAGAGTGGGTGAGCGACCCGTCTTTAATCAGTTATTGGCAAGCAGGTACTGCGAAGATGGACGATTACACGACCTATCTTCCAAGTGTGATGGATTTTCCATTACAATCTGCTCTTATAGAAGGATTAAATGGTGAATCGGGATGGAGAAGCAGCATGACGAAGGTCTATGAAAGTCTTGCCAACGACTACATGTATGGTGATGTCAATAACATAATGATTTTCCCTGACAATCACGATATGAGTCGTATTTATACGCAGTTGGACGAAGATTTCGACAAATGGAAGATGGCTATGACCATTCTCTTTACTACTCGTGGGACCTTGCAGTTGTACTATGGTACAGAAATTCTAATGGGCAATCCAGGAACTGAAGACCATGGCATTATTCGATCAGATTTTCCCGGCGGTTGGGAAGGAGACCAGGTCAATGCCTTTACTGGCGAAGGGCTCACTGCTCAGCAGAAAGAGGCGTTTGCTTATATCCAATCACTGGCTCTTTTACGCCGTGAGTCGTGTGCCTTGAATATGGGCACACTCTTGCATTATATCCCGCAGAATGAGGTTTATGTGTATTTCAGAACGTTCGAAGATGAGCACAAAATGATTGTATTGAATCGAAACAGTGAGGAGGTATCGCTTGATTTAGGCCGATTCCAACAAGGATTGAAGGGCTTCTCAGAGGCCATCGAGATTTGGACGGGAAAAACTACTACGCTGCAAGAAACACTCACTTTAGCGCCTATGGGAGCACTCATTTTTGAGTTAAAATAACGAATGAAACTAATCATTTACACTCTTTTCGCAGCGCTATCCTTGCTAAGTTGCAACAGCACTTCTAGTCAGATAGAAGTAACCGCTGCTATGCAATGGGATACCGTTAATGGGGTGTCTGCTGGAACGTTAGTACGTCTGGATACCACGCATACGAAAGGTGAAGTCAGTGCACGACCGTTGGACGTTTGGTTGCCCAGCACGTACGATGGTAAGCGCAAACATGCCGTATTGTATATGTACGATGCCCAGATGTTGTTTGATGCAAATTCAACTTGGAACCGTCAAGAATGGCGAGTAGATGAAATCATGGACAGCCTTATTTTGGCTAAAACTGTTTTACCAACAATCGTAGTAGCCCTTCATAATGGTGGAATACAGCGGAACTTTGAATATTTTCCTCAGAAGCCTTTCCATACGCTGCGCATGCAATTTTCAGATTCCACCATGGCGGCTATCGCTTCCCAGTATGGATCCGACACAGCGTTTCCCGTGAAAAGCGATGCGTATTTACGTTACATGGTAGACATTGTAAAACCGCTGATTGATACGACATTTCATGTCTATTCTGACAAAAGTGCGACTGCTGTAGCAGGGAGTTCTATGGGCGGACTCATGAGTTTGTATGCTATCGGTGAATATCCGGAGGTTTTTGGTACGGCTTTGTGCATGAGTACGCATTGGCCTGGCGGTTTTAGCCCCAACGATGAAATACCCAATGCCTTTCAAGCCTATATCGCTAAATACATAACCCCAGATCGAATCGGGAAAATTTACTTTGATTACGGCACAGAAACGCTCGATGGGATGTATGAACCCTTCCAGAATCAAGTCAATGAAGTATTAGATTCCAATGGTTTTATTTTAGGAAAAAACTGGATAACAGAAAAGTATCCCGGAGCGGCACACGATGAGAAGAGCTGGGCTAAACGATTGCATGTTCCCTTTACTTTTGCTTTCAAGAGACAGCGTTAGATGCGCGATACGCGAAAAAATAAAACCCGGCGCAGAAGCGCCGGGTTTTATGATTGAACAGTATTTGTAAGTTTTAGAATGAATCAATAGTTTGATTCAAAGTCTTCGAAGGGCGCATGATTGCAGCGGCCTTTTCATCACTCATGTAATAATAGCCGCCGATATCTGCTGATTTACCTTGAACAGCTATCAGCTCTTCAATAATTGTGTTCTCGTTCGTGGATAAGGTTTCGGCCAAAGTGCTGAAGGTTACTTTCAACGCAGCATTATCATTTTGACTGGCTAACTCCTGCGCCCAATACATCGCTAAATAAAAATGCGATCCGCGGTTGTCTATTCCGCCCAATCGTCTAGTAGGGCTTTTATCCATATCCAAAAACTTAGAAGTGGCATCATCCAACGTACGTGATAAAACTGCTGCTTTTTCATTACCGTCTTTTTCCGCAAAGTGCTCTAAACTCACACCTAATGCAAGGAATTCACCCAGGCTGTCCCAACGTAAATAATTTTCTTTGGTAAGCTGCTCTACATGCTTAGGGGCCGATCCACCCGCCCCGGTTTCAAATAATCCACCGCCATTCATTAAAGGAACGATAGAGAGCATTTTAGCAGAGGTGCCAACTTCAAGAATAGGGAAGAGGTCGGTAAGGTAATCGCGTAGTACGTTTCCAGTCACGGAAATGGTATCATCACCTTGAACAATACGCTCTAAACTGAACGTTGTGGCTTCGATAGGGGACATGATGAATAGATCTAAGCCCTCTGTATCATGCTCCGGAAGGTAGGCGCCAACTTTCTTAATTAATTCACGGTCGTGTGCACGTTTATCGTCTAACCAAAACACGGCTGGCATTTGTGTTGCACGGGCGCGACGCACTGCTAATCCTATCCAATCCTTTATAGGTGCATCTTTCACCTGACACATACGAAATAGGTCGCCCGCTGCTACTTCTTGACTGAGTAATACCGTAGCACCAACCACAACTTCTACGCGACCCGCATTTTCCAACTGGAAGGTTTTGTCGTGTGAACCGTATTCTTCAGCTTTTTGTGCCATTAAACCAACGTTACTCACAGATCCCATCGTAGTAGGATCGAGCGCACCATTTTCTTTACAGAAATCGATACTTGCTTGGTAAATCCCACTGTAAGAACGATCTGGAATGACTGCCTTAGTGTCTTGTGCGTTTCCGTCTTTATCCCACATTCTACCAGAAGTGCGAATCATTGCAGGCATAGATGCATCAATAATTACGTCGCTTGGTACGTGGAGGTTGGTAATTCCCTTATCTGAATTAACCATCGCAAGGTCAGGACCATTTGTGATGGCAGTTTCCAATGCCAATTCTATTTCTTGACGCTTGGCTTCTGGCAATTTACCAATCTTGGCATATACATCTCCTAGACCATTGCGAACATCAACACCCAGTGCTTCGAAATCATTGGCATAAGTAGTAAATACGTCCTTGAAATACACTTCGACAGCAGCACCAAACATGATAGGGTCGCTGACCTTCATCATGGTGGCCTTCATGTGAAGTGAAAATAGGACGCCCTTGGCTTTTGCATCGGCAACCTGTTCCGATAAAAATTCCTTCAGCTTCACCATGTTCATGGCAGCAGTATCGATGATTTCTCCTTTCAATAAAGGAATGGCATCTTTTAGAATCTCTATGCTCCCGTCGCTTTTTACTAAGCGAATTTGAGCGGTACAATCTTCTTCAAGGGTAGTACTGGTCTCTGTTCCGTAAAAATCACCTTCGGTCATGCTGCTCACATGACTGGCACTTGCAGCAGACCATTCGCCCATGCTGTGCGGGTGCTTGCGTGCGTAATTTTTAACTGCTTTTGGAGCACGTCGGTCACTGTTTCCTTCTCTAAGAACAGGATTCACGGCAGAACCTTTGATTTTATCGTAACGGCCTTTAACGTCTTTTTCTTCAGCGTTAGTTGGGTTCTCAGGGTAGTTCGGTACCTCAAAACCTGCAGCTTGGAGTTCTGC
>JAKMEB010000127.1 GCA_022426185.1 Schleiferiaceae bacterium
CACCGGAAACATTTGATAGATTAAAAGAAAAAGGCCTAGAAATGGGCTTTAAATATGTAGAATCAGGACCGTTAGTGCGCAGTTCATATCATGCTGAAAAGCACTTGGCATAAGCACTTGTGGTAATGCGTTCTACACCTTATTTTTAACTTCATTAGAAACAATTAGTTTACTATTCATGAAAAGAGGATTACGTTTCGCCTTAGCGGGCACAATATTAACCGCCGCCATTATTACACTTTCGACGAGTGCACCCAAGTATACTCCCATTGATACGGAGGAACAGAGTGCTGCTGGTGCTGCCGCTTATTTGCATAGTTTGCGCGCAAATCAAACGACTGGAACTGTCAATCAGGAAGACATTCAATCGGCGATTGAAAGCTTAGCCGATATGCCCGAAAGCGCTATCGGACTTAACTGGGCAGAACGCGGTCCTAATAACCGTGGTGGTAGAACACGTGGTCTTGCAATTAATCCAGACAGCACGAACCAAATGTACGTTGGTTCAGTAAGTGGTGGATTATATTTCAGCAACACTGCCGGTTTGAGCTGGACCGAAGTGAATCCTGAACAAGAGAATTTGGCTGTAATGACGATCGCCTTCAGTAAGGACGGTGACGTGTATTATGGAACAGGCGAAGGTCTCTACAATACCTGGACTACAGGATACGGAGCCTCTACCTCTTCTGGATTCCCAGGAGCAGGTGTTTTTAAGAAAGGTGCTAATGATGCTGGTTTTACTCAGTTGTCATCAACTTCTACATTTCCCTCAGTAGGTGCTATTGTCACAGATCCTGCTAATAATGATAAATTATATATTGCCACAAGCTCAGGTATTCGCCTTTCAACAAATGGCGGTACGAGCTGGACTAATCCACTCCAAGGCCAGATTGGTTCTAATGGAACCTGTTGGGACATTCACATGGATGCAGGCGGAAATGTCTGGGGAACACTAGGTGGTCGTATAATGAAAAGTGCTGATGGTGGTTCTACGTGGGTGGAAGTATCGAAATCAAGTGCAGGTGCTACAGGTTTACCGCGCAGTGGTGGCCGTATAATGTTTGCTTCTGCCGCCGATGATGAAGATTACATGTATGTTGTGCAAATTACTTCAGGTAGTGCATTAGGTGGTGTATACCGTACAACAGATGGTGGTGATACTTGGTCTAAAATTGGACAAAAATCTACCTATTTTGATCCGTTTTGTAGTTCGCAATGTCAAGGAAAATATGACTTAGCTCTAGGTGTAGACCCGAGTAATAAGAATCGTATCATCGTAGGTGGTATTACCGTATGGAGTTGGGAACAAGGTCAAGGATGGAATCAGGTCAACGGGTTTGGACCATTCAATATTCATTCAGATAATCACGACGTGGTTTGGCATCCAACGGATAGCAGTAAAGTCTACATTGTTAATGATGGTGGTGTTTACTTTTCAAACAGTGCTGGAGTAACATGGCAGACGTTGAACAGAAATTATGTGACGACTCAATTTTACAATATTGGAATTTCTGCGGACCGCTACGTGATAGGAGGTACACAGGATAATGGAAGCTGGGTGATGGACGGTTCGGGTAATACTCCGAATGAAGGTCGTAGTTTAGGTCCTGTAGATGGATTCTCAGGTGACGGTGGCTATTCAACAGTGTCTTGGTTGGTACCGAAAATTTACTTTACAGAGTATCAGCAAGGGAGAATTGGTCGTAGTGAAAATAAAGGGCAATCCTTCACCTCGTTCTGGGACAGTCGTTCAAGCCAGGGTGTCGGATCGTGGATGACGCCGTTCTATTTATATGAAAATAGCGACGATGCTTTGAGTGTTGATTCAGTTCAATTTAAAGTAGATCGTGCACTTCGTTCACTAGGATTTGCAAACGCAGGACAAGATACTTTCGTCTCTAATATTGCTCCATTGCAAACGACAGCGGTCATGGATCCTGCTACATTCCTAGTTCAAAGCGGTACGGCAGTCATTACTTCTGACGCCAATGGTAATCTTAGCGGTGATGGTACAGGAAGCTTTGACGCTTCAACTGGTGATTTCACAGTAATTTTTAATACTTCACCAGCAGCAGAGATTATTGCGACTGTAGATGTTAGTTACGGTTCAGGTTCAGTGGTAAGTTTAGGTTCGAACACGAACGGACTACCGTTTAACTATACACTTCCTAGTGCCTTAAATATGGGAGACAGCATTATTGTCCAAGACCCAGTAAGTAGTATGTTCATAGTGGGCTTCAGTGGTTCGGTATGGATGACCCGCGGTGCGCTTGATTTTAGTACCACACCAGAGTGGTATAAATTGGCTTCAATCACTGGTACGGCTCAAGCTGTAGAGGTGAGTGATGATGGGAATTACGCTTGGGTAGGAACTGAGAACGGTCGTATTTATAGAATAGCTGGGCTTGCTGCTGCTCGTGATTACGGGACGGCTGATGCTGACAGCGGCGCAACGGCAGTAACCGTGGATATGGTACAGAATTTACCAGGAAGGAACATTACTAGCATTGCAGTAGATCCTAACAACAATGACCGCGTCCTAGTAACATGTGGAAATTACGGAAACTCAAACTATGTATACTACAGTAGTAATGCTACATCGACTTCGGCGAACTTCCTTGTAAAAGACGGTAACCTAGGCAACTTCCCAGTATATGCTGCGACTTTTGATAAGGGCAACAGTGCCTACGCTATCATTGGAACGGAGTTTGGTATTTTCTCAACGGAAAATATTAATACAGCTTCACCGCAATGGGGCGCTGACAATAGTGGTTTAGCCCGCGTGCCAGTCTTTACCTTGAAGCAGTACCGCACGAGCAAGAGTTCTACAGCTGATATGTCCGTTGAAGAAGGAGATATTTTCGCTGGAACCTTCGGTCGTGGTGCATTCCAGACGACATCATTAATGACGACTCGTCCTATAGGAATCGCTGAGCAAGAAATGGAGCAAGTGAAGGAAACAGTGAAGCTCTTCCCGAATCCTGCTGAAGACTTTACGACGCTAGCGGTAGAGTTGCCTGCAGGTAACTACACAGTTGAATTGATTGATCTCAACGGTCGTTCCGTTAAGTCGGTTGTTTTCGAAGCAGCTGAAAACGGCGCTCAAGCGTTTAAGCTCGATGTGAGCAGTCTTGCCAACGGAATGTATGTGATAGGAGTTAAGGAAGTGCCAAGCACTTTCGCTAGATTACTTATCGCACATTAATAGTAGACGAATTAACATTTTTGAGCCCTGCATCTTTGGATGTAGGGCTTTTTTTTGCTCGCTAGTTAGCACTATTTTTGACCCATGGATTTAGAATTTCTACAGTATCCGATAGGACGCCCGTCCATCGAGAAGAACCCAGGAGAAGAGCGTATCGAGAGCAGTATTGCTGTGATCGGCAGAATGCCTCAGCAGTTGATGGAGTTTGCGAAGGGATTAACAACAGAGCAGTGGGATACGCCTTATCGCGAAGGCGGCTGGTCACCACGACAAGTGGTGCATCATTTGGCTGACTCACATATGAATGGTTTCAATCGCCAACGTTTGGCTGTCGTCTCTCAAGACATGCCAACGGTGACTGGATATCCGCAAGATGTATTTTCCAAGCTTCCGGACTACAGTACCGATCCTTTTCTAAGTATTATTCTTTTAGCAAGCCTCCACGAAAAGTGGGTGAGTTTTTTAAATGGTATTACCGAAGCCGGCTGGGAAAAATGCTATCACCACAAGGAGGATGAACGCAATTATTCCATGAAGGAAAGTGTTCAGCAATACGCCTGGCATTGCCAACACCATTTAGCGCATATAAGATTAGTACTGGATCAAAAAAGTTAATCTAAAGACTCAATAGAAGCACTTCTGGAGACGATTATTCCTTCTTTAACTCTGAAGTAAACGGGGAGTTCTGTGATACCTAATCCACTGATAATAGTACTTCTGCTTCCCATTAGATCGCTCAGGTGCATTCCGCCTAACTCATCCTGTTTAATGGCGTCGTACCATTCTGCAAGTGGACTGCGTTGTTGTGGAAGCCCATCAATACTTAGGTAAATCCAATCTTCGTTTTTTCCTTGATCTGCAGTAGCACGTAATTCATTTCTGCAGCCGCTGCACCAGGATGCCCAGATGGCTACAATATGATCGTCCAGACTCATACGTTTTAAATGAACCGATTGCCCTTCAGGCGTTTCCAACTTTAATTCTGGAAAGGGATGCCCGGGTTGAAATTTTGCTTCAGCAGCCTCAACGGCTTTTGTGAAATCAAGCATCTCTTCATATTTCGCAAGCCACATGGCGTACGTAGTAACATCAGGACTCCCCGGATACGATGTACGAAGTTGCTGATACATACGCTGCAATAGTGCCCTGTCCACTGCGTAATCTAGTACGGACTTTTGGCCTACACGATGGTAGATGGTTAGGAGATTTGACAGCCGTTCTGGATGGGTGGTAAGCGAATCTAAAATTCGTTGCCTGTAGGCGTCTGCGTAGGCGTAATAGGCGCTATTCAGGGCTTCCAGTCCCATAAAGGTTGTACTGTCTATATAGTTACTCTTTAACGCATCCATACTGTCTGTATAGGCGAGTAAATCCAATTGCATTTTGCGTTGCGCACCGAGCCAATTATTTTCTGCATCACCAGAAATAAATCCCGCTTGCGAAATACTTAATTGCGCATGTTCTGGGCCTACGACGGCATGAACGACCGGAAGATTTCCTTCAATGGGAAGGAAAGAAATGATACGTGCAGTATCGAATTGGACGGTAAAAGCATCGTTACCTAGGAGCTCTAGCGTATCGATAGTAATAAATTCTCCAACGTCATCGCGCATTTGAACGGAATACGTACCCGGAGTTTCAAGCGCAAATAGAAATTGTGTGCCTTGAGGGGGCTTCGAACACCCGATGATGGCGATAAGAAATAGAAAACTAAATTTACGCATCGAGTTTCTCGCGCAACAATGCGCTTGCTTTTTTCGGGTCTGCAGTTCCTTTGCTGTATTTCATGACTTCGCCCATGAACAAGCCAATGAGCCCTTTTTTACCAGAGCGGTATTCTTCAATCTTTTCTGGGTACGAAGCCAAAGCTTGATCTACCCACTCTTGCAACTGGTCGCTATCGCCTTGTTGCATCCAGCCGTTCTGCTCACAAAGCGCAGCAGCATTAGCCGTAGGATCTTCCAATAATGCAGGGAATAATTTCTGAGTGGCCGTAGAGATTGAAATCTTTTCTTCATCGACAAGCGTTTGAATGCTTGCTAGCGCTGCCGGTGCGATAGGAAATTCGTCGATTTCAACGCTCTGTTCGTTGAGCCAAGATTTCACAGACCCTATCAGCAGATTGGTTGCGCCTTTATAGTTCGTGGTATGTTGTATGACTTCCTCAAAATACAATGCAAATGCTTTGCTGTCGGTGAGTACGAAGGCGTCGTATTCACTAAGGCCTAATTCTGAGGTGTATTTTTTAAACAACTCATAAGGCAGTGGCGGCATGGTTTCACGAACTTCAGAAACGTAAGACGATGGAACAATCACAGGCACTAAGTCGGGCTCTGGGAAATAACGGTAATCGTGTGCATCTTCTTTAGTTCGCAAGCCTATGGTGCAGTTTTTCACCGCGTCAAAAGTCCGTGTTTCTTGGAAAATGGGTGTACCGCCTTCGATCAAATCAATCTGACGTATAATTTCATAATCAATGGCTTTCTGTACGTTGCGGAAGGAGTTCATGTTTTTGACCTCGACCTTGGTGCCAAATTTTGACACTCCTTTCTTACGAACAGAGATGTTTAGATCAGCACGCAACGAACCCTCTTCCATATTTCCGTCGGAAATCTCGAGGTAACGGACTAATTTCCTGATCTCGCTCAAATAGCTGTATGCTTCTTCACCGTTTTTAATCTCTGGCTCAGAAACGATCTCCAACAAAGGGATACCTGCACGATTTAAATCTACTAGTGTATTGAAGGGATCAATGTCGTGTATGCTTTTTCCTGAATCTTCTTCCATGTGGATGCGAGTCAGGTTAATAGTCTTGTCTTTACCCTCAGCATCTTTAATGCGCACAAACCCTTCCGTACAGATAGGTGTGGTGTCTTGAGTAACCTGATATCCCTTTGGTAAATCCGCGTAGAAGTAGTTTTTACGAGCAAATTCATTGCGCTCACGAATGGTACAATCACAAGCTATACCTAGCTTCACAGCATAATTCATCACTGCCTTATTGAATAAAGGGAGTGTTCCTGGGTGTCCAAGGCTTATGGGGCTTACCTGTGAATTAGGCGAAGCTCCGTAAACAGTGGCATCACCACAATATGCTTTGCTTTTTGTGCCCAATTGCACGTGTACTTCTATACCAATAACCGGTTCGTAGGCGTCGTAAATGCTAGACATTTCGGGATAAATTAGGTGGCTAATTTACGCTTTTTAAGACTGTTTTTGTGGGCGATTTTTCACCACTTCTTCAATCTTCGCTACTACAGCCGCAAGGAGCGGATGTACATTGCTAACAGGCTGAATTTCAACATCCCAGACACTCAGTATTAACGGGCTCTGTATCGTCACAATCAATGGTACTAGCTTCACTGCATCTTTCGCAGTGCAGTGCACCCGGTAGTCGTATTTCTTCGAAGCATCTTCAATACGAGTAAGATCTGCCGCGCTGTAGCGATGGTGGTCGCGGAACTTCATTTCATCGCCGATGAATTCACCTGCTTTTTGAATCTGGTGCAGACAATCATCCGGATTCGCAACACCGCAAACCACCAAACCTTGTTCTTTGCTTCCAGATCTTAGAACAGTCTCTCGTGCGAAGGTATATTCAGGGATGCCTTTCCAAGATTCAACCTTCTGGTATCCCGCTTCATTTATTTGTGAAAGGATTGCATCAATATTAGTATGTGGGATCTGGCGAAGGCGACCAATGGGTAACATACTGTCCGCCTCAAATCTTAGTCTCTTCTGACATACAATACTGAAATCTTTAAGTAGTTCGTAGTGCTGCAAACCGTCGTCCATGACTAAGACTTTTTTATCTCCTTGAATGGTCTCAGCAAGGCGAGCACTTTCTTGTCGATTCTTACCTACGATTGTGGGGAAGTACTGTGCATGTAAAATGGTTTCGTCTCCGTAGATGTCTGCATCTTTGGAATCAACGATAGTACTTTGCGAAACAACACCTTTATAGCCTCTGATGAGAATAATGGGAGAATAGCCCAGTGCTTTTAACTGCTTCGCAATCCATAATGTCGCTGGTGTTTTACCAGTTCCTCCCGCCTGAAAATTCCCAACGCATATGGTGGGATACAGGGCATATTTAGCTCTTTTGGAACGAAGAGCCTCGTCGATCTTTTGCCCCAATAAATAGATGGAGCCCGTCATGAGTTGTGAAAGGGAGAAGAAGTTGATGAACATGATTACATTATCCCTGCTTTTCGTAAAGATTCCTCTTGCCCGTTGATGTCGTTAGGATCGAGCCATATCGCTCCATTGAAGCGTTTGAAGTAGGTTAATTGGCGTTTCGCATAGCGGCGGCTGTACTGTTGGATAAGTTCTATGGTGCGTTCACGATCGTATTCATCTTTGAAATAGGGCCACCATTCACGGTATCCTACGGTCTGAAGGCTCACTAAATCCTGGTGCGCTATCAATCCACGAGCCTCTTCTTCAAGTCCGTCTGCTAGCATTAAATGTACACGTTGATTAATGCGTTCGTACAATACCTCTCGTTCTAAATTCAAAACCCAATTCACAATCTTAAACGGTCGCTCCTTTGGGGTATTGTTCAGTTGCTCCGAATATTTCTTTCCTGTGATTTCAATCACTTCTAATGCTCGAATTACCCTTCTTGGATTGCGCACATCAACTTTCGCAGAATGTTCTGGGTCCAAATGGTAAAGTTCAGTCTTTAACGCCGCTAAACCCTCTGCATCTGCGCGCTCTTCTAGTTTTGCTTTGACTTTGGGGTCTGAAGGCAGCGGGTCCAAACCGTGCAATAATGCATCAATATACATTCCTGAGCCTCCAACTGCTACTACCACATCGTGCGTCTTGAAGAGTTCCTCTAATGTCGCCAAGGCAAAGTGCTCATATTCCCCCGCAGTAATGGGTTGTTGTATGCTGCGATCTGCAATAAAATAATGTGGCACGCGGTCCATTTCTTCATTTGATGGCGGTGCAGAACCTACTTTGAGCTCCTGGTAACATTGCCTGGAATCAGTAGAGAGAATAGGGCAACCGAGTTTTTCGGCCCAATAAAGAGCGACAGAAGTTTTACCCACGGCAGTAGGCCCACATAGGTTGATTAGTGTTTTAGTCATTTAAGGGAATTCAGTGCCACATTGTGGGCAGTAGTTTACATCCTTCGAGCAGCTGTTTCCACAGTTCTCGCAAGTTTTGAGCATGGATTCTTTAGTGTGTTGGGTATTCGCAAGATCTACGGTAACAATTCCCGTAGGAACGGCGATAATGGCATAGCCTAAGATCATAATGATCGAAGCGATGAACTGGCCTAAAACTGTTCCGGGGGCAATGTCTCCATAACCCACAGTCGTCAGCGTTACTATGGCCCAGTAGATACTTAAAGGAATAGAACTGAATCCATTTTCGGGGCCTTCGATGGTATACATTACACTTCCCATAACCACGCAGAGTAGTATTACGGTAAAGAGGAAGACTCCTATTTTTCGCGAGGAACGCAATAAGCTTTGCCAAAGTAGATTTCCTTCGACCAGGAAACGACTCAGTTTTAAAACGCGGAATATTCGAAGTAATCGTAACGCTCGGATCACGGCAAAAGTGCCTGTTGCTGGGAAGAGTACTGCGAGATAGAAAGGGAGCGTACTGACCAGATCGATTGCGCCGTAAAAACTACGGAAATAGTGACCCGGTTTTGGACTGCACCAAATTCTTAAGAGGTATTCGATGGTGAAGAGTAGGGTAGTGATGAGCTCAATTGCTTGGAACCATGAACTTGCACCTGATATAGAAGCTATGCTTGGAACAGATTCCAGCATAATTGCGCTTACACTGACCCCAATAGTCATAAATAATGCTACATCGAAAGCCTTGCCTGCCGGCGAATTTGCTTCGAATATGATGGTATACAGAGAATCTCTTAACCCGTTTCTACTCATAATTGGTCCAAATTACGTAATTTTAGTAGGATTGCTATCCATTGATATGACTGCACAACCTATAGATATTTCCAGAATTGATACTGCATCGTTGGTGTTTCCGTCGGGCGATGTGTTATCAGATGACCGCGCACGAACTAAGCGTTCAAAGCGTATTCATTCGGCGACTTATGTAGGTAATATTCGTCAAGAAAAGGTGGCCATAGTATTTCAAACGGAGAAGGCAAACTTCAAGGTCCAAACCACCATCTGGTTGAATTACGGCGGATGCATCTATCTTAAAGGGAACATTACTATCCCAGTCGAACGCGTTTTATCTGTGGATTGGCTTTAGTAATAGGGGTCATCATGAACGTCTTCCTCGTCGTTTTCCTCCGTATTTTTTTTAGGTTCTAAATCATCTAAACCATAAAGCGCATTAATTTCAGCTTCGCTCATCTGGGAAGGATCTTTGCCAGGAGCAGAGCCCACAGGTTCAGATGGTTCGCGTGATGGAAGTTCTCCTACTGAGGAAATAAGCACGAAGTTTTCAAATCCTTCCTCTTCTTCAGTTTTAGTTTTTTCCACATAAAAAATATTCATATCGAGGAAATTATACACGTAAAGGCCGTGGGAAGTAGACTTGAAAAACGCCTCTACCGTGGTATTTTCCATACTTGGCATCGCATCTTCCATAGCAAACATTGGAACCTCCTGACCTTGATCCCAATCTGGAGTGCTGTAGAAAAAACTACCCATTTCACCTTCACTCAGATCAAATAGTGGGAGGGTTAATTGTTGAAGATTTAATAGGGTAGTGCTGCCTTTAACGCGCAGTTCGCGAATGACAGTTTCTTGGGTATCTGCAATGATTCGTAGGTATACTTCCATGATTATTTTTTGATGCCTAATGTTTCGGCAATCGATTTCATTTTAATTAAAGCTGCGGTCCGCTCGTTTGGAATTTCTCCTTCAAGAATGGCCTCTTTCAAGGCTTCTTTTATCAGACCTATTTCACGACAGGGACTAATTCCAAATTCCGACATGATATCTTCGCCACTCACTGGTGGTTGAAAATTTCTTATATGATCGCGTTCCTCTACTTCTTTAAATTTTAAGCGAACTTGCTTGAAATTGTTTAAGTAGCGCCGTTTTTTCTTATCATTTTTTGTCGTTAAATCTGCTTCGCACAGCAACATAAGCGATTCTACATCTTCACCAGCATCAAAAAGTAATCTGCGGACCGCACTATCTGTCACATTATCATCTACTAGCGACGCAGGTCTAGAGCTCATTTGTACCATTTTCACAACGAATTTCATCCGCACATCAGTGGGCAGGTGTAAGCGTTTGAAAATCTTAGGTACCATCTTCCCTCCTAAAAATTCGTGACCACGAAAGGTCCAGCCGTGTGGTTTAATAAATTTCTTGGTTCGCGGTTTCGCGATATCATGAAGAAGGGCGGCCCATCTTAACCACAAATCGTTGGAGTTTTTTGCGAGATTATCAACGACTTCTAAGGTGTGGTAGAAGTTGTCTTTATGCGTTTGACCTTCTTCTTCTTCGATTCCTTTGAGTGCAATCAATTCCGGCAGTATTTCCTTCAGCAACCCTGATGTATAAAGCAGACCTAAGCCATAGCTGGGTTTAGATACTTCCAAGATTTTATTGAATTCAACAGCAACGCGTTCAGGAGCTACGATACTGATTCGACTGGCGTGGTTGCGTATACTGGTTAACGTTGCTGCCTCTATTCTAAAGTCCAACTGTGCTGCAAAACGCACTGCCCGCATCATGCGAAGTGGATCATCGTCAAAGGTTTTGTCGGGTGCAAGAGGCGTAGTAATTCGTTTCTTATCTAGGTCCTTAATTCCTTCAAACGGATCCAACAATTCTCCCCAGCGATCTTTGTTTAGGCAGATAGCCATGGCATTAATGGTGAAATCACGGCGGTCTTGATCGTCCTGTAAGGAGCCATTTTCTACGACGGGGTTACGGCTGTCTTTACGGTAGCTCTCTTTTCGAGCCCCAACAAATTCCAGGTCAACGCCTCTGTAATTCATGTGGGCGGTTCCGAATGATTTGAAAACAGTAAGTTTCGGCTTTGGCTTTAGTTCCTGTTGAACGGCGCGTGCCAATGCTATACCGCTACCTACTGTCACAAAATCGAGGTCCATTTTTATAGGACGTCCCAAATGTTTGTCCCGCACAAATCCACCAACGACGTAGCATTCTTGACCCAAACGGTCGGCGACTTCGCCAATAAGCGAAAAGCTGGGTTGATCTAAATATTTTGCGCTATCGTTCATTTATACTGGTAGTGTCGAAACTTTGGAGAAATAGATACCGGCCAACAAAAGTACAATGAGGATAAAGTACAATGCGAGATTTGTACGCTTGATTTTGAGCAACCATTGGTCTTCTTTTTCTTTACCGGTGAGTATTACGGGATAAAGTAATGGAAAGAGCATGATGGATTCTTTCCACCATTGGCGATCTTTTTTGTGGATGTAATTGCGCTGGTAGTAGTCGGTCCAGTGGCCAGGTGATTTTTTATTTTGTACCCGGAGGTATTGAAAATGTAAAGCCCATTTAAAGCTATAAACGGCCACTGTCAAGAGCATTATGGTTATTAAAAAGAGGGTTTGTCCGCCGGTCATGAAAGTCTTAATTTTTTTAATTCAACGTAGCGCCAAAAGACACCTTTTGCCATAGAAATACTGTACCAAAAGCCCGCACTCCCATCTAAGAATCCAAGACGAAGTATAAAGTGTTTGAAAAAACGAAAGGCCGGTTTGATCATCGTGTGAAAAGGTCCAATAGTGCCAGTTTTTGTATGGTAATCTTTGGCACTTCTTTGGGCGTAAGCCCGCTGCTTGTTATCCCAATCTCCCCAATTTTTAAAGGTGTAATGGTTTAATTTCCCCGGTAGCGGTAGCGGTTTAGGAACATCGATTTTCTCGTGTACCTCACAATCGCTGTAGCGACGCTTGTGATGAAATAATCGGACGACTACATCAGATTGAAGACCGGAGTATTGCATCGCGCGTCCCATGAAAAAATGTGTGCGACGTAAGCCCCAGTATTCTTCTTCTTTCAAGTGTGTTTCGTCTTTCCATTGCCGGAGCGATTCGATCAGGCGAGAATCAAGCACTTCATCGGCATCGATGAAGAGTACCCAAGGGTATTGTATTTGCTCCATCGCCCAATTTCTCTGGTCCGCCCAATTTTTGAAGGCACGAGTTTCAATACGAGTAGCGCCATTGGCTTTAGCAACGGCTAGTGTATTGTCCTGAGAAAAGCTGTCCACAATCATTAGTTCATCCGCAACGGACGCAGCAGCTTGCAAGGTATTTGCAAGCACATCAGCCTCGTTGTAGGTGAGAATAACAATGGAAAGCGGGGAGACCATTATACGGCGACGTTGTGAGTTCTTAATGCGTCGTTGAGCGATGTCTTTTTGTCGGTGCTCTCTTTGCGTTTACCAATGATTAATGCACACGGCACCTGGAAAGTACCTGCAGGAAATATTTTTGGCATGGTTCCCGGGATGACCACGGAGCGGGCGGGTACATGACCTCTATATTCGACGGGTTCAGTTCCACTGACATCAATAATTTTAGTTGATGCAGTAAGCACCACATTTGCACCTAAAACGGCTTCTTTTTCAATACGGACGCCTTCGACGACGATACAGCGAGAGCCTATAAAACAGTCGTCCTCAATTATTACAGGTGCCGCTTGTAACGGTTCCAATACACCACCTATGCCTACGCCGCCACTGAGGTGAACGTTTCTACCAATCTGCGCACAACTCCCAACAGTGGCCCAAGTATCTACCATGGTACCGCTGTCTACGTATGCTCCGATATTAACATAAGAAGGCATCATAATGACACCGCTGGCTAAAAAGGCACCGTGTCTTGCTATGGCATGAGGCACTACGCGAACACCTTTAGCAGCATAGCCAGTTTTCAGAGGAATCTTATCGTGAAATTCAAAGGGTGGAACCTCTATCGTTTCCATTTGTTGAATAGGAAAGTACAATACAACTGCTTTTTTTACCCATTCGTTGACTTGCCACCCGTTTGTTGTAGGCTCCGCGACGCGCAAATCGCCACTATCAAGCGCACTGACAACAGCTCTAATGGCTTGTTGGGTAGCCGGTTCTTTGAGTAAGTCGCGGTTCATCCATGCGGCTTCAATCGTTGGTCGTAAATCTTGCATAACTTGTGTACTCTTAAAGGTCCAAAGGTACGGCTTTCACTTGCTTTAGACTACCTTTGAACGATGGCAAAAATTGTAGCATTAGATGTAGGAGAGAAGCGCACGGGAATCGCAGAATCGGATCCTTTGCACATGATGGCATTCCCTTTGGAAACGGTCGAAACAGCAACCCTTTTTACGTTTCTCCAACGTCGTCAGCAAGCAGAGCCAGTGGAAGAATTAGTAGTAGGTGCGCCGATGCGATGGGATGGCACCCCTTCAGAGGTCGCTGGATTTATTGATGATTTGTGTAGTAAAATCACTCAAAAGTGGCCTGATCTGCGCGTTGTAAGGGTTGACGAACGTTTTACATCATCCCTTGCTGCTGCCGCTCTTGTCAATGGCGGTATGAAGAAGTCAAAACGCCGAGAAAAAGGCACGGTTGACAAAGTGGCAGCCGCTCTTATTTTAGAGAATTATTTAGCACAGCGATAACTACCTTTGTACGCATAGAATTGACGAAATGATATTACCTATAGTCGCTTATGGCGATCCAGTTTTACATAAAGTAGCCGAAGAAATCGATCAGGATTATCCTGGATTGGAGGCTTTGATTAGCAACATGTACGAAACCATGTACAATGCCCAAGGTGTGGGATTGGCTGCGCCTCAGATAGCAAGAGGAGTACGACTTTTCGTGATTGATGCAAGTCCCTTCGCGGAAGAAGGTAGTGATGAGTACGAGTTGCTTACGGGTTTGAAGAAGACCTTTATCAATCCTATCATCATTGAGGAATCTGGCGAGGAATGGGGCATGGAAGAAGGTTGTCTTAGCATTCCTGATGTTCGAGAAACCGTATTTCGTAAAGAAAAGGTGGTTATCGAATATTATACCGAGGACTGGGAATTAGTCGAAGAGACCTACACAGGACTTGCAGCTCGCGTAATTCAGCACGAATACGACCACATCGAAGGGGTATTGTTTACAGAAAAGATTAAACCCTTACGTAAGCGCTTAATAAAAGGCGCTTTAGGACGAATTGAACGGGGCGGAATAACACCTGGCTATCCCATGAAATACCCCAAAGCAAAATGAGGTGGATGATCGCACTTTATTTACTTGTAGCGAGTTGTCAATCCTCACCAGCGCCTCAGAACACCCAGGAGACTTCTAAGGTCGTTTCAACAAGCGATTCTGCGCTGTATTATTTAGATGTAGTGGAACGCAATGTCTTGTCGCCAGCTGGCTATACTCGTGCTGCTGCTCATTTCGTGGCTCAGGATTCATTGATCAAGACAGATGCTGCTCATTTGATGAAGGCAGGTTTAACCTGTATGAATCAAGACGGTAAATACAGGTTGTACGGAGTAAATTACCTCATCTTGCTCACGAATAAATTTCCTCAAGACCGTTACGCACCAGAAGCTTTGCTGCAGTTGGCTTTATTTTTTGATAGTGAATTGGGCGGTAACGAACGTTCCGTAGCGTTTTTACGCGTACTCTTAAAACGCTATCCGGAACATGCATTAGCGACTGATGCTCAGGCGCTTTTAGATTTAATAAGTGTCTCCGAAACTGGGGAAATACAAACTGTAAGAGATTGGTTAAATAAAGAATAATGGAATTAAGAACTGTATTATCAATTGCCGGTAAACCGGGTTTATTCAAGTTAGTTGCTCAAAATAAGGGCGGGGTTGTGGTTGAAAGCCTCCTCGATGGGAAGCGCACAAGTATTTCAGCTTCGGCTAACGTAAGTTCTTTGGGTGATATTGCGATCTACACCTATGAGGAAGAAGTTGCTTTACGCGATGTGTTGAAAGCAATGGCGGAAGTCACTGGCGGCAAAGAAGCGCTCAGTCATAAGAGTAGCAAAAATGAGTTAGAGGACTTTTTCGGCGAAGTATTGCCAAAATTTGATCAAGAACGTGTTTACGTTAGTGACATTAAAAAGGTGGTACAGTGGTTCAATATTCTGGCTAAGAATGAGCTGCTGGATATATTAGATGCTACCGAAGAGGAGGCCTAGATGATGAACAGTCGTGCAGCTAAGCTAGAGGCCTTTGGCAGACTTTTAGATATCATGGATACGCTCCGTGCTGAATGTCCTTGGGATAAAAAGCAAACGCTCGAAAGTTTGCGGCATCTGACAATCGAAGAAACCTACGAATTAGCGGATGCGATTGAAGAAGGAGATCTGAATGAAATCAAAAAGGAACTTGGTGATTTAATGCTCCACATGGTTTTCTATAGCAAGATAGGAAGCGAGAAGGGGGCATTTGATGCGGCTGATGTGCTCAATAGCGTCTGCGATAAGCTCATTCATCGACATCCTCATATTTACGGTGATGTTGAAGCTACCACGGAAGCGCAGGTAAAAGCCAATTGGGAAGCGATCAAACTCAAAGAAAAAGGAACGAAAAGCGTACTTCAAGGAGTGCCTCGAGGCTTGCCTGCACTTGTTAAGGCAATTCGAATAGGGGATAAAGCTAGAGGAGCAGGCTTTGATTGGGAGCAACCACAAGATGTTTGGGTTAAAATCCGTGAAGAATTAGCGGAGTTTGAAGAAGCTCAGGAATCTGGAAATCAAGATTTTATAGAAAGTGAGTTAGGTGATGTGCTCTTTTCGATAGTGAATTTCGCAAGATTGAGTGATCTCGATCCTGAGTTGGCGCTAGAGCGAACCAATAAGAAATTTATTTACCGATTCACTTATATGGAAAATGCGGCTATAGAATCAGGTAAGTCATTGACTGACATGAGTTTAGATGAGATGGAGGCGCTTTGGAATGAAGCCAAGCACACCTCGTTAGATTAGACCTGTATAAAATGGGCGTTAAGTATTTGTAAATCCTATACTGTAGGTTGTGCTGATATTCTGATTATCTGTACATTAGAGATATGAAAACTCTATCTTTAAATAATTACGTTAACAGCTCTTTGCACCGCCAAAGGATGGAGTATTGCAGTGGTCCATTGAAAGAATGGAGAACATGCGATGCGAGCGATGTTTCAAAAGCGCTTTATGGCGGAATTGACCAATTCCATTGTATCAATTTCTATTCTTCACTAAACCACTCGACTGTTATCAATGGTGCTCCTATTTGTACTGCATACACAATTACCTGTTATTCAGAATACCCTAAAAGACTCAAAAAATAAATGAACAGCAAGGATTTAAGTCTTTACAACCGGGATATCAGCTGGTTAAAGTTTAATGCACGAGTACTTCAAGAAGCAGAGGATCCTTCGGTGCCCTTAATTGAACGGATTCGATTTCTAGGTATTCATTCGAATAATATGGATGAGTTTTTCCGTGTACGCTACTCTTTCGTAAGAAGGCTTCAATTATCATCCGTAAAAGACAATGAGGACAATTTAGAAGGTCATTCGCCTGAATTGCTACTAAAACGGCTGAGCGCATTAGTAAGTGAGCAACAATTGCGGGGTCAAGAGACTTATGAAGTCTTGAAAAATGAGCTTTCGAAAGAATCGATTGAGATTATTTCTGAGAAGGAGTTGACCAATAAACAAGCGCATTTCGTCCGGGATGTATACCGCAACCAGGTGAGTCCTGCTTTGACCAATCTCATGTTGGATCAAGCACCAGAATTCCCCTATTTAAGGGATAAAGGTATTTATTTGGCCGTTCGTTTAGTTAAAGGTGAAGAAGAGCAGTTCTCCATTATTGAAGTGCCGTCAGGTGCCATGGACCGGTTTATTATCTTACCTAAATACGGTAAGCATTACGTGATGTATTTAGATGATGTTTTGCGCTACAACCTGGACAGCATCTTTCATATTTTTAAATACGATTCTATAGAAGCCTTTACGGTTAAAATTACGCGTGATGCGGAATTGACTCTGGACGATGATGTCAGTAAGTCTTTCATGGAGAAAGTTCAAAAAGGACTTTTAGAGCGACGCGAAGGCGATCCTGTTCGTTTCGTGTACGATAAGAATATTTCAGATAAGACTTTAAATATATTGGTGAAAGGATTGGGTATTTCTGAATTTGACGGTCTAATACCAGGAGGTCGCTATCATAACAAAAAAGACCTAATGCGTTTCCCAAATGTGGGTCAGGCGCACCTCGAACATACTAAGTTACCAGCTGTATCCCATCCCGCTTTAGAAGAGGATCGTAGTGTTATTGAAGTTTTGAAAAAGCAGGATGTTTTACTCTTTACTCCGTATCATGATTTCGGTAAAGTAATACGCTTGTTACGCGAGGCGGCGATTGATCCTCAGGTACGCGTGGTTAAAGTTACCCTATACAGACTGGCAAGTCAGAGTCGAATCATCTCTGCTTTAGTGAATGCTGCAAAAAATGGTAAAGATGTTACTGTGTTTATTGAGCTTCAGGCCCGTTTTGATGAGGCTAATAACATCAAATGGACGAACATGCTTCGCGCAGAAGGAATAAAAGTAGTCAGTGGAGTCCCCGGTTTGAAAGTCCATTCAAAATTGACCCTGATACGACGGGATGAGGGCTTAGATAAGCTGGTCGATTATTGTGTTGTTGGGACTGGAAATTACCACGAAGGAACTGCGAAAAGCTATACCGACTACCATTTACTCACCGCGAAAAAGCGCATTACAAAAGAGGTCAGGAAAGTCTTTACTTTTATTGAATCACCCTACAAGCAGTACAATTACAAGCATTTGTTGGTAAGCCCAAACAGTACCCGAGAAGGAATTTATGCCTTAATTGATCGAGAGATAGGGCATGCCAAGGCGGGACGTGAAGCAAAGTTCTGGGTAAAAATCAATAGCATAAGTGACCACGGAATGATTGCTAAACTCTATGAGGCAAGTGCGGCAGGCGTTTCTGTTCGAATGGTGGTACGCGGGGTCAATTGCATCGATTTTAGCGATGAGACGCTCAGTGGAAATATAGAAGCAATAAGTATAGTAGACCGATTCTTAGAACATACACGCGCTTTCTGCTTTCATAATGACGGTCAAGAAGAATATTTTATCTCTTCAGCAGACTGGATGACGCGTAATTTGAACAGACGGGTAGAAGTTACGGTCCCGATCTACGATGATAAAATTAAGCGTCAACTAAGAGACCATTTCGAAATACTTTGGAAGGACAATACAAAATCACGACTTTTCGATGCAGATCAGTCCAACGCCTATCGAAAATTGAACGGACCTAAAATTAGGGCGCAATTGGATTTACATGAGTACGTTAAGAAACAACTTTTAAAGGGCTAGAAAACATTTACTTATGATAGTCACCAAACTTGGAGCCATTGATATCGGTTCTAACTCAATTCGTTGTCTTGTAGTCAATGTGGTCTACAAGAACGGATATACGTATTACCGTAAATCAGGAATGGTACGTCTTCCTATTCGTTTGGGGGAAGATGTTTTCGAACATGGAAAAATAAAGGGTAAGACGAAAAAACGATTTATTGATGGTATGAAAGCGTATTCCTATTACCTCAAAGTCCATGGCGTTACTGATTTTAGAGCGGTTGCTACTTCAGCCATGCGAGAGGCAAGTAATGGAGATAAGATCGTTACAGCGGTAGCAAAAGAGACTGGAATTGTCATTGAAATTATCGAGGGTAAAGAAGAGGCTCGGCTGGTTTTTAATTCTAAAATCTATGACATCATAAATGCACCTCAAGAGAACTTTATTTACATTGACGTTGGAGGTGGATCTACAGAAATTTCGATCATTCAGAATAAGAAAATTGGCGCCTCAATGAGCTTTAAAGTAGGTGGGGTTCGTTTAATGAACAACCGCGTAGACCAGGAAGAGTGGGACCGTATGGAGCGTTGGCTCAGGAGCTGTGCTGGTTCGATTACAGATAAGGCAGCCATCGGGGCTGGCGGTAATATCAATAAACTGCACAAACTGAGCATGCAATCACTCGAGACGCCACTGGATTATTCTTATTTATCTGAACAGCAAAAAGTTCTGAACGCACTAACTCCAGAAGAGCGTGTAACAGATCTGGGATTGAACTTTGACCGCGCTGATGTTATCGTACATGCATTGAAGATCTACCAAAAGGCGATGCTTTGGTCCGGGTGTGAACATATTTATGTCCCTAAAATTGGAGTTTCAGATGGTCTAGTGCGTGATATGTATCATAAAGATTACAAAGCACAGGTCGAACATTAATAATACGGGTATAGAGAACATCAATGTAAATGTTACTGGAGTAAAAGAAGGTCGCTGTACTTTTGATTTTAGAATAAACTTAAAACCTCAATAAAATGGCAGTAATTGTAGCTACGGACGCGGATTTTGACCAATTGGTAAAGGACCACAAAAGAGTGGTTGTAAAGTACCACGCGGATTGGTGCGGAGCGTGCAAAATGTTTGCTCCTAAATACAAGCGTGTAAGTAACGAAGAAGAGCACAGCGATGTATTGTTCTTAGAAGTGAATGCTGAGCACAATGAAGGCGCCCGCAAAGCAGCAGGCGTTAGTAATTTACCTTTTTTAGCCTCGTTTAAAGACGGTGCACTAGCAGACGGTGCAGCAGCAAGTAA
>JAKMEB010000153.1 GCA_022426185.1 Schleiferiaceae bacterium
AGTCGTTTCATGTGCTGTGATTAAGGAACCACAAAGTACGCCACATCGTCTTTAATACCGCACAACTGCGAACCTTGATGCCAAAATTGGGTTTAGAATCTTAGAAGAAGTAACTATGAAACACTACGTAATCGTTGGCGGAAGTAAAGGAATTGGTAAAGCAACAGCTGAACTACTCGCCGCTGAAGGACACCAAATCACCGTATTTAGCAGAACGCCTTATGAAGGACCTGCACACACTATTGAATGGGAAGAGTTTGACGTTCTTACCGATTCTTGGGATGACGTTATGCCGGAAAATATTGACGGACTCATGTACAGTATTGGATCGATCAACCTAAAACCATTCCGTGGACTAAAACCAGAGGTTTTTGAAGCAGATTTCCAGTTGCAAGTCATGGGCGCCATTAAAGCCCTTCAGGCTGCGCAAAAGAACTTCAATAAAGAAAGCATCGCGTCTTGCGTTTTGTTCTCCACAGTTGCCGTTCAACGTGGAATGCCCTTCCATGCTACAGTGAGCACATCAAAAGGTGCTATCGAAGGATTGACACGCGCCATTGCATCTGAGTGGGCTCCCAAAGCACGCATCAACTGCATCGCACCGAGCCTCACTGATACCCCGTTAGCATCAAAACTGTTAAGTACTCCGGAAAAAAAGGAAGCAATTGGCGGGAATAATCCTATGAAACGGGTTGGTGAAGCAGCTGATATTGCTGAGATGGCAGCTTTTTTATTGGACGATAAAAGCAGTTGGATGACTGGACAAATCATTCATGTTGACGGCGGGCAAAGCATCTTGTAACAATGTGGAAAGAATCGTTTACAGCAGAAGCATTAGACAGTCTTGAACGCAGAGAGCGCACTGGTCTAGTTAATGCCGTTTCTGGTGTGCGTACGGCCTTTCTCGCACTATCAGGTGCGGACGGTAATTGGAATGCGGGTGTCTTTTCCAATGTTACACACGTTGGAGCCAACCCGGCTTGTATGAGTATCTTATTCCGACCAGATAATGGCAATAGGCATTCCTATACCAATTATCAAAAATTCAAACGCATCACCCTAGTCGCACTCCCGGAAGAGGAAATGCAGCGACTGCATGATTGCAGCGCTTCTTACCACGCAGAACTTTTTGAATGGGAGCATTTAGAAGGGCGCTGCCAGTCTCTATCGGGATGGACCCATCCTATACCAACTACCGCTTTGTGGGCAGTAGAATTGGAATGGGAGGAAAGTTTTAAGCTGAAAAACGATTGTATATATACTGTAGGTCGCGTTCAAAACGTAGGATTGGGTGATGCCGTACTTCGTAGAGACCGCACTTTACACTTCGAGAAACCGCCTCTTTTAGCACTGGGATTGCAACATTATTTTACACCACAATCCATCGCACAACTCCCCTTTCCAGAAGTAAAATCAACTAAAAGTGACGGCTAAGCAATCCATTCATATTGTTTGGTTTAAACGTGATTTTAGATGGCACGACCATGCCCCCATACGGAGCGCTTTAGCTGCTGGAGAATCTGTTTTTTTTGTAGCACTCTATGAACCTTTGCTCTGGAGCACAGCACCTTATGATGAGCGACATGAACGATTCATATGGGACTCCGTCGACGACCTTAATGCAGTTGTAAGTAAAGATGTTGTGCATTTTCTAAAAGTAGAAGCATTAGAGTTCTTTAAACATTGCTTATCAACCTTCGATGTAAAGGCTGTGTACAGTCACCGAGAAACGGGGATCGATAAAACTTTTAAGCGAGACAAGGCAATATCAAAACTCTTAAAGGCTCATGATATTTCTTGGAATGAATGGGATTATGGGGGTGTAAAAAGAGGATTAAAACATCGGAAGAATTGGCTTAAG
The DNA here is from genome assembly GCA_022426185.1 of Schleiferiaceae bacterium. GTDB lineage: Bacteria > Bacteroidota > Bacteroidia > Flavobacteriales > Schleiferiaceae > UBA10364. The sequence goes on from JAKMEB010000153.1 coordinate 1,862, forward strand.
GATTGGTACGACTATGTGGATGCAGCACCACTCGCCACCAACTTAGATGCAGTGCGTGATCAAGCTCTTTCAATCCCTTTTGAGGCGTGGCAGCACAGCAATACCTACGAACCCCATCCTTACTTTCAAAAAGGCGGTACTTCGCGAGCTGAACGCGTGTTGTTTTCTTTTCTTACTGAACGTATTAAAAGATACGCACAGAGTATATCTAAACCACTAGCAAGCAGAAAAGGATGCAGCCGTATATCCCCGCATTTGGCTTGGGGAACTATAAGTATTCGTCAAATCTGGCATATGGCAGAAGTCGTTGATCTGGCCGGGAGTAAGCGAAACCAACGCGCCTTTGTCGATCGTTTGCGTTGGCAAGCCCACTTCATCCAAAAGTTTGAAAGCGCATGCAGCTATGAATTTCACCCAATCAATAGGGCGTACACCGCAATTGATACATCTAAGGTTTGGGATGAGCATAAGTTTGCTGCATGGAAAAACGGCACAACAGGTGTGCCGTTAGTTGATGCATGCATGCGCTGTGTTGCGGCCACAGGCTACCTTAATTTTAGAATGCGTGCCATGGTTGTAAGTTTCTACAGTCAATACCTATGGCTGCCGTGGGAAGCAGGTGCTCGATATCTAGCCAGTACATTTACAGATTTTGAACCGGGCATTCATTATACTCAATTTCAAATGCAGAGCGGTTATACCGGGGTGAATACTATTCGTATTTACAACCCAATCAAACAAAGTCTTGATCAAGACCCTAAAGGTGAATTCATTAAACAGTGGCTTCCGGAATTAAAAGATTTGCCCCTGCCCCATCTGCACGAACCGTGGACCATTCCACCAATGATGTGGGAGATGGAAGCATGGGATATTGGGACCTATCCTATGTCGCCTATTGTTGATCTCGCCCAGGTAAGAAAATATGCAAGCGACCAACTGTACGGCACTAAAAAGACTAAAGCGTCGAAAAGAGAGGCGCAACTTATTTTGGAAAAACTGGTCAACCCTAAAAATCGCAGGTCTTAAGCTTCCTCAATCAATCGAAACCCTTCGCCGTGTACATTCTCAATGCGAATGTGATCATCTACTTTAAGGTATTTACGAAGTTTAGCTACATATACATCCATAGATCGTCCAGTGAAGTAGTTGTCTTCCCGCCAGATTTTCAATAAGGCTTTACTTCGAGGCATCAATTGGTTCTTGTGTTGAATAAGCATCTTAAGAAGGTCACTTTCCTTCGGGCTTAATCGAATCAACTCTCCTTCACGGCTCAGTTGGCGGATTTTTGGTTCAAGAGTAAAACTTCCAATAGTGAAAGTATCCGGCTCTTCATCCATTTCAGCTTCTTTACGTCCAATAATAGCTTGAATCTTATAAAGTAAAACGTCTGTATCAAAGGGCTTCACTAAATAATCATCAGCACCCGCACTATAGCCGGCAATAATATCTTCCTTTTGCCCTTTTGCAGTTAAGAAAATTAGGGGCTGGCCATTATCAATCTCTTTCACCTCCGTTGCTAAGGTCAAGCCATCTTTTTTGGGCATCATGATATCAAAAATACACAGCTCAAAGGTGCCTTGTTTGTAGGCACGTAGTCCTTGAACGCCATCGCGTTCGAGCGTGACCTGATACTCATTAAAGTCCAACGTGTCCTTGAGCATATTCCCAAAATTCACATCATCTTCTACTAATAAGATTCGCTGCTTTTCCATAATTATTCAGTTTTCGGTAATACTAGTGTAAAGGTTGTTCCCACATGAAGAGTGCTTTCCATCTGTATGCTACCACCGTGTTTTACTACTATTTCTTTAACGAAGGAAAGACCTAAACCGTGTCCTTTCACATCATGAATATTTCCTTTGGTTGCGCGGTAAAAACGGTCAAAAACTTGTCTCTTGGTATCTTCATCCATACCAATACCTCGGTCTTTAACCTTAATTATATACTGATCGTTGCTATGGTCTAATTTCACACTGATCTGTGGCGCATCCAGACTGTACTTTATTGCATTATCAATGAGGTTGGTCAATGCACTTTTAAACTGAATTGCATCCCCTTCCATGGCGTAATCTCCAGCATCGCAACTCAAATCTATCCAGCCTTGTCGCTGTTCTGCCGACAGTTTAAAATGTTCTACAGCTTCACGCAGACAGGCTTCCACATCCATGGGTGCCATGGTCAATGTCAATTCTTCTTTATCCATCATTGACATCTGTAGCACGCTTTCCATTTGAGCATTCATTCGCTTATTCTCGCTCTTAATAATCCCCAAATACTGCTGCATTTGCTCCACATTCATTTTATTTCCGTTCCGCAGCAATGCATCAACGGCAAGGCTGATGGTGGCTAATGGAGTCTTAAATTCATGCGACATATTACTGATGAAATCACTCTTCACGGCAGCCAATCGTTTTTGTTTTCGTCCTTGACGTTGCACACTAAAGAAAGCGAATAATATGACCGTTGAAAACAGCAGCGTTACGAAAAGATTCAAATAAACTCGAGATGCCAAATAAAACTTTCCTGAAGGAAAGTACATTAACAACTGACGCGTCGGGCCGAAAAAACTCTCCGCTAAAACAAAATTATAGGTAACCTTATCTGTTGTGAAAGCATCACTAATTAAACTGTTTAAATACCCATTCTCAACAACAGCCCATTTTGGCATTGTTCGAATTCCATGAACCCGCAACTCACTCTCTAGTACACTGTCCATTTCTGATGAAGATATCAGTGTTTCCCATGGCAATGAGCTTTGAAAATCATCAAGAAATCCTGAAATCATATTGGTATCTATCCCAAAACCAGAACCGTAAGGATTCGCACCTTGAGTAGCCGACCAACGCAGTGTTGTAGTGCCCATTGGAGTATTTAAGGTCACTGTGGAATCACTGCTGGTACTTTGTTTAAGCGCTCCAGTACTCTTTCTTTTAACGAACAGACGCACTCGTTCATTTATAGCCGATGCAGTAGCACTAACATCCGAATCGAACTGCTGTTTTTGCAACTCTAATTCACCAGAGAGTAAATTCAATTGTAGTAACAAAGCACCTAGAACCGCTGCAGTGAGGACTGCAGTCAATGCATGTTTACGAAGTTTGCTCATAAGATGATTCAACATACCACGAAAATAGAACTATCTAATGGGATGCTTGAGACTTTAACGCGTCTTAACAGATGAAACCTCTATAGGAGTTGACCAATGAGATGATCGACAGTGAGTCCTTCGCCTTTCGCCTTGTAATTTACAACTACACGGTGGCGCAATACGGCAGTAGCAATCTGTCTAACATGCGCCGTGCTGGGAGTACCCTCTCCGTTCATCATTGCAATGGCTTTAGCAGCAAGAACAAGATTCTGAGATGCGCGTGGACCCGCTCCCCATGAGAAATAGTTGGCAGCAACATCGCTCCCACCCGCTTTACCTGGTCGGGTCTTACGAGCTAAATCAACAGCGAAATCTACTACAGCATCCGTCACGGGCATGGCACGCAAGGCGAATTGTAGATCAAGGACCTCCTGTGAAGAAAGTACTGGATTAATCGGGTTAGTTCCGCCAATAGTCGTGGCGCGTACTACAGCACGCTCCTCTTCTAGGGCTGGATAATCCACGTAAATATTAAATAAAAATCGATCCAATTGCGCTTCAGGCAACGGATAGGTTCCCTCCTGCTCTATAGGGTTTTGTGTCGCTAAGACAAAAAATGGCTTTGGCAAATCCATAGTTTTACCTGCCGCACTGACCTTCTTCTCTTGCATGGCTTCTAACAAAGCTGCTTGAGTTTTAGGCGGTGTTCGGTTGATTTCATCCGCGAGAACAACATTTGAAAATACAGGTCCTTTATGAAACGTAAATTCGCGTTGGGCATTCAACACCTCAGTACCTGTAATATCTGAAGGCATTAAGTCTGGGGTAAATTGAATACGTGAAAAATCGAGACCTAAAGCTTGACTTACAGAAGTGATTAATAAGGTTTTAGCTAATCCAGGTACACCCACTAACAGACTGTGTCCTTGACAAAGAATGGACATGGTGATCAAATCAACTGCCTCTTCTTGTCCAATAATGACTTTAGCTACTTCCGATTTAAACGCCGCCAGTTTAGCTGGGGCATTCTCTAGCGTAGCAATGATTTGCTCGTTAGTCATTATTACTGTTCCAAGAGTTCAACGCATCCGCACAATCGTAATAGCCGGCATTGATTTTCACAAACGTATCGGCTAATTTTTCATTCTTCCAATCCTCAACGATCTTTGCCTGCTTTTGCTGCAATGCAAAACCTTTGATGCGAGTAAAATCCAGATCCAGATTGGCTCTATGCGGTTCATATTTAGCATCCAAACGTACAATGCGGAATGCTTCACGTTGATCTTCTGTCCTATAAAAAGACGCCACCGTAATAGCACCTTCTTCAATACTATTGATCAAACCAAAAAGACCACGGTCCAATTGGGATACTTCAAATTTGTTATTTCCACTTTGGAAATTACTCATCTGCCCACCGTTGAATCGCGTTTGTTCATCATCACTAAAACGTCTTGAGGCTTCTTCAAAAGTCATTTCACCATTTGCTATGGCCACACTTACACTATCCAAAAAGTTCTTTGCCTCTTGCAAATTCTCTTGGGTAAGTTTTGGCTTTATCAGAATATGACGTAGGTCTAATTCTTCTCCACGCTTCTCTAGCAGTTGGACAATATGATAGCCAAATTCGGTCTTAAAAGGATCACTGATTTCTCCTTTGCGTAGATTGAACGCCACCGCCTCAAATTCCTTAACAAAGACGCCACGCTGGATGCCTTGGTATTCTCCACCTTTCTTATTCGAACCTGGATCTTCACTGTAAAGAATAGCCATTGATGAGAATGATGTCCCATTTTCAATTCTGTCTTTAAGTTCGTTGAGTTTAGTTATTACTTCTTGCTCCGCTTCGTCCGATAATGCAGGAAACTTGACTATTTGACTCAATTCTACCTCTGCGCTTATAAGTGGTACACTGTCCTTGGGTAGATTTTCGTAGTATTCACGAACCTCCGAAGGAGTTACTTCAATACCCTCAACTACGGTCATTTGCATTCGTTGGGCGGTTAGCTGTTCTTTGATAAGCGTGCGCATATCTTCTTTAATCTCCACCACCGATTTCTCATAGAAATCTTCCAATTTCTTCTGATCACCCATTTGCATGATCAATTGCTCAATTCTGCGATCCATGTTAGATTCCACCTCCTCTTCACCAACCGATATAGAATCAATCGCCGCATGGTGAATCAGTAACTTTTGGAATAATAATTCTTCAAAAACCTCACAATAAGTCACCGGTTTACCAAAGTTCTGACGGTTAAACACATCGTATTGCTCCTCGATATCACTCTTAAGGATGACATCGCCTCCAACGATCGCCGTGACTCCATCAACAATTTGCGGTTGAGCACTTGCAAATACAGATAGTACCGCAAATAAGCTAGTGTAAAATAAGTGTGCCTTCTTCAATTGCATGTTCAATTATATTTTCTTCAATCTGCTCTATAAGCGCCAGTCGACGCTTGTTCAACAGTACTTTCTTTATCCGTTCTTCAACATAAGGAAGCGGACTGTAACTATCCTTAATGCGTAACGCATTCACTTGCACAAAATACACCAATGCTGTGTCTTCACAGGTAAATCTTGCCCTTCTATTGAGATAGTTGTACGGATTATTTGATTCAAGGGGTAATTCTTCAAGAAAGTCCATCATAGGAACCCAGACAGAATCTCCATAATTACTTTGTTTGGTGATAAATACCTCTGCCCAATCTAAATATTTATCCTGATAGCGATCAGATAAAAACCAACGTTTAGCCTCCTTAGTCTTCTGCGCTTTTAATGGTGCCGCCGCGTAAAAGGCTTGTATGATACTTTCTTTCAGTTCAAAATTACTTAAGTTCTGATCGTAATAACCTTTGACTTGAGCTGGAGTTATTGTGGTATCTAAATGTTGACTTACGTAACCATCGATATACGCATGCTTGAGTAAGTCATTTCTGTACTGCTCCACCAACTGCTCAAAATCGGCCAATTCCACTTGTAAATTAAATTCAGCGGCATCAACCAACAGTGCATTTTCCGCCCATTGCCGAACCAAACGGTTCACTAATGAAATACTATCTGCCGTACTCATTGAACCAGATTTAGGTAAGTGATCAGCAATATCTTCTACAAGAAGTTGTTTGTTTCCTAATTCCGCTAATACATCCGACTCCGCAGTCCCATTAGAGACACAACCAACTGATGCTAAGGAAACTAACCCTATGAAGATCGACTTTATCATTAACGCAATTCCAGGAATAATTGAGCTTTAGTATTTTCGTTTACATTCACCTCAAATTTGCTTCTTAAATCATTTACCCATTGTTTCTCCAGCTCATCTTGGTAACTGGCAATAACCAAACCTTTGATCTCATTCAACTCCTTAGGTGCACTAGCCATAAACTCATCAATTTGAACTACTCCAAAGCTGCCGTTATCGAGTGCTACAGGATCAAATACGCCGGCCTCTTGCTGCCATAGCGCCTTAACCACTGAATTATCACCGCGCTCGTAAATACCGTTCTGTACCGCCACGCTCAAGGCATCTTCATTCTTCAACAACTCTTCAACCTTTTCCGATTTACCCTTCGCTGTCCACTTTGCAATCTTTTTGGCTAATTTTTCATCGCCAGATACCCAATAGGTAGCACGTATACGATCTTCCCAGCGGTATTGCTCTTTGATTAATTCGTAATGAGTGGCAATCCCAGCGCTGTCTTGAGCTGCTTTATTCCAAACGGCTTCTTGAGTAAGATCAAATAAAAGGATGCCCTCTTTGTACTCACGTACTAAATTTCTGAAATCTGCATGCTTTGATTCTAACTGGCTGTCTTCTAAAGCCATCATACGATCATTAGCGTACATATTGAATAATACTCGTAAGAATTCTACCCGAACCGCTTGATCATCTTGACGCTGGTTTTTCGACCAAAACTTGAGTACCTCGCTCTGATAAATTTTCTCCTCTGCAAACGTGGCTACGACGCGATCGCGAGAGAGACTTGGTAGTTCCCATACGCCCGTTCCAAAAGCGTTTTTATCTACTAAATTCATGGTACGTCCTAACCAACGCTCGTCAATAGAAAAATCGAATTCCGACTTTAAACGTTTCATGAAACGACTCGCTCCAACTCTACTTCTAGTATCTCGCTTAACTTTCTTCTTAAGTTCAGATTTCAAGTCTTCGAACGAGGGCAGCGGTTTTCTCTCAATTAATTGAATCACATGCCAACCTATGCTTGTTTCCACAGGAGACGAATAATCTCCTGGCGACTCTAGTGCGAAGGCTGCCTCTTCAAATGCAGGCATCATTTTATTGATACCAAATTCAGGTAATTCACCCATGGCATCTTTAGTCTTACGGTCTTCACTAAATTCAAGAAGCGTCATAAAATCCTCACCATTCTCGAGTCGGGTATGAATTTCATTCGCGCTACGTTCAGCACGCTGCTGCTCCTGTAAGGATGATTTTCCATTTGATGCGAAGAAAATATGACGCACGCGCACAGCACCACTGGCTGAACGACGGTCTAATAACTTCACTAAGTGATAGCCGTACTGACTTCGAACAGGTTTAGAAAGACCGCCGACTTCTAATTCATAAGCCGCCGATTCGAAAGGATAAACCATATTAAATGCGGTAAAGTAGCCCAAATCACCTCCGTTTTTTGCACTCCAAGTATCTGCACTCGTCTCGCGTGCAGCATCTTCAAACTTTGTCTTCCCTGATAAAATCGACTTTCGTAAATCAAGCAATTGCTTGTAGGCCTTTAATGTGTCGGAAGGGAGCGCATTTGCCTCTAAGGAAATCATAATGTGTGCTGCACGGACTTCCTCTTCCATTCTCGAATAGGCCTGCTGGACTAATTCGTTTTCCGCACCTTGATCGCTCAAGTACGGTTTAGCTAATTGTGCACGATACCCACCAAACTCGTTTTTAAAACTTGTTGCGGTATCACGCTGAAGCGCATAAGCCTCTGCAATTTTCAATTTGAAATTGATATACAGCTCTAAATATTCTTCAGGGGTTTTGGGGTCCAATGCAGCACCCACCCCTTTATTTTTCTCATATACTGCCTGAAACTCTTCAGTCGTTATACTTTGGCCACCAACAGTAAACAGTACTTCCTGTGCACTTGATTGTACGCCCATAAAAACTAGGGCAATCCATAACAATTTATTCATCATTTTCATCTTCTACTGTAGTTAGGTGCTTCTCTTGTTATACTTACGTTGTGCGGATGGCTTTCTTGCATCCCAGCCGCTGTAATTTGAATAAATTTAGCCGAGTCTTTTAAAGTGGTTACATCCGAAGAACCACAATACCCCATTCCAGCGCGCAATCCACCAATAAATTGGTACATGACCTCACTTACTTCTCCTTTATATGGGACTCGACCCACAATACCTTCGGGAACCAATTTTTTCACATCGTCCTCTACGTCTTGGAAATAGCGATCTTTTGAACCGTCCGACATCGCTTCTACACTACCCATTCCACGATAGGTCTTATATTTTCTGCCTTCGTAAATCACGGTTTCACCAGGACTCTCTTTGGTACCAGCAAACATGGATCCCAACATGACACAATCTGCACCAGCTGCAAGGGCTTTAACAATATCCCCCGTGAACCTGATACCACCATCAGCTATAATAGGTATCCGGTTATCAATAGCCTTCGCAATTTCCATAACAGCGCTCAATTGTGGGAAGCCTACACCTGCTACTATACGGGTAGTACATATCGAACCGGGGCCAATTCCCACCTTTACAGCATCCGCACCTGCTTCCATCAAATACAACGCAGCCTCTGGTGTAGCTATGTTTCCAACTACTACATCAAGATTAGGAAACTTTGTCTTCACGCGCTGTAGCGCCTCTACGACACCTTTGGTATGACCATGAGCCGTATCAATAATGACCGCATCCACTCCACTTTCATTTAAAGCGGTGACACGCTCTACCACATCTTGTGTAACACCTACTGCAGCCGCAACGCGTAAACGACCAAATTCATCCTTATTGGCATTTGGCTTAATCTTAATTTTTGTGATATCACGGTAGGTAATAAGACCAACTAGCTTATTGTGCTCGTTTACCACCGGTAACTTCTCTATTTTATGCTCCTGGAGCATAGACTCTGCCTCATCCATACTGCCATTAGGCTTGGTTGTAATGAGGTTTTCTTTAGTCATAACCTCACTGATGAGGCGATCATTATCTTTTTCAAAGCGTAAATCGCGATTGGTTACGATACCAATGAGTTCTGTATTTTCATTCACAACAGGAATTCCTCCAATACGAAATTCTGACATCATAGCGTTTGCATCCCGAACCGTAGCGTCCTTCGTGAGCGTTACTGGATCTAAGATCATACCACTTTCCGCGCGCTTCACCTTACGAACTTCTACTGCTTGTTGTTCAATGGTCATATTCTTATGAATCACTCCAATACCACCCTCTTGAGCAATAGCAATCGCCATCGCACTTTCCGTGACTGTATCCATTGCAGCACTAGCTATAGGTGTCTTGAGACCAATGTTCTTTGTAAAACGAGAAGATAAGTCCACATCGCGCGGCAGAACTTCTGAATAGTTCGGTACTAAAAGTACATCGTCGTAAGTAAGTCCTAGACCTAGAACTTTGTCGTTGTTGTAAGGCATTGCAATTCCGATTTGAATTGCGCCCAAAATTAAGCAATTTCTACGAACTAAAACGGGCGACCAATGGTCGCCCGTTCAATTATCTTAATATTTTAACAATTAGTTAAGTAAGGTAAATGTTCCACGTTCCTCGACAGGTACATCTTCGATACTTCTATACTTTATATAATACGTGTAAACACCTATGGCAGCTACTTCGCCATTTACTTTACCATCCCAACTTTCATTGAGATCATTCGTTCTAAAGACTTCTTGCCCCCAACGGTTCATAACGAACAAGGTATAGCTGTCAGGACGCGCAAATACACCTTGAGGTTTCCACTTTCTATTCTCAATGATCTGAGAATTAGGACTAAACGCGCTAGGCACCCATAAGCGTGCTTTATGCACAGCACAAGCTACGTTCGAACGAGCATTAAACTTTTCACCAAACTCATCGCGCCATGGAATTATACCATCCTTCGCAATAGCTTTGATGTAGTAACAGAACTTACCTTTCGAATTCGAGTACGGCTTGATATCATCATTGTATACCGAATCCGTCGTCGTCGTAGCTAAAGAAAAAGAAGAACCACCATCAATAGATCTATAAATCTTATACTCCTCTACACCAGCATCGAATTCTCTGTAATGAGTCCAGGTCAATGTATTAGAAAGATTCCCAATAGCTTCTACGTCAAGAAGCATATTCGTTCCTAAGTTTGATAACGTATCCAAAGCACCACAAGAATCGCGAGAAGCGATCCGATAGAAGTACTTTCTATTCATTGGATCTGCAGTATAGTCAATGAACTTAACTTCCCAAGGACCTAAGGCTGGCTTGGCTACATTCCCTATGGTTAAATAAGGGCCAATTTCCGCATCAGCGCGTTGGATTTGATAATCGATAACATCTGCATCCTTATCAATATAGGCGTAGAGATCTATTCCGTTTTGAGACGTTACGGATGCTCTACCTAAATACAAGACTTTGGAGCCCTGAACTACAGCTGAACTGTTACAAATTTTATTTGAAGTACTCGTTATTGTACCTGTCGTATCTACTGCACGAACATAATAGCAATAGGAATAACCGTTAATGATACCATAATGGTTAAAAGTAGTATCCAAAGTACCACCCTTCAGAAGCACACCAGATATGACTCCCCCTAAAGGATCGGTGATATCGCAATACAAATTGTATTCCTTAGGTTGCGTCTGGGTCCAAGTTTTATAAGTGTTCCATCTAATGCGAGCATATCCATCACATGGGTCTATACCCAAGAAAAGGTACATCGTGCTGGAAGGAATGGTATTCCCAACGCTGCTTTGATTACCACAACTATCAATAGCAGTAATCACATACTCTTCACTCTCATTTTCAGCATTTGAAAGCTGGTAGATGTATGGCATTGATGTAGCATAGTCAGAGGCCAAAATAGAATCAACAGGCTGTAAGAATCCAGAATTATCTCTTCTGTAGATGCGATAATAGACCACATCGCTATCAGATGAAGCTTCCCAAGACATGGCTGCTAGGTTACCACCCGCTACGGTAACGCTATCAAAAACGATAGGTGCTGGTGGTGTTTTATCAGAGAAGAACCCACTATCCGAAGAACTCGTACAAGTGGTACTGTACCGGACTTCATAATTCAACCACTCACCACAGAAAGCGACTGTATCTGTCCATGTAGTGTCCATGGTTGTACCTAACTGCGTCCAATTACCTGAACTTATCGGTGCTTCAACCCAAACGTCGTACGCCGTTGAATCGTTTCCACGCATCCAAGAATTCCAATCGATCTGTGCGATAGATGAGTTTGGTGGAGGCGGAAACGCCTGAAGGCCCACACGGATATTTTGTAGAACTGGCGAAGGATCGGAAAGCAATCCACAACCCCCTCCAACTTGTACGGTGTATCCATTCACAGCATTAGGATCAGCTCCTGTATGCGTATAGGTCTGGGTTGCCCAATCATAAATAGTGTCTACCACGGAGGTATTACCCAATGTATCGATGTGATTGATGATGTAGAAATCCCAATTAAAGCCGGTGTCTGGATTTGCAACCCAATCAAATGTCACACCCTGATCATCTTGTTGAATACAAGTGTTATCTACGCTAGGCATACCTGGCATATAGTTTTTCACTTTGACAACTACCTTTTTGTAGGAGAAACGGTTGATAGGACACTGGTCATCCTGCATCCGCAAGTAAAAGGAATATTCCGATTTTAAAGTACCACATTGATATTCTTGATAAAAGAGGTGGTTACAAGTAATATTCCAGTTGAATTGAGCATCATTCAACCCCGGGTATGTAAATACACTTCCAGGATTCAATGAAGTTAGCGTGGCACATGGTGGATTAAACAAACATGAGTTTGCATTACCATAATTTGCCGCTGAACTTAAATTACCACCAGAGGCACTGAATTGAATGTTTTGAGATGAACAGTTGGGGTTGGGATAGGCATCCGATGCGGTAATTTTAAAACGGACGGTATCGCCAGGAAAGGCTTCCGTGTAAAAATAGATCGTATCGCCCGCAGAGTTGGTTACCGGGGTTAAAACCGTGGCATTCATCAAGGAGTTATCTGGTGTCAAAGACATGTCGGGAGCCTCGTCAACAAAAGCAGATGAACACAATCCTGTAGGGGGTGTACAAGCAAGAGTTACGATTGGAATATCTCTGTAAATCTCACCAACTTTCTGTCCACAACGCCACTCTTCAATGACAACACAAGTAGCCCAAGAACCAGCAACGCCGGAATTGAACGTTATTTCACCCGTCTCACCGTCAATAGATGCTGCTGTTGATGTTGAGCCACTAGGTAAGGGGCTGTTCCAAGAATAACCGGAAACGAAACTCACTGAATTTGAAGAAGGGTTCGCAGAATAAGATGATGCATCCCACGGATAAGACCAATTGTAATACAAAGAATCTAAGTCAGGATCGTATCCTAAGTTATTGTAAACCACGTCAACACCTGTACAAGAAATTACTTGCGGATCTTCTAAAAAGTTAGGTGAACTGTCAAAACAAGTTGGGTTTGCCGCAGTTCCCGCAGAAAGTGGCCCAGTTGCGCCAGGTGGCGTGTAAGGGTACATCACTGCACGTAGCAAGTAACTCGCCCCTCCCGGACTGACTACATTGGTAATACTACTTGGGCGACAGCAACTGTTCCAAGTAAAATACCAACCCGAAGCAGGCGGAGTTCCAGTCAACGTAATGTCCCCAGAACGGTAAACGTACTTCTGCATTTTTCCCGTTCCCGAGGTTGCTCCTGAACATGAAGTAGTTCCGGTGTAACAGGAAGGAACAACATCTGTAGTACTGATGTATGCACACGAAATGCTGACACCAGCATTCGTAGCTAAGGATTGTGCCGATGTAGGAAGTGATATACCACCACAATCTCGGTAGACCACCAAAGTAAACTGGTACTTACCGTTTGGTTTACATTTCCATACAATCTCACCACCTAAAAGGTGAGAAGCATAGCCTTGAAAAGACAGCAAGGACAACACTGCGATGGCAACAAAACGTTTCAAATTCATAATAGTCAGGTTGAGATTCGAAAATAAGGCATTTTTTCATGAGAAAAAAGCCTTTAATTCGATGGCTTACGAACAATGAGTAAACGATTTAACTCATTGATTTACAGGGTTAAAAACAATAAAATTATCGCTTTGAAATCTTATTAAACGAAATAGCCCGCTGGCGACTGCACTTGTGGCGACCTACTTCAAAGTCTCGTTTAGCAATATGCTTGGTTCCGCGACCTTGAACTCGCGCACGCCACATACGCCAAGATTTCGGCTTCATTTGGTAGCGCATGAGCGCAATGGTCTCGGCTTCTGAAATCCCAAATTGAGCGGTAATAGCATCAAATGGCGTACGATCTTCCCAAGCCATTTCTACGACTCGATCCACTTCCCTATCCGTAAGTTTTTTAATGATTGAAGAACCTTTCAATGTGCGGAGTCGTTTTACAGTTATGCATAAGAAACAACACTTACCAGAAAAAGTTTGCACCACATGCGGCAGACACTTCTCTTGGCGAAAGAAGTGGGAACGAGATTGGGAAAACGTAAAGTATTGCAGTAAGCGCTGCAGTGGCAAGAAGTTACCTATATAGGTTTCGTGAAATAACAACTTTCTGTATTTCCGATGTCCCTTCACCTATGGTACAAAGCTTACAATCACGATAAAACTTTTCTACCGGATAATCTTTCGTATATCCGTATCCACCAAAGACTTGCACTGCTTCATTTGCAACCTCAGTTGAAATTTCGGAAGCATACAGTTTAGCCATGGCGCTTTCTTGTGTCATGGGTTTGCCTTCCTCCTTAAGCGCGCCGGCATGTCGCGTCATTAATTCTGCAGCGTATACTTTAGTGGACATGTCAGCTAGCTTAAAACTCACCCCTTGAAACGAACGAATTTTCTTATTGAATTGCACTCTTTCGTCTGCATAGGCAATTGCCGCTTCCATTGCCCCTCGCGCTATGCCAAC
>JAKMEB010000049.1 GCA_022426185.1 Schleiferiaceae bacterium
TTACTAGGTAAAGAACGCCTACCAAAATAAGGGTTTTCTTACGGCCTATTCGTTTAGTTGGAATACCCCCGGCTAAAGATCCAAGCACCGTGCCCCAAAGCGCCATCGACATGATGAATACGCCATGAAACCAAGCGGAGGTTTGCCAAAGTTCTTTGATGGGTGCATTTGCACCGGAGATTACAACCGTATCAAAGCCAAATAAAAATCCAGCGAGGGCGACGGTTAGCGCCCAATTCCAAGTTTTGTTCATTTAGAATGTCGGTTAACACTCTGCAATGTAAAAAAAAATGCGAGTGAGGAGCCTTCTAGAACCTTGCGGAAAGCTGGAGTCATTTCACCGCGCTTAGACTGCAATAATCTACACCATTAATGGTGTAAGGATTTGAGAGTCATATCTGTTAAGAATCGCACTATTTCGTTTTTACTTCCTGATGAATCTGAAAGTCGTGGGAGGTGCTCTGCAAAAAATTGCTGGCTCTGTGCAGCTTCTATAATGGTAGCAAAAAGACTGTGTGGATACGGATAGTTTGGATTGATCTGCAGTGCCAATTGGCTCAAGGTTTCGCAGATTTGTTTGTAGCCCAAGAAATACCCTTCTTTATTTTCATGATCAACGTCTTTGGTAAGATAAATCTTCGGGTATTCAGCAACTACAATACGTTGCAATACGCGTTCATCAATATGCGGTATACGTTCGTCTTGTTCCATTGGAAGTACCAATAACTCAATGGCCCTTTTTAGCTTATCCTGAGGACTATTGAGCAGCATAAATTCCTGCGCCATTTTTACCTCTAGCCATCCCCAATACCAGTTAATTAGATAGGTTAGTAATTGGTGTTTGTTTTGAAAGTAGCGGTATACCCCGGATTCAGTACTCACCATTTCACGCGCCACTTTTTTAAAAGTCAACTGCTCAAAACCCAGTTCGTCCATCAAAGCGATACTCTTTGATAAAATGCGTCTGCCCAGTTCGGTCTCGTCCGGGTTTTTGCTGTACAGCTTCGAGCTGATAGTTATGTTTAATGCATTCATAAGGGGATATAACGCCTATCGCAATCAATTGTTTAGCACTGAAAAACAATAGTAATGCTATCGTTATTGCAAAATAAAATTTCACTGACTGCAGAAAGCCTACCTTTGCAGCGCTTCGTTAAGTTAACGACAGCCTAAAAACAACATATGACCTTTGATTCATTGGGGCTTAAGCCTCAAATTCTATCCGCCTTAAAACAACAAGGCTATACCCAACCGACACCTATTCAAGCCCAAAGTATACCTATCCTTTTAGAAGGTTTTGATTTACTAGGTACCGCTCAGACCGGTACCGGGAAAACAGCTGCTTTTACCATTCCAATTATAGAGCATGTACTAAATGCTCCTTCAGAACGCAGACGGAGTATAAAAGCATTGGTAGTTACGCCAACTCGCGAATTGGCCTTGCAGGTCGCTGAAAATGCCAAGCGTTATTCTTCGGGAACCTCACTTCGTACTGCCGTTATTTTCGGTGGTGTTGGTGCAAACCCTCAAATTGATCAGCTCAAAAGAGGCGTCGATATTTTGGTGGCTACACCAGGACGACTATTAGATTTACAGGGTCAGGGATACATCGACCTACGTAACCTAACACATTTTGTTTTGGATGAAGCTGATCAAATGTTAGACATGGGCTTCATTCATGATATTAAAAAATTACTGCGATTAATCCCCGCAAAACGTCAAAGTCTGTTTTTCTCAGCTACCATGCCCAAGACTATAATGGAGTTGAGCGGACAGATTCTAAAGCCTAATTACAAGCAAGTTCGTATCGCTGTGGAGAAGCCTACCGCAGAGCGCGTCTCGCAATGTGTATACTACATAAGCAAGAGTGAAAAGCCGTCATTACTTATTCACTTGCTTAAAGAAGAATTAGAAGGTAGTGTGTTGGTCTTTGGTAGAACGAAGCATGGTTGCGATAAGGTCGTTCGAATTCTTGATAAGAAAGGCATAAGTGCAGCAGCTATACATGGTAACAAAAGCCAAAATGCACGTCAAAAAGCTTTAAAAGGGTTTAAAGAGGGAAGAGTTCGTGTTTTGGTAGCAACTGATATTGCAGCTCGAGGCATTGACATTTCGGGACTAGAACATGTCGTAAATTATGAACTTCCTAATATCTCTGAAACCTATGTTCATCGCATTGGTAGGACAGGACGTGCTGATGCTTCGGGTTCATCAATTTCTTTTTGTGCCGCAGATGAACGAGGCTATCTCAAGGATATTGAAAAACTCATAAAAGCAAAAGTACCGTTGATTGAGGAGCACCCTTTTACCGAAGGGGCCGCTGAGGAATGGTCAATTCCAGAAAACCGCATCCCGGCAAAACAAGGACAGCGTTCTCAACGTGGACAGCGTGGTCCTAAGCAAGGTGGCAGAAACTCACGATCAGGTGCCCCTGCTCACGGCAAGCGATCTTCGAACAGACGCTAATAGTTGAGTAGTTCTAGTACTTTTTCTTCAAAACGAGCAGAAGTAAACTTCTTTATGGGAAACCCTAGTGGTCCTATGCCGGATTCGTGGATGAGCTTGTTCCAAAGAAATTGATCCGCGATGTGCGGTAGAATAAGCTGTGGTTTATTAAAGCGTAAGGCACTGTGAGTGGTTCCGGAGCCACCGTGATGCACTATGGAACGAACACGGCTAAAGAGCCAGTCGTAAGGAATGTCCTTTACTAGAAAAATGTTTTCGGGTAAAGGATTTTCTATTTCAATACCTCCCCAACTAGAGTTGATGAATAATGGAAGATGATGCTTTTTGCTTAATTCTAGCAAAGCTTGGCCCACTTCCTTAGGTTGGGCATTGATCATTGAGCCAAAGCCTACATAAACTGGATTGGGGTATTTCTCAATGAATCGGGTGAGATCTTCTGAAGGTTCCCAATGTTTCGATTTATTGCGTTCACGAAAATTTGTGACCTTAACGTGATCTGGCCAATAGACAGGCTGAGGGAAGAGATTCTTGGAGATGGCATATTCCACGGGCACTTCCTTGAGTAAAAAATGCTTGACTTCCTTACGTTTCATGGGGGCCCAACCCCATTCGATCATGATTTTATTTCCAAAGCCTATAATAGCTTGAGAAATCATTGCTTCATTAGTTAATGTATAGCTCATTTTATTCCACCACTTAGTATTGAATTGGCCCATACCGATAGCGGGTAATTCTCGAACAGGGTGAACCAAACAGGGCATAGGTATGAGTAATTCAACGCGACGCTTAGCACGTAATGCTGCCATAACGGGGTAGGCACATTTTATATGGTAGACTATTCTATTCGGCTTGAAATTCAAATCTGCAGCTCGTTGCTCTCGTATCAATTGCAGTTGAATCGATTTGGTTTCGCGTAAGAGTTTAAATAGTGTTCTGATTCGACTCCACCCTGAACCGATTTGACCGGTTATTTTTTTGACGTCTGGATCATTGATTAAATCGAGGTATTCGTGCGTCATCGGGAAGAAGTGCTCACTCACCTCTGCGGCCAATGAACGAAATTGTTCAGGCATGCAAAAGGCAACTTCGTTACCGGCATCTTTTAGTTCTTCACCGAGCGCCAAATAAGGCTCCATATCCCCCCTGGACCCAAGAGTCATTAGTAGAATTCGTTCCATAAGAGTAAAGTTATGAAAGATAGAATACTTGAAAGCAGCTCCCTTGTCGTTTACTTTAAGTATTTTCTATTTTGGTCGACCAATTTGGCTTTTACCGATGTAAAAAAGACGCTACAATTTCTTAATCACGCCTATTTATCTATAATGTAAATCATTTAAATTATTGATAATAAGATGAATACACTGTTGAAAAGTGTATTCAAAATAAAATGTAATAAAGACCTTATAATATGTTAAAAGCATCGTATTATTGGTAAACTAATTAACTGGTCGACCAATTATGCGTTTGATTACGCTCCGGCCAAACTAAAGAATCATGCCAGCTTACGCGCTTCAGCTTAGTGATAGAATTCAGTACGTTGTGTGCAGTCCTATTCTAATCAAGGATTTAAACTTGATTGAAAAGCTGCACTTAGCGGAAAATGTGGTAAGTAATCGGGTATCCTGCCTGCAGTTCTTCTTTTCGCACCATATCTTCAATGGTGTAAACTTTAGCACACTGCACTAATGGAAATATTAAACAACTTTTCGGAAATCAAGGTAGAATCCCCGGTGGATAAAATCATCCGGCAGATACGCGATCAAATAGGATCAGGGCAATTGAAGCCGGGTGACCGTTTACCTTCTGAACGTATGTTAAGCGATCGTTTTGGTGTTGGCAGAACCCAGCTTCGTGATGCTCTGAGAAGATTGGAATTTTACGGCATTCTTAAAACGCTACCTCAGAGCGGAACTGTAGTCGCGGGTCTCGGTATTCCTGCGCTGCAAGGTTTGATGACCGATATGC
>JAKMEB010000034.1 GCA_022426185.1 Schleiferiaceae bacterium
GGCTAGACCATCGTAATAGCGCTTTGTTGTATCGTCGCGGTACATGACATCCACCCATTCTGGCGCGCCCTGGCGGTTCTGGTCGTATCCCATGATGATGAGATCACCTTTGCCGTCCGCTTCTAACTGTGGTCCTAGGTGATTCACCACAAAATCGGTCATTTCCTCAGGAGAATAGTGCATACTCTCCCAATTATTACCGTTGCCGTGCGGCTCATTTTCAACGGTGAACCCCCATATATCTACACCTTCTGCTTTATAAGTGTCTACGTATTTGCTAAAGAATAAGGCCCAAGTTGGGTAGTACTCTTTTTTAAGTTTTCCTCCGACGTAGTTATTGTTGTCCTTCATCCACGGTGCAGCGGTCCAAGGCGAACCAAATATTTTAAAACCTTCTTTCGAAACAGTCTGCGCATCTTTAATCATAGGTAAAATAGCAGTACGATCTGGGTCTATTGTAAAGTGCTTCAACGCAGTATCCCCTTCAACCGGCGAGTACGAATAATTAGAAACCGAAAAATCACAAGAATTCATGTGGGTGCGTGTGAGTGAATACGCGGCACCTTCTTCCCCAAAATATGCGTCAATGATGGTTGCGCGATTCTCAGGGCTTAATAGATTGATATTATGTGCTGTTGCTTCGGTAAAAGCACCACCAAAACCAATAATGGTTTGTCTTCTTTTTTTCGTGTCAATCGCAACGGTGGAATGCTGCTCGGACTTCGTAAAGTCTTTTTTTACAGCATGTAAATTGCCATTGGCGGAGGTTTCAAAAACATTCATGTTCGATGTGCTTTTCGTTGTGCAACTGGCCAATCCAATGACCGTGATTAAGAACCAAACCGATTTTCTCATTCTATTTTACTTTATTAAAACGTGCTTTGACTACCTCGAAAACTTCCTTCTTCTCTCGATTAATATCTACGATTCCCCAATATTCTTCGTTCGGAGATCCGTCATATGGTACGCCTGAACTGTGAGGCGCCCATCCACCGATATCATGTACATCTGGATTACCCGCTTTCCACCAACCGTCTGTGAAAGAGAACAATGTAATTCCAGTGCAACGCGATTCATTCGCTAAAATCTCATCAAGAATATGAGCCACCGCTGCCGCTTGAGCCTTTTGGTTTTCCCCTTGAGCGAACGAATCTGTTGCTACGGTCATATAGCTATCTGCGCCTACCTCAGAAAAATAGAACGGCTTATCATTACGTTCTGCCCAATCTGCAAAAAATGATCCTGGTACGTCCCAACGATAGACATTAAAGCCCCACATATCAAGATTGCGGCCTTTGTACAGTGCTAATGAATCAGGGATTTCTCCGTGTGCAGTAGTTACCGGGTGCAGTGTATCGATAGCGTGTATGGCATCTACTGCCTGTTCTAAGGCATCGTACCAAATATTCAAATCGTCGCCAAACCATTCAGGATGGTAGTTGTACTCATTACCTAACTCCCAGAGGTAGATAGCGGGATGTGTTTTGTATTGGGCCACATAATCTATGTAGCTGCCTGAGAGCAGATCATAAACACTGTCCTGATTGTAGCCAAAACTGGTGATTACACGCATATCTGCTGCAGCTATTTTATCAAGGATCGCTTCATCTGCTATGGGTATGTACACTCTTATGGTGGTGATACCGACCTCTTTCATAAGTGCCAGATCAGTCTCCAAGGTCTCCCAGCTGCGCAAAGTGTCTCCCTGTGGAACAGGATGGTAACATATCGCTTTAAAACATGATGAGGCAGTAAGAGCACTTTCCACAGGTTCGTCCACCTGTTTTCGCATACAAGCCGCAAGAATCGTTACACTTAACAATACAGATGCAATTCTCATTATTTTCTTCTTTTAGGTGCACTCACCGTTTGGAGCATCGCCGTTGTATCGCCTTCAAAGGTTTTCGTTATGGGATTCCCACCTCTTACTAACCCTTCAAAATCGCCATTATCCACGGCATCCCACAAGGCGAACTTTGCCTGACCCTCTAGGGTGATCAGTCCAAAATGGTTCTCAGATCCTTCCGGATGGTTTCCGTCTTTCCATTGCTCATCAAATGCTTCGAAATAAAAACAACTTATTCCTTCAGCATCTGTCCACTCCCGCATGGCCTGATGGTATAAAGCTTGCTTGTATTCATCGGCAGCGAATGAACCGTTATTACCATAGTAGCCGACACTTACTGAAGACCAACCCGTTTCGCCAATATGAACGGGTTTTTTAGGGTCGATGCCGTGCACGTAGGAAACCACACTTTGGTATTGAGCTTGCGCATAAAATGCGGCACGTTGCATCGCAGACAGCACGCGGTCATGATCGGAATAGCCTTCTTCGTCATCCGCTGGACTTTCCCAATACGCATTGTTGTAATGGGTATCGTGAAAAGGATAGGTGTGCATACTGACATAATCTACAGCCTTCACTAGCGACTCTAGCTCTGGCAGGTGGTAATCCCATTCTCCGCCACCCCAAGAGGCAAAGTTGTCAGAGGATGTTATCCAAAGATCAGAGGAGAGTTTCCCTAACTTTTTCAACTCCTGCAGATAGTTTACATACTTCAAAATAACGGCAGGATGGACAAAATAGCTGCTCGCCCAATGCACCATGGCCTCGTTTCCAACCGCAATTACTTTGACAATATCAGGGTATTCGGTCGCATAGTGGACTGCATTTTGAATCTCGCTTTCATTGTTTTTCTCATCTTCAATGGAATGATCAGGATGGTCGGTCCAAGCATTTAAACAATCGATCCATGCACCCAGCATCACATACATTTCGAACGAAGGATCTTCCTCTTTCAATTCGCGGATGGCCTTCAATACGTTCGATGCATGCGGCAATTGCAAATTATAAGTACGTAGCATCTTAATGTCCATAGCAGACATAATCTTCAAATCTTCCTTTAACTGTTCGATTGTAGGTTGCTCCGAACGCTCCTTTTCTCGGTAGCCACCATAGGAGATGGCTCGGTATTCAGGAGTACTCAAAATATCAGCGGCGATTTTGGAATTTGTCATAGGTGTTTGTTTAGATGAACAAGAAAACAAGCTTGCTGCTGCAAGTAGTAATGCGGCTATATTTCTTAGTCCTCGTTTCATCTTATCATTTATTTAACCACGGTAACCTCTAAACGAACAACTTTACCGGTACGTTGGAACAATTCATTCGTCCATTCTTTAGTTAGGGCAGAACCCTTTATAGTACTGCTGGCGGATCCTGTAACCACTGTGATGCTCTCGGAATCACCTAAACGGTAGACCACCGGAACCTGACAATATGTGAACGCCAAAGAATCTGGATCTAGGACAATGTGCTCCTTCTTATTGTCCAATGTGATGTAGTTGAATGTCTTTGCCTGCGTTAAAAATTCTTCTTTACGAAGAATTTTGGGTACAAAAGATAATTGACCACCTGTTACATGAACGCCTAACTCACCAAAACGGCATATCAAATCCTCCTTCACTTGACCGGTCATTCCCGGCTGTTGCGCGCCCTTACCTCCTGGTGTATGAGAGTACGGGTCGGTTGGAAATGCACCGTAGAGTTCAGGCGATTTGTGTACACCGATACCCGCTAAAACTTCAAAGTAGTGATCGAACATTCTGCCCACAAGAGATGGATCGTCTCCAGTTAGTGCAGCATTTGTGTTTTCATAGGTAGCCAAAAGCAATTTCGAAACCATATGCCAATAAATGGATCCTAATCCTTCGTAACCAAAGAATGTTCCTGAACGACCGGTGAACGATTTATGATCAAACACCTCTTCAAAAACTGTTGCCAATAAAGTTCGGTCTTTCGCAACCAGGGGCGCATAAGTTGCTGGCAATGCATCCAAAGCTGCGTGCAAATTGTTGACATTATTGAACATACCGTTAAAATGGTAGCGTCCATTGCGGTCTTTTAAAATCACCGTTTTATTGCCGTCTGCCACCAATGTTTGTGCAAGCTCAGAGACTTCAGCACGTGCTGCCGGAATGCAGTTTTTATCTACAAATCTAGGAAGCTCTTTATTAGGATACAGAATGTAACTGTACTGATCCTCTCGGAATAAGGCACTGGCTTTCAAAGCATCTAAAACTGCTGCACCTTCATGAGCGCTCAGGTATTTCGAACTCAATACCGCAACCTGACCCTCAAGCATTTCGGGCAGATAGCTGATCTTCACGCCTGTTTCAGTCACAGTCATTAAGTTATATGCGTGGTACAAGCCGTCTGCACGCTTGTTTGCATCTATGGAATGCTCCATGTAGGCATTTGCCGTCTTTGTAAACGAACGAATATCAGCGATAGCAACCGACGTGTAGGTTCCGGAAAATCCTGTTTCATAAATACCTTTTCTATAGGCACTGGCTGGCTGGCCAACACCGTCTAAAACCAGCTTGCGATCGGCGTCTGAAATGGAACTGTTCAATAAATTTTGATGCGCTTCGAGCGTTGTTTTCACACTGGTAAAGAACGTGGCCAATTCAGCTGAAATCTTCACTTCTTCGCCTGCATCAGCAAGCAAATGATCCATAAAACTTAAGAATCGACGTAAATAATTCAATGTAACCATACTGACGCCATTACCTACTAAGGCATTATTCGCGTCGTTCCATTCTGGGCGCTGTGTATTCATCCAAATTCCGCCTTCCGGAATAAAATTGGACACCTTTGCAAGCACTGTAGCTAGGATTTTCTCTATGAAATTCACCTTGTGAATGGCCTGACTAGCATTGACTATTAAGGCGCCGTCGATACCAAGGCTTGCGCGTTTTGCCTGAATAGCTTCTTCGGCCTCATGGTCAAAGTCAATGGTATTTTTAGGGTCCTTCAAAAGATCTGCATACTCCTTGATACGGTAAGGAACATTCGCATACACAAAGTGGTCCTGAGTGAAGTAGTCCTTCAATTTCCCCGGATAATATTCTTCAATGAATTCAAGAAACTTAAGGAGATAAATGATTTGATGATCGCCCCAATACCCAATATAGGACCAGGGGTTATCTGGTTCGATGGTTTCCCAATCAAATCCGTCTTTTATGACGCGGTAAGGATTGTATCCGTCGAATGTAGTTGCATTCAAGAATTTATGAATCATTCCCTCCATAAATTCCGGGTAGGAATGCGCTAAAGCTTCCCAATTCTGAAAAATATCACGCCAGTTTCCCTGGTAATCTAAAATCTTAGATCCATCAACTTCATTTCGAGTATTGATTGAAAACTTATTCCACGGCCTAGACGGATCACCATGACGACGACTAAACTTTAACGGGAGGTATTCGTAACTCAAGCGTTTGAAATCTGCATCCGTTGCTTTAGCAGCGATGGTTTTCAATGTTTGAAGTGTAAAGACCTCGTCAAGCTCTTCTAAGGTAGATTCTACTCTTTTAAAAACTTCAATATTCGCCTTGTGAATGTAATTGGTGAAATCGTCCTTCTCGATGGTATAATTGTCGTCAAATATTCCACCACGCATAATGTTAAACATGGTATTTGCGAAATGACGAATATTCAATAACCGATCATTTGTTAGTTGTAAGCCGTCTGATGCAGCTACCAATTCTACGAGATGTTCTGAACCCTCTTCTACATCTTTAGCAACTTCAGCCAGTAAAACTTCGGGATGCTTCAAAGCTGCCATTAGATCAGCCACCTCTACAGGTCCTTTATTGACATCAGCTAAAATACTCCAGTGCTCTGTTGCACCAGAAGCTAGTTCTACGGAATCGCAAATCATATAGGCACCGCGTTCAGCCTTGATATCGACCTCTTGCGTGGGCAATTCACCTTTTCTGAAAGCATCCAGTTGCTTAGATGATAATAATTTTATCGCATTAGGCCTTCCAAGCGACCAGGCTACGTTTGAACGTAAAGCCTCACTAGGTTCTGCCTTGTCTACTATAATCGCACTTAGGGAAAATAGACCTAATCCCACTGACGCCTCCAGCTCACACTTCTTATAGGCATCTACTAGATTACTACTTGCATTTTGAAGTGCATCTTCAACTCCATACGGAAGTAAGTTTTGGAGTCCATCTATGAATTGTACTGAAACGGCCTCTGAGCCATGATTTATCAAAGCAGATTTACGTAAAAAACCAAATTTATCGCTTGAATTCCATTCATAGCTAAAGGTGAGTCCCAAGTCGTGATTGACCTCTTCGAACTTTACCTTGTTACCGTAAGAGTTCTTGTAAAGGTTGCGGCTTAGCTTGTACAGACCTTGATATTTTGTCGAGAAAGGTTCCCAAAGACTGGTCTTTTCTGAACGCGTGACTAAACAAAGCGTCTTTGATCCTGTGGTCTCTGAAGACTCTGTTATTTTATCGTCGGTGTAATATGGAAACAAGGCAAAGTTGCTGTTTTTACGACCCGCTGTTAGACCACCAGTACTTGATAAAAACATCCAGTGATTTGAATTACTCACGATACTCATGAAAAAAGGACGCATAGTATCGTAATTGGCTATCTTGTAATAGGACTCACCATCAATCTTTACCTCTGTTCCTTGAACTTCGCTAAGAGAGGTTGTCAATTTTTGGGCGCCTAAGTAAATGTCTTTGTTTGTCTTCATTATAAAATTCCCGTTTCGCAGGACTTTCAAGTTTTAATTGGTCAGAAATACATTTTATCGCGGTTGGAGACCATTAAACCCTTCTAACGAAGGATTTACTCTTAAAGGAGGCAGTGTGAACCGAATCTCCATTACAGTCAAGCCCGACTGAAACCGCTGTAAAAACAAGGCTTTGAGCGCCATTGCTTATTACGATTACAATATTAAGAACTAGAGCCACACCCCGCACCGGACAATTACAGGACAAAGTAGGATTTCATGCACTTAAGGGGTAATAATCACCTTTTAATCTGCAGGACGACTCTGAAACTTTTAACTTTGACGAAACTAGAAGTTTCCTAAACCATGCGCCGAACTATCTATTTTACTGTCGTCATTTCTCTGCTTATCACACCCATCGCCTCAGCGCAGTGCGGTCAGAATTACAACCGTGAAGTACGTCGGATTGTCAAAGCGACTGAGAAACTTCCTCACGAAAAATCCAGGATTGTTTTTGCCGGAAGTTCCACCTTCCGACTTTGGGACAATCTGGCCGAAAGTTTCCCGGAATATGAGGTGGTCAATGCCGGTATCGGAGGCTCGTGTTTCGATGATCTATACCGTTATAAAGAGGAACTCATTTCTGCTACTGAACCAGATATCCTCGTTATCTACGAAGGGGATAATGATATAGTTCATGTGGAGAAAGACGGCAGCCAAAGAGCCGTGTTTGATATTTATTCGGATGCATGGGGACTTATGAACTGGATCCAAGAAAAGCACCCTGAACTTCCCGTGTTTCTTCTTTCACCTAAACCTTCGCCTTCGCGATGGGAACACCTGGCGAAATATAAGGCAGTGAACAGCCATCTAGAAGAATTGACCGAGGCTTACAACTATTACTTTATGGATTGCTGGCCTTGGCTGACCGACAAAAACGGTCAGGTCGATTCTGGCCTTTTTGTTTCCGATAAACTGCACTTAAACAAGGAAGGAAACGATCTTCTTGGCAGCAGTATGTTGGAAAAAATTCGCAATACTCATCCAGAAGAACAAACACTTAATGTATTTATTGACCAATGGCACCTAGCAGCCGCTACTACTGATTCTGCTGCTTATTTCGGAGCCTTTTATAATGATGAAAGCATCTTCCAAGGCACTGACGGTGGGGAGTACTGGACCGCCGGAGAATTCAGAGATTGGGCCGCTCCGTATTTCCGAAGAGAAAGCGCTTGGACCTTCGAGGCCTTCGAACGCCATTGGTACAGAAAGGGGAACACGCTTTGGTTTAATGAACGTTTAGATTCACCACATATGGGCAAGTGCCGAGGTGTTGGTGTTGTACGCGCAACAAAAGACGGCTTGAAAATAGACCACTACAGCTTGAGCTTCGAGGTACCTAATGAAGTTGTTGGAGATTTAGTTCCGTTGGCTACACCAGAACGAATAGAGGTGCTGAAGTATCAACAAGAATTGGACGATTTTTATACCGATTCCATTACCAGTCCTCTAACTCCGGAGGAACGTGCCGCTTTCCACGGACATGATTTCTTTAGCTATAATCCAGAGATGGTCGTTGAGGCGCAAATTCTAGTGCTCGAAAATGAAGCGTGGTTCAACATGGCCACCAGCTCAGGCGTGAGCAGAGCATACCGCCGCTATGCCAAGGCAACCTTCGAACTGCGAGGGCAAACATTGGAATTGTTCCTCTACCAAAGCAAGCGATTGATGGCCATGGAAGAATATCAGGACCACCTATTCCTTCCTTTTATGGATAAAACTACGGGAGTGAGCTCCTACGGCACGGGCCGATTCATGGACGTCACCAAGCCCGAGGGAACCACTATGGTTTTGGATTTCAACTATGCATACAACCCTTATTGCGCCTACACCGACGGGTACTCATGTCCCATCACGCCCCAGGAGAATTTTATCGATATGGAAATAAATGCGGGGATCAAAGGACCTCATTCACACTAATTAAAAAAATCAACCAGTTTCTTCAACACATGAAAAAAACAATTCTACTATTCCTTACCATTAGTCTGCAAACGCTTAGCGCTCAAAATTACGATACGCTGGTATGGGCAGATGAGTTCAATGGAATCGGCGGAGTCGACACTACGAAGTGGTGGCACCAAACCGTTTTGCCCAATAATGGACAAAGTTGGTGGAATAATGAGATACAACACTATACCAATAGGGATACAAACAGCTATCAAGCCAATGGTGCGCTTTACTTAACCGCTATAAAAGAAAATTTTACGGATCAAGGCGTAACCAAAGAGTACACCTCAGCACGACTGAATTCTAAATTTGCCTTTACTTACGGCCGTGTTGAAGTGCGGGCTCAATTGCCTACGGGTGTGGGTACATGGCCTGCCATATGGATGCTTGGGCAGAACATTTATGAGGTTGGTGCCTATTGGGACGTGCAAGGCTTCGCAACAACGGGTTGGCCCGCATGCGGCGAAATCGACATTATGGAACATTGGGGCTACAATCAAAACTACGTCTCCAGCGCTATGCATACTCCATCAAGTTTCGGAAACACATCGGACAAAGGGACTCAATATGTAGCCGGCGCATCCACGGGTTTCCATACCTATGCTTTAGAATGGAGCGATGAAAAAATGGTTTTCAGCGTTGACAGTATCATACACTATACCTACGAACCCAGCGTACAGTCACCAAATACTTGGCCATTTGACGCACCTCAATACCTGTTACTCAACATAGCTATACAAAGCAGTATAGATTCGTCTTTTACCTCGAGTCCAATGATCGTGGACTATGTTCGCGTCTATCAAAGTACTTCTATTGGAGTTACAGAAACTTCCGTTGAAGCGTCAAAATTTTACCCTAATCCAACAAACGGTAAAGCTAGAATTAATCACAATCTACAAAACGCCACTTTAACCATTTCTGCCGCTACGGGTGCGCATATTTTAAATATACCAGACTATCAAAGCGGGACTAATTTCGAAGTAAATGATTTGGCCTCCGGTTGGTACACCTATACAATTCAAGGCACCGAACAGCTCATTCAGGATACCTTTGTTAAGCGCTAAAAACATAAGATCAGATTCCACCAGCGGAGATAAGTTTAGAAGTTGACTATGGAAACCAACAGATGGATATTAGGCGCAACCGGCTATGTAGGTCAACTGGTTACACAAAAGCTGTTCAAGGAACGGACAAACGGGAATTGGTCCGGGCAACTTATAACCTTGGGACAGAAAACGATCCTACCGTGGATCATGGAACGAACCAACTTCCATCTTTTTCCTTTAAATGCCATTCCCAAATCACTATTAGAAAAGTATCCTCCCAGTGCGATTTACCATTGTGCGCGAATGGCGGGTAACAACGATCGTTCAAGAAGGATTGCGGCGCGCAAGGGCTATAGAGCGAACGAGCGTCTCATTCATTTGCTCAACGATCTGAATCCAAAAATCCCGGTAGTTTATTGCAGCGGTACACTGATGTACGGTAATACAGGAGCAATGGTAAACGAAGATGCTGCCCTCCAACCTATTGCCTTTGCAAGGGCTTATGAATATGCGGAACGACCTTGGGTCCGTGCAGCAGAATCTGCTGAAATGGACGTTAGAATCGCCCGTCCAGGATGGATCTTAGGAGCAGATTCATGGTTCGAGCACTTCTTTTATAAACCTGCTCTGAAAACTGGAAAAGTCCCCGTGTACGGCGATGGAAGTCAATTCATGTCGATTATTTCAGTTGAAGATTGCGCAGGACAATTATCCCATCTTATGGAACATGGGACACCAAACCAAAGTGCGAATTTATATGGTTTTGAGCCTATCCAACAAAAGGAATTCGCTGCTCTAGTTGCAAAACGTCTTGGTATAGAAACGGTACAAATCACTGCTGACGACATCATAAAACAATATGGAAAAACAGTTTTTGAAGCGCTTACTTCTGCAACACCAGTAACTACAAAGCACGTGAACTGGCGCAATTCTTATAAGCCAGTTCATAATGACCTTGAAGCATTAATAGGCCTTACTATACGTCGACTTCAGGACTAGATCTCATTCTCTTTCTCGAAAGTGTAGAGCATATACTCTCCATAATTCCCCAATACAGTTCTAGCGATACTTTCATCCAGCTGCCAAAGTAAGTGGAGCAATCCATTAGGTAGATGTTTATGAAATTTGTGGTAATACCAAGCGGGATAAAAAATACTAAAACCGCGTTCATAACTGCACGGGAGTTGAGCCAATTCCTTTATTCGGCTGGGACTGTAGCATCGACTAGCGAGGTAATTCGTTGGTGAATACCCTCCCCAAACTTTTTTCCAACGGGCAAAAGCAAATTTAGGCTTCAATTTCACCAGCTCTATCAGTGTTCCCGCGATGTAATATTTATTTACGAATGTAAGGACCATACGGCCGCCGGATGATAAGACACCGCGCAAATCTGCAAACGCACCTTCCAGATTATTCACCGTATTCAAGGCACCAAAGAAGACATAAATCATGTCAAACTGAACATCGGGAAAAAGCACTTTAATATCCTCTACACTTCCTTTTGCCACCCATGCATTCTTAAGTCCCATTTGGTTTATTTTCTCTTGTGTCAATCGCACCATTTCCGCAGAAATGTCAATTCCGTAGAACTTCCGCTGTGGAAACTGCTCTGCGAAATGTACCAGATCGAAACCTGGTCCAAAGCCCACTTCCAGTACCGTGTTCTGGTCGTAAGATTTGGTGTGCTGTCGAAAGCTTTGACGAATACGTTGCAGCGCCGGGTTTTGATGGTAACGCTGCTCAAAATCGACAGCATCTTTATCGTAGTAGGTTCCTACTTTATCGTAATAACTCATCTTCTTTGTTCCTTAATTTGATAGTCAAAATATGCCGCGGTAGTCCAAAATAGTAAGGCAAATACTGGCTGGTTCAAGAAATTATTGAACTGCATATGAAAGAAATAGGTGCTCAGGCCAAGAAACAGTGGCAGTAATGAGCTTTGTCTAGCTATACGGAAGAAGCCAAAATACCACCAGCGTAACCACATCAACAAGAATAGTAAAGGAGTTAGAATGCCATTTTCACTAAGCTGCAATAGCAACTCTGAATGAGCAGTTCCTCCAGATCCTTGCGGAGGGGAATTAGGATTAGTCACCGTTAATCTATTTTCTAAACGTTTTTCCTGAAACGGTAGGTAGGTGAACTGGTACGTACCCGGACCAAAACCACAATACGGACGCTCTTGAAACATATGGAGTGCAGCAACCCAACGGTTTAATCGCTCGATATTACTGGCATCGGTCTGCAAATTGGTAACGGACATACTCTTTTCAGCCAGCGTAGCACGCGGATCATGGCTTTCGTAGTGGTTATACGCAAAAGCTTCCTCCACCTTAGATGCGCCACCTAAAATCAGGATCGCTCCAAATGCCACCGCAGGTAATACCGCACGGAATGCGGGCGGAAATTGGACCAGCACATACAATAGAAACATAAAAGCAAGCGACCACAGTGCCGCACGAGAACCACTAAAAACGGTCAATACGATCCCGCAAATCAGGACCCATTTCCAAAGGCTGTTTTGACGAATATTGCCCAAAGCGATAGCGGCAATAAAGGCCATTACTGCACCATACATCGTATGACTGTAGAAGAACGGCTTG
>JAKMEB010000088.1 GCA_022426185.1 Schleiferiaceae bacterium
TTCGTATCCTTCGTTGCTGTTTGCAAATTCGTAAGGATGGTAACCACGTGGTACGGTACCTTCTACCGGCAACTGAGCGCTCAAACCATTTGCGAACTGATACGCAGGCTCGTAAGTCTCTAATGAAGGGCTGGTGTACATGTCGTCCATGTAGGTGTATCCAGGGGTCGTCTTATCAGCGTTCAGCTTGCTAAAAAAGCAGCTGAAGCCAAGATTAGTAGTGTAGATAAACGCTTCATTATTACTCTTCTAATTTTGAAATTTCCAATGCACCCAATTCCTGCAATTTTGCAGTCAAGACAGCCTCATCACCTTCCAATTCCACCTCCATTAAGAAGTGATCGTCAGTAGTTCGAGGATCCGGGTTTTGTGCTTTGGCGCCCGGATACAATCCGTTCACAGCGAAATAGGACCAACACATTAAGTGTGCAGCAAAGAATACCGTTAATTCGAACATGATTGGAACGAATGATGGCATGTTTACAAACCAGTAAGCGTTAGGCTTACCTCCAATATTCTGTGGCCAGTCTACAATCATGGTATAATACGTCAACCATGAAGCGAAGAATAAACCCATTAAGCCGTAGAAGAACGCAGCTGTACTCAAGCGGGTTCTTTTCAAGCCCATGGCTTCATCCAAGCCGTGGATCGGGAAAGGAGAATATACTTCGTTCACGCTAAAACCGTTCGCACGAAGATCTTTTACCGCATCTAAAACGATATCATCATCGTTAAATAGTGCGCGTACTATTGGATTATGTTTAGTGTGCCCCATGTTCGTCGTGGTGTTTTTTAAAGTTTTCGCCAGATGATTTTAGAATCGTTTTCAATTCTGCCTGTGCAATGACAGGGAATGTTCTAGCGTACAAAAGGAACAAGACAAAGAAGAAACCAATGGTTCCGATGAAAATACCAATATCAACAAACGTCGGAGAGAACATGGACCAAGACGATGGTAAGTAATCTCTGTGCAGTGAAGTAACGATAATCACGAAACGCTCAAACCACATACCTATGTTAACAACGATGGAAATGATGAAAGTAAAGACCAAATTTGTTCTTAGCTTTTTCGACCACATGAACTGCGGAGAAAAGACGTTACAAGACATCATTGCCCAGTACGCCCACCAATAAGGACCTGTAGCTCTATTCAAGAAGGCATATTGCTCGTATTCAACACCAGAATACCAAGCGATGAAAAGCTCAGTGATGTATGCTACCCCTACAATCGAACCAGTGACCATGATCACTATGTTCATCATCTCGATGTGCTCGATGTTGATGTAATCTTCCATTTTGAAGATCTTGCGTACGATCAAAAGAAGCGTCTGTACCATGGCGAATCCTGAGAAGATTGCACCGGCAACGAAATACGGTGGGAAAATGGTCGTGTGCCAACCCGGAATAACCGAAGTCGCAAAGTCCATGGATACAATAGTGTGTACGGATAATACAAGCGGTGTGGCAAGACCTGCAAGCACAAGAGAAACCTCCTCGAAACGTTGCCAGTGTTTTGCTTTACCACCCCAACCGAAAGAAAGGAGTTTGTAAATGTGCTTTTGAATGGGGTTGATCGCTCTGTCACGAATCATTGCGAAATCGGGTATCAATCCAACATACCAGAAAACGGTACTGACCGTTAAATAGGTCGAAATCGCGAACACGTCCCACAATAAAGGGGAGTTAAAGTTGACCCAAAGCGTACCGTACTGATTTGGAATGGGCATTACCCAATACGCCATCCAGATACGTCCCATGTGAATCAATGGGAATAAACCTGCTTGGATCACAGAGAAGATAGTCATTGCCTCAGCCGAGCGGTTGATGGCCATTCTCCATTTTTGACGGAAAAGTAAAAGCACTGCAGAGATTAATGTTCCTGCGTGACCAATACCTACCCACCAAACGAAGTTGGTGATATCCCAAGCCCAATCAATGGTCTTGTTAAGTCCCCAAACACCAATACCGGTGCCTATGGTATATAGGATACATCCTACTCCCCAAAGGAACATGACAAATGCGATAGAGAAGGCAATCCACCATGAACGTGGTGCTTTGGACTCTACCGGTTTAGCTATATCGTTCGTGATGTCTGAATAAGACTTATCACCGAGGATCAGCGGATTTCTAACAGGCGATTCGTAATGCATGTCGCTTTCTTATTTATTAGGCTCTGTTTCTAACTTTAGTCTGGTAGAAGATGCTAGGCTGTGTACCTACTTCCTCAAGAAGGTGGTATGCGCGTTCCTCTTGTTTGAGGTGGCTTACTTCACTCTTAGGATTGTTTACATCTCCGAAAACAATGGCACCCGAGCCACAAGCCTGAGCACAAGCTGTAGTGAACTCGCCGTCCGTTAATTGTCTTCCGTCTTTCTTTGCTTCCAACTTACCCATTTGGATGCGCTGAATACATAGTGAACATTTTTCGATCACACCACGAGCACGAACAGTTACGTCAGGGTTCAATACCATTCTTCCGTAATCGTCTTGCGATGGGTTAACGTCCGTAAATTTATCGTTGACCTGGTAGTTGAACCAGTTAAAACGACGCACTTTATAAGGACAGTTGTTTGCACAATAACGTGTTCCGATACATCGGTTATAGGCCATATGGTTCAACCCCTCACGTGAGTGAACTGTTGCACCAACTGGACAAACCGTCTCACAAGGTGCGTGATTACAGTGTTGACACATTACGGGTTGGAATACTACAGACGGGCTCTCAGAAGGAACCTCCATTTTTGCGTATTTCTCGATCGCGCCTACACCTTCTTCTTCTGCAACCTCTTTGGTCATATCAGAGGAGTAGTAGCGGTCAATACGCAACCAATGCATATCACGGTGACGGCGTACTTCATCCTTACCCACCACAGGAACGTTGTTTTCCAGCGAACAGGCAACGACACACGCACCACAACCTGTACATGAGTTCAAGTCAATAGACATGTTCCACATGTGTGAAGTTTCGTGATCTTGATCGTCCCACAAATTCGCCTCAAAAGAGGTAAGTGGACCTTTGTACGATTCAAAAGTTGGCTTTTCGTTCCACTCTTTTGCGTTTCCTGATAGGAACGTTGGTAAGTTGATTTCGTTTACAATCTTACGTCCCATCATCGTATGGGCCAATTGAACTGATGCGA
>JAKMEB010000102.1 GCA_022426185.1 Schleiferiaceae bacterium
AATATAGATTTGGATGCGGCTAGAGGGACCTACGTATTACGTATACGTACGGCTCAAGGAACTGCAGTACAAATGATCGTGTTGCAATAAGCTAAGGCGAAAAGCAATAAAGAAACCCCCTGCGGCCATGGCCGCAGGGGGTTTTTATTTGGTGGGCATTCTCCTTCGAACGGGCTCAAATGTATACACTATCCGTAAATGAGTATAACACAAGTGAGATATTCCGGGGTCATCTTTGTCTCACCAAAATAACATGAGATATGAGTACCGCTAATCCATTCGGCCCCGACGGCTGGACACCAGATAGAATTAAAGATTTAAAAGGAAAGACATTCGTTATAACCGGCACTACAAGTGGAACAGGCTACGAAGCAGCACGTATATTGCTTTCTAAAAACGCCCGAGTTGTGATGCTCAATAGAAATGCAAAGAAAGCTGCTGCAACGACTGCCCAATTAAAAGAAGTGCTCGGGAATTCCATTGATGTCGTGAACATTCATATGGATTTAGCGGAGCAATCCTCCGTTAAAAAAGCTGCCGCAGAAGTATTGGAGAACATCGATCAGATTGATGCCCTACTATGCAATGGCGCCATAGCACAAGTACCCAAGCAGCAGCTCACAAAAGACGGATGGGAAAGCCAGATGGGCGTAAATTATTTTGGACATTTTACCTTACAAGCACTACTCTATCCGTTCATAGAAAAATCAGGGGGACGCATCGTGGCTGTTGGCAGCATGGGTTACGATATGGGCATCAAAACTATAAATTTTGATGATCTCAATTGGGATCAAAAGTACACCCCCAACGATGCATACAGTCAAAGTAAACTGGCGCAAATCATGTCCATATATGAACTGCAAGAGCGTTTGACTGCAGCTGGAAAGAATACAGTCAGCGCCTACGCATGTCATCCTGGTTCATCAAGAACCAATCTCATTGATACGAGCGGCAGCTTCTTGATGAAAGTGATTTTTGGATTAATGAAATTATCTCCACTTACACAACCAGCAGCAAACGGTGCCTATCCCCAACTGATGTGTGCAACGGAACCTGAGCTGGATCAAACCGCCTTTTATGGCCCTACAGGGCGCAGTTATTGGGTAGGTCCAGTAGGAGCGCATGAACTAAAGCCCCATGCGAAAGACAGAGCGGTAGCTCAAAAACTTTGGAATCTTTCAGAAGAACAAACGGGAGTAACATGGAATATCTAAATTAGCCCCTGCAAAAAAACCGCATTATGGACATCCTCAAAACAGCCACAGATTGGGCAAAAGACGAATTAGTTTCTACGCCGTTTTTCATTCTTGCTGGTACACTATTTCTAGCGGTAAGCTTTGGACTGTGGCAAGTTGGGAAAACCGATTTAGCTCGTGCCTATATCCTACCAACACTAATAGCCGGTAGTCTATTAGTTATTATTGGCTTAGGTCTTTTCTTCACCAACAAGACGAGGATTGAGCAGTTTAAAATAGATCATACGGAAAATCCTATTGCCTTTATAGATGCAGAACTGGTCCGTACTGAAGCGACATTAAAGGAATATAAAAATGTTGTTTTTACTGGAATACCGATCATTATTGGCATCTGTATTAGTATTCTTTATTTCGTTCATGCACCGGTTTGGCGCGCGACTATGATCACCAGCATAACCATGCTCAGTGTTATTCTATTTATCGATGGCTTAGCACACGCACGCATCAGTGACTATAACAAGCAGCTTTTACAGGCGCAGGAAGAAATCAAAAAGTAACATGCAGCATTTTAAAACGCTCTCAGCCTTTATCGACTATCTGGAGTTGCCGGGTCCGGAACACCCTATGATTAGCGTTTTTAGTGCTAAAGAAGACCGTTTTTTACCCTGTCCAAAAACGTCGTCGCCTCCCATCACCAATGAATGCTATTCCATAAGTTTTAAAAAGATTGTAACTGGTGATTTGACTTACGGCCGCACTAAATACGACTTTACCAACGGGACCTTATTTTTTATCGCACCAAGACAGGTATTGCAATGGAATGAAAATGTCATCCAAGATCAAAAAGGGTTCTCCATCCATATTCATCAAGATTTCCTGAAGGGTACTGAATTAGCGCAACAAATCAAAAAGTACGGTTTCTTCTTGTATACTGCGAATGAAGCACTTCACTTGTCTCCAAAAGAAGAAGAACAGCTTGAATCCATCGTTGAAAGTATTCATGCAGAATACATGAACAACCAGGATGAATTTAGCAAAGACATCATGATTTCACTGCTTAGTACGCTGTTGAATTATGCGCACCGCTTTTACGAGCGGCAGTTTTTAAATAGAAAGGAACTTTCTACCTATCTATTAGATGCATTTAACCAAGAATTGAGCAGATCTTTCGCTTCTGGAGAACTGCAAGAAAAAGGCATCCCAAGTATTGAGCAAATCGCAGAAAAATTATCGGTTTCGAAACGTTACTTAAGTGATACTCTAAAGAAAGAGACGGGTAAAAGCAGTTCTGAGCACCTGCAGCTGTATTTAATAGATGAAGCAAAAAACATACTGCTCAATCCAAAGAAAACGGTTGCAGAAGTGGCCTATGAATTGGGATTTGAATACCCACCCTACTTCTCCAGGCTATTCAAAAAGAAAGAAGGCATCAGTCCTTCTCAATATCGGGAGTTGTACCGATTAAATTAAAAAGGATTCGTGCGCAGAATAATGACTTTAATGTGCAATTATGATCTGCTCGCGAAATTCGCCCGATTGTAAAATATAAGGGCCGGCCGGCAGCGTTTCTACGATAATTCTATTCGTGCCGCTGCTCAATGAACCTGCTTGCAACTGCTCGCCCGATAAAGTAGTAATAGTATAAGATGCCGAGGTCGCCGCAGTGATGTTTAAAAAGGCATCTGCAGGAATTGGACCGAGGTGAAGGTTAATGCGCTCAGGAGTCGTTTCTACAGCCATAAATGGGTTCCAAGCCACATTGGTTGAATCGCCATAGATGTAACGTACCAATTCCGGATGATCAATAAATGGATTACGGTTCCCTTGCATGGTATGAATCACATTATTACGATTCAACTCGAAGCTGTCTACTGGGTCTGCCCAGTGCCAGCTTATTAATGTTGATAATACCGCATGCGTGGTACCTCCAGTATTCAAGGCTTCTTGAACCACTAAATCGGGCTCCGTGCCAGCGCCTTCATAGCGTAAATCCATATAGAGGATGATTCGAGCTAAATCGCCTTTCACCTTATCACGCGGCTCAAATAAACCGGCTGAACCGTTGTAGGTATTCCCCGTGGCTGAACCGTTATAGTTTACCGCATTACCGGTTGAACCTAAATCATCGTATTCATGATTCGAACGAAGTGAGTTCAGCCCACCATCTGCAGGCTTGAGGTTGTGAACATCCGTTCCAACACCTTGGCTGGTACCAAAGCCACCTAAACTTCTAGGCCAAACGTGTTCTCTATTCCAACCTTGCCCATTATTGTATTCTTGTGGTCCGTCAACGCTTACTCCAGCATAGATTAGACAAACATTTGAAGTGTTCGTCGTGTCTTTATCGCTAACCTTTAGAACATCCCAAGTATCGGTATTTGATGAAGAGTAGGTGAGACGGGTGTGAACCTTTATAATGTCATAGAGCGCTTCACGGAGGTCTTCCCCGCTCTCATTATACGCATCTTGATAATATGGCAATGGCTGTGCTTGCAATGTAGAAAGAGCAAGTACGGTAGCAAATAGTGTGAACAGGTTCTTCATGAGGGAATAATTTCGGAAACAAAGATGCAGAAAATACAAGTAGCTTAAAGGTTTACTTCCAGTATTCCAAAGGAAAGCTCGGGTCAAGTTCACTAAGTGCTTGTCCGACATGCGCCCAGTCCTTTTTGAACTGTTCTAATACCCATTCATCTTCAGGTTGGTCAGCCACACGTCCTCCGCTATTGAGTTTCATATACAACGGAAGTACTGCTTTTTGAATTGCGTGTGGAATAAGCGGCTGAATTTTAAGACCCAATTGATGTAAAAAACCACTTTTGATGGCAACGCTTTCATTGCGGTGTTCGAAATCGAACCCGTCATAAAAACTTGGATCCACTTCAACATATTCCGCAATCTCTTTCATCACCGCTTCCTTTCGCGACATGAAATCTTCAAAGGCCCAAAAACGAACATGTCCTTCCGGCATTACATTGATCCAAGACCTAATATGCTTGGCGTAGTCCACATGATCTGTGATTTGTGGACGCTTTATGTATTCTCCAAGCGACATATCGACCCGCTTAGTACGATAGCGTTCCATCTTGTAGTGACTGTACATTTGTTTCGATGGTTCGCGAAACAGAAAAATCATTTTAGGTGGTTTTGACCACGATGAGAACACCGATCGCGCTGTGCTTTCGTAGAGGTAATGCGCTGTGGCTTCAAATCTCACTGCTGCACCTTTTGCGCCGCTGAAGAATGCCTCATATTGAGCCATTTCATGTTCGTGCACATTGGCATTCGCATTGAACCGATTTACCTTATCCGCGAAAAAGAACGTCTCCTTTTTTGGACTCCCAAACACCTTTGGGTGCGCTGATAACCAAAAATAGAGACTGCTTGTACCGCACTTGGGAGCGCCGCCTACAATGACATTAGGAAGGGATGCTTCGTTCATAAGGGCAAGATACTAAGATTAAAGGCTAGACCGAGTATGCAAAGCAAATGTTCATAGCGCACTATTCTTTGACTCCAGACGTTGAATAGCTGTAGAAATTTAGCCCATAACTCTTCATCGGCAAGGGGTCAAGACGCAATTAACTCGCTCGTAAATCACTACATTTGATTCAAGCCATAGGCAGTATGAATAACGCTAAAAAACAAATCTCTTCCGGTGCAGTGATCAACCTCGCTGGAATTCTTTTAGGCGCAGCGCTCAACTTATGGCTACTCCCAAAACTTTTCAGCACAGAAGAATTAGGTATGTATCGCTGGATGGAACGGTCTGCGGTTCTGCTGTCTAACATTCTTCTTTTTGGAGTCCACCGTTCGTTCACAAAATTCCACTCAGACCCTTCGAAAGAGAAAAAAGCATTTGAAAGTGCTGTAGTAGGCCGCAGTACTCTGCTTATGCTATTGGTAGGAGGTGTAGTGTTTATAATTGGGCCGCTTCTTGCGCCAATTTTCAATTTCAATTCTGAAAACGCTTACTTACTGCGCTACCTCAGCTTCTTCATTGTGAGTGGCATGGCGTTTCTAATGGCCGTTTCTGCTGCGGCAACAACGAAGAAAATTACCATTCCAGTCTTATTAAAAAATATGGGAATGCGATTTGCAATGGCAATTACAGCCGTTGTACTGTTCTTTAACAGCGCTGTATTTGGCTTCAATCACTGGCTCATTGCTTATGCTTGGGCCGCACTGGCCCTAGGGATAGCAGCGTTACTTTACGCTTGGAACAGAGTTAAACCTTCTTTTGGATGGAGGCACCTATGGGCTCCGATGGGTAAAGATGTGAATCGATTTGCTTGGATCAGTGTCTTTAGTGTACTCATTGAAATCGGGATAAATACACTCGATGTTCAAATGCTCTCCATGCTTACGGACATGAACAGCGTTGGTATTTATGGAATGGCATTTTTCATGGGCTCAGTCATCGATGGGATACGTCGACCAATCAATCAAATGCTTGCACCCCAGATTTCCACCAGTTGGAATACCAACAATATGGAGGCCCTCAAAAAGATGTATCAAAAAACCTCAAGCGCGCAGATGGTTGTAAATGCAGCTTACGTTATTCTCGTTGTGGTTAATGTCGAATGGATCTTTTCAATCATTCCCGATGGTGAGCGATTCTACCCGGCCATTCCCGTAGTGGTTTGGACCTTGGCTCGGAAGTACATCAATGCTGCTTTTGGCTCCAACGGAGAAATCATTGCCAACAGTCCTTTCTACCAATTAAACATGCAAATTGGATCGGTTATGCTGGTCATTAATGTGCTATTGAACCTACTTTTCATACCGCGTTACGGCATTTTAGGTGTTGCATACAGTGGCTTAATAGCGGTTGTTTTTGTCAATACCATGCGGGCCATTATGATTTATCAAAAAAGTGGCCTTCAACCTTTTACCAAAGAAAGCCTCGCTATTTTATTAGGCACCTTAGCCGTGGGGGCGCTATGTTATAACATTCCCTTTGATGGCCTGCTCAAGTTTTTAGCTTCTGGAGTTATCGTGCTTACTGCCCTTTTGGTCAATAGAAAATTCATTAAAAATCTGCTGCTGCGCTAAGCATACGTACCTTTATTCCCCTTGAAAGTCGCATATATTCAAAATAGAGTCCAATTAGGAGGTCGTTTCCAGGTCACTTTCGAAATGACGAAAGTCTTAAACGCTATGGGCATTGTACCCGACTTCTATTGTTATCGCCATAGGCTGAATTTGGCCGATATTGAGGCGCACTATGGGGCACCCATAAAGCTTAATTTCAAGCCTATAAAAGAGCCTAAGCTGCCTTTTGAATGGAACATCACACGCTTCAACAGCGACGTCAACAAACATATACGGGGCTACGACTTAATCATCAACAGCAACAATACCAGCTTAGGTCTAGACCCTTCTTTAAATTGCATCAGCTACGTACATTACCCCCGAAAAGCGCGCCTTATGGGTGGCATTTCACTCGCCAAGCTTTTAGATATTGGAAGGGATCCAATGCAACTGAATGCGATTCGCTACCGATGGCATAGAACCGTTGCTCCACAAGATTTACAAATTGCAAACAGCGCCTTCACCGCCGCCCGCTTTGAGGAATACTATGACACAGCGGTATCCGGTATTCTATATCCTCCTGTAGACATCCACTTTAAAGAAAGGGAAAAAGTAGGTCGTCGCATCGTTAGTCTCGGACGATTCTCACCCAACAAACGTCAATTAGAGCAAATAGAAATGATGGCCAATCTGCGCGAATACGCGCTCTATTTGATTGGCTTTAAAAATGATGCCGAATACTTCAATCGGTGCGAAAAAGCCATAAAGGAATTAAAGCTCACCAACGTTCACCTTGTAGCCGATGCTGCAGAAGAAGAGCGCAATACGCTGTTAACCTCAGCCGCTTTTTTTATTCATTCACTTCGTGAAGAGCCCTTTGGTATCACGACGGTTCAAGGAATTGGGGCAGGCTGCATACCCATAGTGCACAATAGCGGTGGTCAGAAAGAAGTTGTACCCTTTGAGGAATTGCGTTACGAAAATGAAGCTGCCATACCGGACCTTGTGCGTGCACTTGAAAAATCGGACCGTGTAGATGAACTTCGTACGACCCTGCAAAAACACATCGCTGCCTACGATAGTTCTTCATTCAGAGATCAATTCAGCGCGTTGCTGGAACAAAAACTTCCCAAAGCATGAGAAAAGATAAGCTCCTAAAAGAGTGGTTTGAATTCAATAGGAAGTATTGGAAAGCACTCAAGCTACGTTCAAAATTACACGGACACCTGTCCAATAGTGCCGGGTTACCTGATGCTGTTTTAGCGGATGCAGAACCTGTATTTGTGCTTTCAACAGGGCGTGTAGGGACCATGCTGCTCACCCGTCTTTTTGAATTAGAAAACGGCTTACACATTGAACACGAAGCACTACCCGAAATGCTCTATGCAGGCAAACTCGCTTACGCAGAGCCTGCGAACATTGAATTTATAAAGGGCGCATTTATGGCCGGGCGGTATGAAGCCATCCGGGATTGCCAGATCAGCAATTTGCGTTACGTAGAGACCAACAACCGTTTGACCTTTTTTGCTCCGGCTATGGCAGCGTTGTTTCCAAATGCTAAGTTTATTCACCTGCTGCGCCATCCGGACAGCTTTGTCTCTTCGGGTATTCAGAGAAATTGGTACACGGGAAAAACCATCACAGATGAAGGACGTATTGCACCCCCTAAAGAGTTAGGAATAGAACGCCAACAGGATAAAATTGCTTGGTTATGGAATGCGACCAATGCCTTTATTGAGGAATTCAAGGTAGGTGCTGGTAAGGACAGGACCTTGACGGTTCGCTCAGAGGATTTG
The DNA here is from genome assembly GCA_022426185.1 of Schleiferiaceae bacterium. Lineage (GTDB taxonomy): Bacteria > Bacteroidota > Bacteroidia > Flavobacteriales > Schleiferiaceae > UBA10364. Next base: position 8,027 of record JAKMEB010000102.1, read on the forward strand.
TTTTCTAATGCGGAAGAAGCGGAGCGTATATTGAATTGGCTCGATTTTAAAGCCGATAAAACGAGCATTAAAAAAGTGCTTGATACCCCTGTGAATACCAGTCGCAAGAAAAAGATCAGCCAAGAATACAATCCGGATTTAACACCATTAGCAAAGAAGTACTACGGGTATTAATCCACTAATAACTCCGGATAGAATACCTCGTAATCTTTGCGGTAAATGCGCTGTAATCTGCGACGCTGATCGTCTGTTAACTCCACTTTTTTCGTTGATCGATTGACGTTCAATCGCACCTCCTTTTCGTAAGGCGTGCCCAGCTGCTCAGCTACTTTGGCAAAGTCCTCATCGAAATTTTCGAATCGACCTATAAAGTCCATGTTAGGAATATCAATGATGGAGGTTTGCGCTCGCAAATGCTCGTCACATTGAGTCACATCTTGACCCTCCACCCAGCTCAAAAACGCATCAAAATCTTGCATGCGCGCATGTTCATCAGGTGTGAACCTGAAGTAGTTCTGTACGGTGACTTTATCCTTCCAACAACTGATGAATTTTTCTTCAGGGTTGCGTACAAAAGCGAACTTGTAGAAGTCTCGAACAGCGCGTTTTGAATACGGCATGGCCGATCCATAAATCAATGATCCAGGACTGCTATCTGAAGAAAGGTAGTTGTTGATTGTGCGTGAAGCCACCTTGTAATTGCGGAACCATATGGCCTTATAGCGGTAACTGTATGACATGAAAAAGCGCTCTTTCTTAAAAAGCTTCAAGACATACTTATTCCAATAAAAGTGTCTGAATTTATACGGTATTTCGCTAAGGTTCAATTTCATTATCGCGCAAATGTGGTGCTAAAATACATGAACCTACTGTACGCTGCTACGCGCAGCGTTAAATTGAACTACTTTTACCCTCCAACTTAGAAAAAACTTCATGTCCGCCATTGAAATCCTCTTTGAATCCAATCAAATCATAGTCATCTCTAAACCAGCGGGTACGATCTCCGAACACAATAAATATGAGGCCGATAATGCGGAGGCATTGGTGCGTGCTCATTTGAGTGAAAAAGTAAAAACTCCATTCGTTGGTATTACGCACCGTTTGGACCGAGTAACGAGCGGCATCTTACTTATGGCAAAGCGTCCGGGTGCATTAAAGACCATCAACCAATGGTTTGAAAACAGATACATCAAAAAGACCTATCTAGCGATAACAAGCACGGCTCCTAAGGATTCCGCCGGAGTGTTGGAGCATCATCTTTGGACGGATGTAGAAAATAAAAAAGCCATGGTTGTCGGCGCTAAAAAGAAAGGGGCTAAGCAAGCGCAATTAAGCTACCGCACATTGGCGGTCACGGACTTTGGCTGTTTACTTGAAGTCAAGCCTAAAACTGGAAGATTCCATCAGATTAGAGCCCAATTGGCCCATATTGGTTGTCCCATTATAGGGGATGAGAAATACGGAAATGCGCAACCTTATTTAAAACAGCAAATCGCGCTGCATGCCTATAAGCTGGAGCTTCCTGAAGCTATTAATGATTGTCCGGTACAGTTTACCGCCGATGTTCCAGATACAGGTCTTTGGTCCCGCTTTAAGGATTAGTTAAACGCATTAAGCGAAGTCATCACCCCTATTTAAGTTGAGGCACTTTTGGATTCATTACTCTGAACCAGAGCGGTGGAATAAAACTCAACAGGATTGACGATGGATAACCCATAGGAAGTGTAGGACACTCTTCATGGTGATCTAAAACTTGATACTTCTTTGAAGATTTGAAATGATGATCACTATGTCGTGTGAGTTCGTAAAGCGTAATTCTTCCAATTTTAAAATTTGAATTCCACGAATGATGGGGTTTGACCCGCTCATAACGGCCAGAAGCCAACTTTTGACGCTGTAAACCGTAATGCTCTATATAGTTGATACATTCCAAAAATAAAATCGAAATTATTCCAACCACCATAGCGAAAATCATTACTCCAAAAGAGAAAATATAATAGACACTGAACAGGTATAGTGGCTGTATCAAATGATAAAAAATCATATCATTTTTCAGAGAGAAGAACGATTTTTTCTGGGTTTTGAGGATTATTCTTTGCCGTTTCCATGCGTCTAAATATTGCTTGGTGATTGAAGTAAACCAAAATGAGTAGACTGACTGATTGATTTTAGCAGTTGCACCGTCATCTGGGGTTGCAACATTTAAATGATGACCAAAATTATGTTCGATATAAAAATGCATATACAGACAAGGCATGTACAACAGCTTACTAGTAAATCGCGCTAAATACGCGGATCTATGACCCAATTCGTGAGCTACATTTATACCGTTTGTTGCTAATAAAACGCCTGTTGAAATAGCAATGCCAATAATTTCAATAGTGTTGAATTCGTTTGTCTGAATTGAGGAAAACCCCACAAATAATAATCCAAATACAATTGGAACATTTAAGTAAAGCATGACATCGAAAATCCATTTATGTTGAATACTAGCAACACTTTCTTCAGAAATATTATCTTTTTCTTCGCCCAAAATCAAGTCCAACAATGGGATGACCAAGAAAACATAGAAAACTGCAGAATACGTCCAAATCCCTGTAGAAATAAATGACACGTAAACTGAAATGGGCACTGTGTACGCAAATAGATATTTAAGATCTCTCATTCTCTAAAGGGCATAGTTCGATTTATCTCCTTTTGTTCCTGCTTTATGAATTCAGCATTATCAGTGCACCTCGAATTTTGAGCTTTTCACAGTTCAAAGTAACTACCTAAAGTTAGCACTTTTATTCCGTAGTTAAATGAGAGCATCCTCAATGCGATAAAACAGATTGGGTTGCCTATAATAAAAAAGCACCTACACATATCTGTGTAAGTGCTTAATTATCAGTGGGCCCACCAGGGCTCGAACCTGGGACCACCTGATTATGAGTCAGGTGCTCTAACCAACTGAGCTATAGGCCCAGAATAATTGATGGTTCTCATCAATTTCGACAAAGATACAATCAAGGATTATTTTATGTGCTGTAATTGACACAATATGTGTTGACCTTCTTTTTAAATCTATTTACGGAGCACATATCACGTTACAACCCTTTGCTTTTGTTTACTATTGTAAGAGAAAGAGCTCTTAAATACAGTTATGATAAAGCAAATTTGGTTTGATTTTGGGAATGTTTTCATTCCCGTTTTCCCTGAAAACACAAAAGACGGATTTAATAATTGCGGAGTACAACTATCCGATGAGCACTTTACGGAATTGCATCATTCGTTTGAAGTGGGTGAAATGAGTCAGCGCGAATTTTTCCAATCGCTAGCGAGCTCTTGCAAATACCTGCAAAGCACAAGCTGTGTGAAACGCGCCTGGAACAGTATGCTTGGAGATTTACAAGACAATCTTTTCTACCTCAAAAAATTGGGTAATTCATATGATTTAGCGCTGGTAAGCAATACCAACGAAACACATATTGATGCTATCTCAAAGGCAGTAGGTCCCTTCCTTTGGAGCAACTTCACCGAGGCGTTCGATGCGCTTTTTCTATCCTACGAAATTCACGAACGCAAGCCCAACGCATCGTACTTCGAGAAAGTTGCTAAAGCGATGAATGCAGAACCCAATGAAGTATTGTTCATTGATGATACCCAAGAAAATTTAGACAGTGCGGCAGCATTGGGATTTCAGACCTTGCTTTTTAATTGCCAGAAAGGAAATTTGAAGAAGGAATTAACTGCGTTCTTGACAAAGTTCGATTAAAGTCCCGCCGGCATCTTTGGGATGCAGAAAGCACACCCACTTATTATCCGCTCCTTCTTTAGGTGCCTCATTTAATAGCCGAAATCCTTCCGATTTTAACCGGTCCATTTCCGCAGCTATATCACTTACAGCGTATGCAACGTGGTGAATGCCTTCGCCTCGTTTTTCAATAAACTTTGCGATAGGACTGTCCGGACTGGTCGCTTCAAGCAGTTCAATTTTATTTGGTCCTGCTTTGAAGAAGCTGGTGCGTACACCTTCGCTTTCCACCATTTCCTGTTTGTAAGGCGGAACGCCTAGAAGCTTTGTATAGAGTGCATTACCTGCCTCAATATCTTTTACTGCGATGCCAAGGTGTTCGATCTGGATTAAATGGTGGCTCATGCTTCTGCGTTTAATGTACCTAAGTTAACCAATGCTGCATATTTACCCCCTTTTTGTAGGAGTTCTGAATGCGTGCCTAGTTCAACTACTTGTCCGGCTTCTATGTAGGCGATTTGATCCGCGTGTTGTACGGTGCTCAGCCTATGCGCAACAACCACAGTTGTGCGTCCCTTCATGAGTTCTATAAGTGCCTCTTGAACCCGCGCTTCGCTCTCGTTGTCTAATGCCGCAGTCGCCTCATCCAGCAGTAACAGACTTGGATCCGCATAAAAAGCCCTGGCAATACTTAAGCGCTGGCGTTGGCCGCCACTTAATTGGTTTCCAGCTTCTCCAATGGAAGTGCCGTTGGCTAAATACTCCTTTGAAAAAGCGATACAATGTGCCGCTTCGAGCGCATGCTGCAGTCGCGTTTCATCCAATGTTCCACTCATACTCACATTCGCAGCTATGGAATCGTTAAATAGCAAGGGCTGTTGTGGTACCCAACCCGTGTGCTTGCGGAATGAATCGCGTTTATACCTATTTAGAGGGGTACCCGCTAGGTTCAACGCACCAGATTGCGGATAATCAAACCCGGCCAGCAGATGTAATATGGTACTTTTTCCGCCGCCAGATGGACCTACTAGGGCGGTGGTTTTTCCGGGTAACAATGCGAGGTGTAGTTGATTTAGTACAGGAACATTAGGCTCATAGGCAAAAGTTGCATTTTCAAAGTGCAAACCTTGTTCCCAGTGGCTGGCTTTCACCTGCAAGCTTCCGTCCTTTGGCTCTTCTTCGTCAAGCACTTCAAAAATTCGTGCTGCACTGGCATTGCCTTTTTGAATGTCGTAAAGAGCATTTGTTAAGTTCTTAAATGCTGGGATGAGTTGGTAAAATAGTACCACAAAGGCGACCAGTTCGCCACCGGTTAAAGACCGACCGTTAAGTACTTCCTGTCCTCCTAAATACAATACTGCGAGTAATACGCCTACGCCCAATACCTCAGCAATGGGCGAGCTCAAATCGCGCTTTCGATATACGTTAATCATGAATTTTCGCCATAAATCCACACTATGCCCAAAGCGATCTGCACGGCGGTGTTCTGCTACATAGCTTTGAATGATGGGGAAGTTGGTCAAGGCTTCTTCAAGCTCAGAAGTGGTGTTTCCCAACTGACCTTGGGCTGCCTGAGCACTTTTCTTTAAGCTCTTTCCAATCGTAGCAATTAAGCCTCCAGAAATAGGTATGATCGCAATGGCCATAAGCGTTAACCTTGGACTCATGGTAAACAACAAAATCAGCGTTCCTAGAATCATTAACGGATCGCGAACCAATCCCTCCATTCCTTTGAGCATGGTCCATTCGATTTCTGTTAAATCGGCCGTCGCTCTCGTGAGCTGGTCGCCTTTCTGAAGTTTCTGATGCTGACGAAAACTCATGGACAACCATTTGTCGTGTAAGGCCTGCTTAAAATTTGCAACTACGCCATTGCGTACAGGCGCTAAAATCCAGAGTGCCGCATACCGCGATAAATTCTTCGCAACGAAGATTCCTAAGGTGAGGACTACGACGGTCTGTAGAGTATAGAGTGCACCTCGACTCTCTTTCATGGCCTGCACAGACTCAGCTAGACTGACTTTCCATTGTGCAGCACCCGTAAGATCGGTACCTGGTGTATCGAAAACTAAATTTAATATGGGAATCAATGCGCCTACCGATCCAATACTGAAAACGACCGTCAATAGATTAAAAAAAGACGCCAATAATAGCATACCCGCAAAGGGGCGCATGGTCTTTATTATCCGTAGGAATGCATTCATTTTTCTTTTGCTTGCCACGAAGGTAGTGCTTACGTGGCAATGCGTAAATTTGCAGTATTATGGAAAGTACTAGACAACTCAAGATTGCCAAACTTCTTCAGAAGGAGATGGCAACAATCCTACAAAAATTGGCCCGTGAACACTTCTCCGGCACACTACTTAGCGTGTCTAAAGTCCGCGTTAGTCCCGATTTAGGTGTGGCAAAAATATACATCAGCATCTTCCCAGTGAATAAAACGAAGGAGGTTGAGGATTTCTTACAATTGAACAACTCTAAAATCCGTGGTGCTTTAGGCCATAGTGTAGGTAACCAACTGCGCGTTGTACCAGAACTTATCCTGCGCACAGATGATAGTCTGGAATACGAAGAAAACATTGAGCGCTTGCTGCGTGGCGACAACGAAAGCCCAATTAAATAGTAAGGGTGCGGTCGTTCTCAACATTTCTTGCACGAAAGTACTTCTTTGCCCTAGGCAAGTTGGGAGCGATACGTTTAATGTCATTGACCGCCCTAGTGGGACTTGCGCTTGGCACCGCGGCTATGATAGTGGTTTTAAGCGCATTTGCTGGTCTCGAAAATCTTGTCGCTGAACAATTCGAAGATGCGAATCCGCCACTTAAAATCAGCCCTGCAGAGGGACCTTATTTTGCGTTATCTCCTGAAGATTCTGCTTACCTTAATACAACAGCCGCACTTTACCCCGAATCTGTATTTGAACCGGTCTATGAGCAACGCGTTTTGCTTGCCCAAGGAGAAAATCAACACATCACTTATGTTTTGGGTGTCTCCGATGAATATGTTCAAAATCACCGTTTAAACGAACACCTCCTCACTCAAGCCGATCCCGGCCTCGATCTTGGCGAAAGCACGTTGGCTTTGGGTGCAGGCGTAGCTTACCATCTCGGCGTTTCCAATGCGAATCCTCCACCAATCATTACAGTATACTTACCTAAAATAGAAGCCACTACTACAGCGCTAAACCTTAGTGATGCAGTGCGCGCAAAAAATGCGTTTGCCACCTCGATCCATACAGTGCAGCCGGATTACGATGTCAGTAAAGCCATCGCCCCTAGAAGTTGGGTACAAGATTTTACCGGCGCCAAACACCCTTCCTATCTCGAGGTGTATGATGATAATACAGCGTTGAGAAAATCAATCGAAGCACACTTCGGCGACCGAGCGATCATCGCAGATCGATTAGAACAAGAAGCTACACTCTTTAAAGTCATGCGCTCTGAAAGGCTCGTAGTATTAGCCATCTTAGCGTTCGTAGTGGTGCTCGCAAGCTTTGGAATAGTTTCAGCACTAACCATCATTGCACTTGAGAAAAAAAGCGACATCTATACCCTATGGTCGATGGGAACATCTAATGCACAACTTCGCTCCATCTTTTTTAAAAACGGTCTTTTTATTGTGCTCGCGGGTTGGGCCGCAGGCTTAGGCCTAGGTTCAACGGTTATTATGGTGCAAGAATATGTCGGTGTTGTTTCTCTTGGATCCGGGTACATTCAAGAGTATTACCCAGTCATTCTATCTTGGAAGCATTACTTGCTTACAACTGGTATTGTGCTAAGCATAGGAACTGCAATATCCTTGTGGTCCACTAGAAAGGTGATTCAACAGATTAATGCAGCTTAACGCGTTGTTTTATACGTCAAGGTAGATACCGATTCAGGCCCCTCTTGGTCATTACCGTATGCTGCGATGTATTCTGATTCGATCTCATCTAAAGTGTGTAAGACTTCCCTTGGATCTTCTATAGTTACGAGTCTAGTACGATAAGGCTTAAAGTGGCTCAGTCCTCTGAAATAGTTCGTATAGTGCTTACGTGTTTCCATAATTGCGTAACGCTCCTCTTTCCATTTTAAGCTCAATTCAAAATGTTCTCGCGCTGCGGCGACACGTTCTTCTACCGTTGGCTTTTTAGCTTCAACGCCGTGCTCAAAGTAGTGTTTGATTTCATTAAATATCCAAGGATAACCAATACTAGCGCGACCAATCATGATTCCGTCAACTCCATATTTATTGCGGTACTCTAACGCTTTAGGACCGCTATCGACATCACCATTTCCAAACACGGGTATGTGAAGTCGCGGATTGTTTTTTGTTTCAGCTATCAAGGACCAATCCGCCTCTCCCTTATACATCTGCTTGCGCGTTCTGCCATGGATACTGATGGCTTGAATGCCTATATCTTGAAGGCGTTCTGCTACTTCTACTATGTATTTTGTGCTTTCATCCCAGCCCAAGCGGGTCTTAACAGTAACTGGTTTGTCTACTGCTTTCACAATCTCAGCAGTCATTTTCACCATCTTTGGAATGTCTTGGAGGATTCCAGCTCCAGCACCTTTACAGGCCACGTTTTTAACCGGGCAACCGTAATTTATATCGATGATATCTGGATTTGATTCCTCACAAATGGCTGCCGCTTGGCGCATACTTTCTATTTCATTTCCAAAGATCTGAATGCCTAATGGGCGCTCATATTCGTAGAAATCCAATTTCTTTACGCTCTTTGCGGCATCGCGAATAAGCCCCTCTGAGGAGATGAATTCCGTGTACATGACGTCCGCTCCATTGTCCTTACACAATTTCCGAAACGGAGGATCACTCACATCTTCCATGGGTGCAAGCAAGAGAGGAAACTCCCCTAGCTCTATATCGCCTATCTTTACCATTACTACAAAAGTACAAAGCGATGTCGCACGCGAACAAAGAATTATGGAGTCCTTTAAGAACGGGAATGGCTTTTCTATTGGTTGTACTTATTTCTACAACGGTTTTCACTGGCGTTGGATTGCTTTTGACTGGAACAGACGCTCTTAATGCGGAAGATGCCAGCGCTTTGCGTCTTCTCCAGTTCTTCAACAGTATAGGACTCTTTCTTCTGCCTCCTATTATTTTGGGGTATTGGGTCAGTAAGAAACCTTGGGATTTTCTAGCACTTAAGATTCCTGAAAATAAGAGTCCAAGTCTTTTGATCGCACTCGTCATGATCGCTGTTGGATCTTTCTTTGCAATTGATCTTCTCAGCCAAATCAATACCCTACTACTTCCAGATACATCGTGGGTGCAAGAACTAGAAGCACAAGAAGCTAAGGTTGCATTCACCCTACAGCGATTACTCTCTAATATGACCGTAGGCACCTTATTGCTAAACGGTATTGTTATGGTCGCTGCCCCAGCGTTCGGTGAGGAGTTCTTTTTCAGAGGGGTACTGCAGCGACTGTTTACTGAAAGATGGTCGCATCATGGTGCTATTCTCCTTACTGCGCTTTGCTTTGGTCTGATCCACATGCAACCACTAAGTCTATTGCCCATCCTATTCATGGGCTTGGTTTTCGGGTATGTAAAGCATTGGACTGGGTCCTTATGGGCACCTATTGCGCTTCACTTTATAAACAACGGAGTTGCCTTAAGCTCTGCATACCTAAATGATGGCCAACTACCCACAGAAAGCACGCTAAACAGTACTTTATGGCCAATCATGGGTCTTGTGCTGTTGGCCGCTGGATTATGGATGCTATGGCAGCAGAAAGCGGCATAAAAAAAGCCGGTCCCAATGGAACCGGCTTTTCCGCCTTTGCAGCTGTTCTCTTTACCTAGTTCTCTGAACTGTACAACGCTTCTACGTCTTTAGGTTGCAATGAACTGTAGTTTATTTTCAACGCTTGCGCTTTGCGCAATTGCAATTTGATATCTGAAATTAATCCCATCTTCACAGACTTATCTGCTTTGATCGACATGGTCATCATAGGACGGTCTTCTTCACTCTTTGTTTCGCGCTCCTGAATCACAAATGCTTGAACATCATCAATAGTAGCGAAAGCATCATTGAGCTGTATCCGCGCAGAGCGGCCAAACTTATCCTGATAATTAACACGTGGCGAACCAGCGTATATATAAGTCACTAATGACTTGCGTTCCAACTTTTGAATCTCTGTGGCTTGTGGCTTGTTTACACTCACCTTCAAATCAACTTCACGCATTACCGTAGCAACCATGAAGAAGAACAATAACATGAATACAATATCAGGAAGTGCCGAGGTATTTACCGCCGGTAGTCCTTTCTCTTTCTTTTTCTTAATTACTGCCATTAGCCGCCAATATTTAAAGGTTCAGCTTCAGAAATTTTCTGAGGATAAGCGCTTTTAATTACCTTAATAACGTCTTTATCTTCATCAGAATCCATTCCTCTGTAGGACTTACCGTATTCTTCTTCAGCATACTTCTCGCGAAGATCTTCGTAAGCTGCTACAAGCTCATTCTGAACCTTCACGTACATGCCATAAGACGTACCACGGTCGTTCTGCAATGAAATGACCGCCTTATCTGGGTTATCCGAACTAGACGTTACCTTGTAACCTTTACAGTAAACACAAGATCCATCCCCGTTGTTATCGATGAATTCCATTGCCTTTTCGCGCAATTGCGAAATTTCTAGGTACTCATCTTCCACTAACAACTGATCGTTCGAATTAACAAGAACCGTGAAGATATTACGCTCCTTGATCGGAGGTGGATCTTCAACTAATTCTTCATCCCATGGCGGAAGCTTCCTGTTGATTCCCTTATCTGTATCCATCGTTGTGGTTACCAGATAGAATATCAATAGAAGGAATGCGATGTCCGCCATCGATCCGGCATTAATTTCTGGTATGGCTCTTTTATTTCTTGCCATATCAATATTTATTTAGAAACTCTAGAAACCAAAGAATAAACTACAGCGAGTACCGCACCGGCACCAATGATGTAGAATGCATTTAGCATGGCGCTAACTACCTTAGTTTCTGCTTCTGTTACATTTTTATATGAGGCAAAGTCTGAACCGTCGGCGAGCACATAGCTCAAAATACCAACGACAATCACAGCAGCCAAACCGATACCTACACCGCGGATTCCCTTAGGGTTTACCGTCAATGAAAGCACGAAGCTCAATACAGCTATCACTACACCGATAATGGTAGTGAATAGACCGTAGGACACATAGCTAGATGCACTGTCTTCATTAAGCGAAACCATGACAAACATGATTACACCAATGACTCCCAGTACAATACCTAGGACACGTCCAATAAATGGAAGTTTACTAAGCATCTGTGTTATTTTTTCTTGTTGTGCTCAACTAATAGATCCATGAATGAGATAGAAGCATCTTCCATCTTGATCACGATACCATCAATCATTGCAACAATTAAATTATAGAAGATCTGAAGGATGATCGCAGTAATCAAACCAAATACTGTAGTCAATAGAGCGACTTTAATACCACCCGCAACAAGAGAAGGGTTGATATCACCTGCTGCCTCAATCGCGTCGAATGCGCCAATCATACCGATTACCGTACCCATGAAACCAAGCATAGGTGCCAAAGCGATAAACAATGAAATCCAAGAAACGCCTTTCTCTAGTTTACCGTTCTCAACAGAACCAACGCTCATGATTGATTTATCAACCATGTCCATTCCTTCATCGTAGTGGTCAAGACCTTCAAAGAAGATCGTTGCTACTGGACCACGAGTATTACGACATACTTCTTTTGCAGCTTCAACACCACCGTTGTTCAACGCACCTTCTACTTCTTCGAGAAGTTTTTCAGTGTTAGTTTGAGCAAACGTGAGGTAAATGATACGCTCGATAACCAAGGCTAAACCTAAAACTAAGGCGAGCAATACGAACGACATAAAGAATGCACCACCCTCAATGAACTTTTCTTTCAAGATCTGAGTGTATGCTTTTTCTTCAGTAACTGCTTCAACTTCTTCCGAAGCTTCTTCTGTTACTTCTTCTGTGGCAGCTGAATCCGCAGTTGCTGCAGCAGAATCCGCAGTTGCTGCAGCAGAATCAACAGCTGCATCAGCAGAATCCATAGTTTCAGTAGCAGCAGAATCAACTGCTACTTCTTCTGTAGCCGCCATATCTTCTTGAGCATAGGCGTTAACCGTACCCATAGAAAGGGCAACGATAGCAAGCAAAGAGAGTGCTTTTTTCATTTTACTATTTGTTTAAATACATTTTAGTGTTATTGCATCATTAGCCTTTGTATTGTTTAAACCCACAATGCGTCGCCGAAAATACAAAAAATTGGTGTCCCTACACTACTCTGTAAGCTCCCCTGCAAGACTTGAGGAAAACTTAATGCTAAATTCACTCAAATCTGCCGATTCACTCAGCATAAGCATCGCTTTGACCAAGGCAGATTCAAAAGTCATGTCTTTGGCGCTCAACACATTAAAACGCTCTAAAGCTGATGAACTGTCGTATAAACCATGAACGACTGCGCCACTGACACATTGTGAGGTATTTACAATTACAGTACCATTGTTGCTGCACTTTGAAAGAAATTCAATAAAATCTGTGCTGTTTGGCGCATTTCCTGCACCAAAGGTGCGCAATAATAAAATCCGCCAGTTCGGCTGAACTTGTAGCGCATTAAAATCTAAACCAGGATAAAGGGTAACGACACCGACCTGATTCGAAAATCCTTTGTGTAATTCAAGTTTGGTGTTCTTCGAGCGCCAAAGCAACTCCTTGTGGACCGTCATTCGGACGCCACTTTCAGCCAAGGCCGGGAAATTAGGCGAACTAAAGGCATTAAACTCATTAGAAGAACGTTTGTAGGCACGGTTGCCGCGGTAGAGTTTGTATTCAAAATAGATGCACACTTCTTGAATGAGCGCTGCGCCTGCCTCCTCCATTGCAGCAAACTCTAGCGCACTCAATAAATTTTCTACAGCGTCCGTACGCAGCACTCCAACCGGTAACTGAGACCCCGTAATAATCACGGGCTTTTTTAATCCGCGAAGCATGAAGCTTAATGCACTAGCTGTGAAAGCCATGGTATCCGTGCCGTGTAAGATGACAAAGCCGTCGAAGTGATCGTGAAGTGTATAAATTTCATTGGCCAGATCTGCCCAAACGGAAGGATGCATTTCCGAACTATCTAAGGGACGGTCCATGGTTTTTACCTCCAGTTCGATGGGCAACAAACTCAACGTTGGGATGTTTTTACGCAATTCCTCAAAATCTACGGGCGCTAATTTACCGTTTGGGTTTTGGCGCATACCTATAGTTCCACCGGTGTAGATCAAGCAAATTTTTCTCATGCTCCAAAGAGTTTTTCAGCGTTCGCAGTAGTTATATCGGCCAGTTCATTTAAAGATACTGCTTTGATTTCACTAACCGTTTGTGCCACTTCAAGCAGGAATCCCGGCTCGTTTTTTTGACCCTTTTTGCTGGTAGGTGTGAGGTACGGTGCATCCGTTTCTAATAGAATGCGATCCGATGGAATATTTTCAATAACGGGATCGGTAGCACTACGATTGTAGGTAATGGAACCGCCCAAGCCAAAGTAGAATTCGCCTAAGCGCAATGCCCGATTGATTTGCTTTTTACCTCCAGAAAAGCAGTGAAAAACCCCGCGGATTTTTCCGTCGTGACGTTCTTGAGCTGCCTCAAGGACGGGAAACAGCTCTTTGAAACTGCTGCGCACATGAAGCGCAATGGGCATGTTCCATGCTACACTCCAGTCGATTTGTCTGTTTAATGCCTCAATTTGAATATCTAAAGTACTTTGATCCCAATACAGATCTAGGCCTATCTCACCGACGGCACAAAATTCTTCCGGCTTTTGGTGGTACCAAGCCTCCATTTGGTCTAATTGGTCTGCCCAATCATTTTTCACATAACAAGGATGTAAGCCAATCATTTTACGAACCTCTAGAGCTGGAAAATCTGCAGCAACAGCATCCATTTTAGGGAGACTGTTCACATCTATATTGGGGAGCAAGATGCTATTCACTCCGTTTTCTAAAGCCAACGCCTCAATTTGATCTTTACGTGTTTCAAAGACCTCATCATAGAGATGGCAATGCGTGTCTGTGAACATTAGAGTGGGAGGTTACCGTGTTTCTTCTTCGGCAACTGCACCGCTTTGTTTTCTAACATGGCGTAAGCGCGAATGAGTCGCTGACGAGTCTGCTCCGGTAAGATGACTTCATCTACATATCCTCTAGATGCGGCGCGGTAAGGGTTGGCGAAGGCTTCCGCATATTCCGCTTCTTTCTCTGCCAATTTTTCTTCAGGATTTTCGGCACTTGCAATTTCTTTCCTGAAAATAATTTCTGCTGCACCTTTAGCACCCATTACCGCGATCTCAGCTGTAGGCCAAGCAAAATTCATGTCGGCACCAATTTGTTTTGAATTCATAACACAGTATGCGCCACCATAGGCTTTGCGGGTAATCACGGTTATTCGCGGTACCGTAGCTTCACTAAAAGCATAAAGTAATTTTGCGCCATTCGTAATGATGCCGTTCCATTCCTGATCTGTCCCGGGCAAGAACCCAGGTACATCTTCTAATACTAAAAGTGGGATGTTGAAGGCGTCGCAAAAACGCACGAAGCGAGCACCTTTTGTAGAGGCCTGGATGTCTAAAACGCCTGCGAGATAGGCCGGTTGATTAGCAACAACCCCAATGGATTTACCAGCAAGGCGAGCAAAACCCACCACCATGTTTTCTGCAAAATCTTTGTGAACTTCGAAAAAGCTGTCAGTATCTACGACTTCGCTAATTACCGCTTTCATGTCATAAGGCTGGTTCGCACTATCTGGAATGATATGCTGGAGTCCCATTCGAAGTTCGTCACCTGCAGTGTATGGAAGAGAAGGCGGTTCTTCATCACAGTTTTGCGGAACATAGGAAAGTAATTTTTTCAACCCTTCGATCAATGCAATCTCATTGGGATACGTGAATTGGGTCACTCCACTTTTAGTAGCATGCGTACTTGCTCCGCCTAACTCCTCCGAACTAACTTCTTCATGGGTAACGGTTTTGACTACATTAGGTCCAGTAACAAACATGTAGGCAGATTCCTCGACCATCATGATAAAATCGGTTAATGCAGGAGAATATACCGCACCACCTGCACACGGTCCCATCATAGCAGATAGCTGAGGAATAACGCCAGAGGCTTGAACATTGCGGTAAAAGATGTCGCTGTAGCCGCCCAATGAAACGACTCCTTCTTGAATACGTGCGCCACCACTATCGTTCAGTCCAATCACCGGAGCCCCCGTTTTCATTGCGAGATCCATCACTTTTGTGATTTTTTCTGCGTGGGCTTCCGCCAAAGAGCCGCCTAAAACGGTAAAATCTTGAGCGTAAACGTAGATTAATCGTCCATTAACTGTACCGTAACCGGTAACTACACCGTCGCCTAAAATTTTCTGCCCGTCGAGACCGAATAAATTGCTCCGGTGCTGCACCAGTGCGCCCATTTCCTGAAACGACCCTTCATCTAATAGGAAGTGTATGCGTTCGCGAGCGCTCAGCTTGCCTTTTGCATGCTGAGCTTCAATGCGTTTTTCGCCGCCGCCTAGTGTACTTTGCTTCTGAAGTTCTTGAAGCTGTGCTCTCTTATCTTGCATGGTGGTTCTCTGTGTGGTTTCTAGAATCCAAGTTACTTATCAGAAAAGGCATTTCGCAAATTTACTTTTGTATGTCTGTGAAATCTTTTAGTCTCCTTCGCTTTTTTACGTATTTCAACCTGTTCTTCTTCCGGTAAATGAATGACTTCTTTACATTGAGGTGTGCAGCAGCCTTCGTGTTTTTCAGCGCATACTTCGCACTGAATAAAAAGTAAATTACACGCTTTATTCGCGCAATTTGTATGATTCGCAGAGGGCGAAGCGCATTGATGACATTCTGAGATGATTTCATTAGAAATACGCTCGCCTAAACGTTCATCGAAGACAAAATTAATTCCGTGAAATTTATTGGGTAATTTTTCTTCTTCAATTTGGCGCGCATAATCAATAATGCCACCATGCAATTGGTTGACGTCTTTAAACCCATGATGCTTTAAAAAAGCAGAAGTCTTCTCACAGCGTATTCCTCCGGTACAATACAAGAGAATCTTACGATCTTCTTGACCCTGAAGTTTTTCTAAAACCATGGGCAACTCCTCACGAAAGGTCTCGGCTTCGGGAAGGACAGCCCCTTCAAAATGACCAATTTCACTCTCGTAATGATTGCGCATATCTACTACGACGGGATCGTGTTTTTCAATAGCGTCGTTCCAATCTTTAGCCGTCAGATGTGCGCCAACGTCTGTAACATCGTAATCATCCGGCTCAAGCCCATCCGCTACGATTTGTTCGCGAACCTTTACTACCAGCTTTAAAAAAGACTTTCCGTTAGTTTTATCCGTGACCGCCAATTTAAAGGGTACATCCTGGAAGTATTCAATATCGTGTATGAACGTTTTAAAAGCATCCCAATGGTGCTCTGGAACGTTCATCTGTGCGTTAATTCCTTCACGCGAGACATAGATGCGTCCTAAACAATCCCACTCTGACCATTGCGTAAATAATGCATCACGCAGAACTTCCGGCTGCTTAATAATGACGTATTTGTAGAATGAAAGCGTCTTGCGACCAAATGTTTCTGCATCGAGCTTTGCCTGCAGTGCTTCTCGACTCAATTTATTAGCTAGCGTTCTTTTTCCAGCATTTGGATCCATAGGCGGGTGAATTATCGCACAAAGATAAGTTATCTTTGAGGGACCTAATTCTGACCTTTATCACATTCAGAGCATGAACAAAACCATCCTTATCCTAGGCGCCTGCGGGCAAATAGGGACCGAACTAACTTTAGCTCTTCGCGAGAAATATGGCAATGACAGCATTGTCGCTACTGACATTCGCCAACCCGAACATTCTGAACTGCTGAAGGGTCCTTTCGAAGTGGTTGATGCCGGCAACGCGAGCGCTTTGCGGACCGTTTGTGAAAAACACAACATACACACCGTTTATCATCTGGTTGCCATGCTCAGCGCTACAGGTGAGAAATTTCCAATGAAAGCTTGGGATTTAAATATGCAGAGTTTGCTGCATACACTAGAATTGGCAAAAGAAGGTGTCATTAAAAAACTATTCTGGCCCAGTTCTATTGCCGTTTTCGGCCCTACAACACCAAAAAGAAATACGCCACAGCAAACTATAATGGAACCTTCGACCGTTTATGGTATTTCAAAACTTGCCGGCGAACGTTGGTGTGAATACTACCACGCTAAATATGGCGTAGATGTTAGGTCCATTCGCTACCCTGGGCTCATTTCTTGGAAAAGTCAACCGGGCGGCGGTACCACAGATTACGCCGTAGAAATTTACTACAAGGCATTAGAAGAAGGTAAGTATACTTCGTTTTTGAGTGCGCAACGTACTTTACCGATGATGTATATGGACGATGCCATTCGCGCTACTATTGAACTCACAGAGGCACCTAAAGAGCAAGTGAAAATTCGCAACAGTTACAACCTAGCAGGCATCAGTTTTGATCCGTTAACCATTGAAGCCAGCATTCAGAAAAAAATACCCGCATTCGAATGCGATTTCACACCTGATTTTAGAGAGGAAATCGCAGCTTCTTGGCCGGAAAGTATTGATGATTCAGCAGCTCAAGACCATTGGGGTTGGTCTATGGAGTACGATCTAGATGGCATGACGGAAGCCATGCTCACCAATCTCAAAACAAAATTGGGCCTACAATAGCACCTCGAAGTATTCGGAGGGTCCGTCGTATCCTGCGACAATTTTTTGCCCCTTGTGCTTGAACCCTAAAGTTTCGAGCACTCGTATACTAGCAATATTTTCCCCGTGGGTGATGGCGCTTAATTTTGATTGACCAAAATGCGCTTTTGCTGCGTGCATGATTCGCTTCGAGGATTCGCTCGCGAAGCCACGCCCCTCATGGTCCGGATGCAGCGCGTATCCTAAGTCAATAAGATCCAAATCTGGGCGCACGTACAATCCGCACACACCCACCTTCATACCTGTATCCTTCGTAACAAGGGTATAGTTCGCATAACCGCGCTCGCGCAGCTGTGGCAAGGCGCGCTGTCTGATGTATTCTCGTGCGTCTTCCTCACTTTTGAGGTTTCGATCACCAATGAATTTTAAGGCTTTCGGAGCGGTTAAAATAGCCAGCACAAGGGCGGCATCTTCTTCAGTGGTCGGCCGGAGATAAAGGCGGTCAGATTCAAAACTCAAATAACTACTCATCGCTTTTGTACCAAGAGCTGTATTTCTTATAGTTCGCCGCAATGCGTTCAATCTCACCTTGACGCAAACGCTCCGGAACAGGGCCAATTTCCTTTGCCGGCACCCCCGCCCACAACGTACCAGGGGCTAATTTCTTTCCTTGGGTCACGACGGAACCTGCAGCAACAATACATCCTTCACCAACAACACAGTCGTCCATCACGATGGCGCCCATGCCAATGAGTACATTATCCTCGATGGTACAACCGTGCACAATAGCATTGTGACCTATACTTACATTATTACCAATGGTCGTTGGGTGCTTCTGGTAGGTGCAATGCACCGTCGCATTGTCTTGAACATTCACATGATCACCCAATGTTATGGAATTTACGTCTCCGCGGATCACGCTGCCGTACCAAAAACTGCAGCCGTCTCCACATTTAAATTGGCCGATAATAGTTGCATTCTCCGCTACAAAACAATCTTTGCCAAATTCAGGAGTGTGTCCCAACAAGGGCTTAATTAATGCCATGGTATTGTGGTTTAACGTTCTCTTTTCAAATGTACGCTTTGCGAGTTTTACCACGTACCTTTGCAACCACAAACAACCCCACATCATGGACATCAAGCGCGTACCCGTTAGTATTTATGCAGAAATGACACCCAATCCCAAGGTCATGAAGTTTGTGAGCAATAAGATGTTGCTGCAAACCGATTCTGCAGAATTCAGAAACATTGAAGAAGCGAAACCGTCGCCATTGGCAACAAAGCTCTTCCACTTCCCTTTTGTCAAAGAGGTCTTTATATCGGGTAATTACATTGCTATTGCAAAATTTGATGTGATAGAGTGGGACGATGTAGCACAAGAAGTGCGCATGTTCATCACTGACTTTTTACAAGAGGGTGGTGTTGCTGTTCATGAGGACCAATTGAAACCGGCGGAAATCACAGAAGCCGAAGCAGATGGATCACTAGCAGTACGTGACGAAGACTTAGGTGAGATCGAGGGACGCATCGTGGATATCCTCGAAGAGTACATCAAGCCTGCAGTCGCCCAAGACGGCGGAAACATTGCCTTCATGGGTTATAAAGACAAAATAGTAGAAGTACAGTTGCAAGGCGCATGTTCCGGTTGTCCTTCGTCAACCATGACCCTAAAGAATGGTATTCTTAGCATTCTGCAAAAAATGTTGCCAACCCTCGTTGACGATGTAGTTGCGGTTAATGGCTAAAATGCAGTAGACAATACAGTTAAAAAAAAAAGGCGGTCCATTGGACCGCCTTTTTTATGTTTCAATGCCGCGAGCTTCTATGCCGGCTGCATCCCCATGTTGCGCAAATGACGGAAGTGTCCTTTAACAGCACTCATCGTCGTACGGTATTCATTGTACGGCAACTCAAATTCTGCAGCTGTCTTGCGAACGATCTCTGCGATTTTCGGGTAATGAATGTGATTGATAGTGGGGAACATGTGGTGTTCAACCTGGAAGTTCAAACCTCCCGTGTACCACGTTACCAACCAGTTTTTGGTGGCAAAATTCGCCGTAGTCTTCATTTGGTGCTCAATATTCGTGATATTCTGAACCTCTTCTTCCGTAGGGAATTCAGCCTTATCAACTACATGCGCCAACTGGAATGTGATGGAAAGAATGAAACCGGCAAGAACGTGCATAACTACATTTCCCCACAGCACCATGTACCAAGGAGCACCCAAAAGCATAGGCATAGC
>JAKMEB010000108.1 GCA_022426185.1 Schleiferiaceae bacterium
AATATAAGTCAAGAGTTGGAGATTATTGTCCAACCATATCCTACTATTCTTATATTGGATTTCAATCTGGATGAAATGAACAAACTACTTATCTATTCGACTTTTCTATTCTTGCCCGTCGTTGGGCTGAATGCCCAAACCGTTTATTCTGTTAAGTATGAATCACAGGCGGATGTCAAAGTCTTTGTGGTGGACTATGAGTCCCAAGCTGACTTACTCGTCTTCAAAGAGAGCTATTCATCACGCGCAAAAGGGAATGATGGTAATTGGTTTTTTGTTGATTACCAATCACAAGCTGATAAGAGTATTTACTTTGTTAAGTATGAATCCCAAGCCGACTTAAAAGTCTACTTCGTGCAGTACGAGTCAAGAGCTGGCTGGCAAAATAAAGAGAAGATCCATTTATTATATTAGACTACAACTCCTGAAAGTAGTCAATACCCAACTGCCCCTTCGTAAGAAGAGATTCGAGTTTTTAAGATTGACGTTACATTATTCGCAATCGGAGCTTAATCGCCAAAGTTGATTAGACCATTGCCCATTATCCATGATAACAATTCCACCATCGCATTCAAATGTAATTCCCAATGGAGTTCCATCCAATACTAAGGTGTCCCCATAAAAAATATAAGGGTCGGTACCAGGAATTCTATCTGAACTGTCTAAATCGTTAAAATCTGTATTAACAGCATAACTCTTGTAACGTATACCATCTACAAACTCATACATTGTATTCGCATCTGCTCTATTTTCACTCGGAGACCAAATCCATTTGCCTTCGATAGAGTATTCTGGAGTGCTTTTATTACAACTAATAAGTGCAGCCATTGCTAGTACTATGATTATTGTTTTATTTATCATAAAGGAATTTATTTTAACTACTAAGTTTAGTTGATAATCACAGCACTGTCAAACCCTTTCACAATGTGTGCGATGCGGTCTTCTATTTAATCCAATTCTAACGAACCTGAATCTGTCTGTTTACGGCGTCTTTTTCTTTTTCGCTGTTTGTTCAAATTGGTTTTATACAGTGCTTCAGTATTAATTTTTGACTCGTCGTCTGTGAAAAAAACTGTAATATCCGCTAAGGCCGCTTTATTCACTATGTAAATATTCATCCAGTCGTCATTCCTTCCTGAACGTTGTTCGGTCAGACTCCAATAGCCGTTCATATTTTGTGCATGGTGTGCAGATTTCGCTCGGCAAACAACGACATCTGCGTTCCATTCAAAGGATGTAAAAAAGACGGTAAAGTCTGCATCCCACTCACGCTCTACCACATTTATCATTTGAGCGTTGACACTGCATTGGAGAGTGATTAGCACTGCGAGCATTCTTAGCATATTCATTTGGCTTGGTTTTTACCTAAGATAGGTAAAGCCGACCAATCGCTAGTGCCACTTAATTAACCACTCGATCGACACAAATCTATTATAAACGACTTAACTTCGAGTCGAATAGTTCACATTACATTGAAGACGTCACTAAAACAACTTCTGGCCCTCGCACTCATTTTTTATGCAGCCACTTCCTATGGGCAGCTTGCGGTAAATGAGTTCAACAGCAAACGTGGTTTCGCAGATGAAACAGGCCAGGATGTTGATTGGATCGAAATTTTCAACCACTCCAGTGATTCGGTATTTCTTGCAGATTACTTCCTCACTGACAACCCAAATAACTTAGACAAATGGCAACTACCCAACACGTTTTTGGGCAGCCAAGAAATCATTACCATTTGCGCCTCTGGACGAGACGACCTTTCCTTTCCCAATCATTGGGAAGCGCTCGTAATTGCAAGTAATATATGGAACTATTGGACGGGGCCAACGCCACCGTCCAATTATGGAGACTGGAATACGGTAGGCTATAACGATCAAACTTGGAATAGCGGACCAGGTGGTATCGGTTATGGCGATAATGATGATAATACTACCATCGCTTCAACCCCATCGATATTGCTGCGCAGAGAATTTCAAATAGTTGATCTTAATGACATCACTCACCTCTTATTTCATGCAGATTACGACGATGGTTTCATTGCTTATCTCAACGGGGTTGAAATCATGCGTTCGGATAACTTTGCTAATTTTTCCCCTGGCTATAATGAGTTTACAACAGCAGACAAGGAAGCCGTTATGTACAGTGGCGGCGCCCCTGAAAGTCAATTTTTCGATACTGAAAATGCGCAGAATTTACTTCAAACAGGGACCAATGTGCTGGCCGTACGGGTGCACAACGCCAGCGCTACCTCTTCCGATTTGACCAGTAACTTTTTTTTGTCGGCTGGAATAGCATCGGCAAACGTGAACTACCAAAGTCTACCGGCATGGATTCAAACGCCATTGGTTTTACCACATGCTGACTTTAAGCTCTCTCACGGAGAAACAATCTGCATCAGCGATTCAAGCGAAAATCTACTAGACAGCGTATTCATACCTTACGACTTAACTAGAACCGTTAGTAGAGGACGCTTGCCGGACGGTATTGGGAATTGGTGCTATTTCAACGATCCATCACCCAACGAATCAAACAGTCAAAACACTTGTTATTCTGCAATTACAGAAGCGCCAGTGTTAGATTTAGCATCCGGCTGGTATTCTGCTGCACAGCAACTCACCGTCACTACACCAAACAACGCTACCTCCTACTATACTACAAATGGAGATGTACCCGACAGAAACGATAATGAGGTAACCGGACCCATTTACATTTACACTACAAGCGTTCTCAGCGTAAGAACCTTTAGTGATATTGGTCAACAACTCCCTAGTACGGTGGTAGATCGCACCTACATCATTGATGAAGATAATCACGGTCTTCCAGTAGTTTCCATCATCACTACGGAAAATCATTTATGGGATTGGAATAGCGGGATCTATGTTATGGGTCCAAACGCAAGTGCTAACTACCCCTATTTTGGAAGTAACTTTTGGGAGCCGTGGTCTAGGAAATCAAGAATGGAGTTTTTTGACAGCACACATACGAAACAATTTGAAGCTGTTTTTGATTTAGAAATTCATGGTGGTTGGTCCCGGGCTGAGCCGCAAAAATCGTTTAGAATAGATGCCAAATCTATTTATACCGGTGATGTAGAATACCCGCTGATTCCGCGCAAGCCACACATCACCAGCTTCAACAACTTCAACCTTCGCAACGGTGGTCAGCACAGCCTGTTTGATCGCATTCAAGATGCCGTCATGAGCCGACTATCTGAAGGCACAAATATTGACCGTATGGGGTATCAAGCGTGCATCGTTTATCTTAATGGTGCATATTGGGGTCTCTATGGTATTCGTGAGAAGTTTGACGAGCACTATGTAGAAAGTAATCATGGCGTTGATAAAGATGAAATCCAATTATTAAATCGAGAAGGCGCGCTCGTTGGTGATGCAAGCCACTTCGTGGAATCGCACCAAATCATTACCAACACAAGCACAGCCGCCCCTAACTTCGTAGAAGTTCTTAGCTCGCGCTTTGATTTGGAGAATTACATCGACTACTTCGTCTTTGAAACCTACATCCAAAATCGGGATTGGATGGGTATCGACTGGGAACTCAATAACATTAAACTTTGGCGACAAGACACACTCGATGCCACCTGGCGCTACATGATGTACGATACAGACTTTGCATTTGGACTCTATGGTGGGAATATCTACCAGAACTACATTGATAAAGCACGCAACCCTAGTTACCCCAACCAACATTCGCAAATCTTCGATCACATTCTAGATAATGCGGATTTTCGTTGCCGCTTCGTTAACCGTTACGACGACCTCATCAACACCACTTTCCAGACGGATCATTTTAATGAAGTAACTGACGAACTTAAATCCGAATTGGCACCAGCAATACCCGATCACATTGCCAACTGGAGCAGCCAAATGGGACCCTATTCCTATACCTATTGGCTTAATGAGGTAAACGGTATCAAAACCTATAACAGTTCCCGTATTGCTACTGCACGTCAACATTTGAATCAAAGCCTTTCATTACAAGGCCAAAAAGAAGTGGAACTTGATGTTTCACCTGCTAGTGCGGGATTAGTTCAATTAAATAGCATAATTCCACCATTGCCATGGGAGGGTGTATATCACGGAGCCTGTCCTATAACAACTAAGGCCATACCAAGCTTTGGTTTCATTTTTTCACACTGGTATTCCTCTGCAAGCGCTTACAACAATGCAACGCAAGATTCCATCGGGATTACCTTGGCTGCCAATACTACATTAATCGCACACTTTGATACCTGTAAAAATGTGGTAAACGCTGCCATTCAAAAAGAAGGTCTCAGACTACGGGCCAAGCTGTCTATCGCAGTCAGTAACCCTTCGTATGAATGGTTTTATAATGGGACGTCCGTTTCTACTGACAGTATTATTTACAATCCTTTAAATGGGAACTACCAACTCAAAGTGCGGTTTGATTCTTGCGAAATTCAATCCAATACCGTTGCACTAAATAATGGCGATTATGGGATTCATCTCTTCCCAAATCCCGCTGTAAACCAGCTCCATCTTCAATTCATGATGGGTCAAGAAGAGGACCTGTCATTTGCTATTTACAACGCCACGGGACAGCTGGTCTGGGAGTCCATGTATACTAAGTTCATTGGACAGTTTAATGGGTCCATTGATGTTTCTGCATTTGCCAGAGGGTCATATGTACTGCGGGTTAGCACGCCTAACAAGGTCTATACAAGTACGTTTATTCTAATAGATTAAAGGGGGGGAGGTAGGATCAACGCACGAGTGTAACCCGCACCTTTTTCTTCTTTAAACGCTGGTTGTTCGTTTTTTCAATAACCCGGTGGGCTATCGTGCGTTTCACTGCAACAAAAGCACAATTCTGCTGAAGCTCTATAATGCCCAATTCGTCTTTGTTTAACCCGCCGATTTTAAAGAACATACCCGCAATATCACCTTTAGAAATTTTATCCTGTCGTCCTCCTGTGATGTACAGTGTGCTCCAGGCTTCAATATCCTTGATCTTTGCTGCGCGAAGCGCTTCTAATGACTGGACTTCTGGATCAGACGCCTTAATAAACTCTGGTAAACGCTTGCCCGCAGTGTGGAGCACGTATGCTGCTCCCTCGGCGTTCATACGCGCAGTACGACCATTTCTGTGCGTGAATTCATTAGAGTGGTATGGGAGTTCAAAGTGGATGATAAATTTAATCTCTGGAATGTCCAACCCTCGCGCAGCGAGATCCGTGGCCAAAAGTAGTTGGCATGTTCCGTTGCGGAACTTCACCAAAGCACGCTCGCGATCAATTTGCTCTAATCCACCATAAAAACACTCGTGCTCAATAGCATGGTCAAAGAGATAATCACTGACTTCGTGGAGCGACTCCTTGAAATTGCAAAATATAATACCTGGTTGACCTTTTAATGCGTCGACCGTTGAACGAAGGGTATCCAATTGTTTCCCAGCTGGAGACGCGATCGTCTTTACCGTTAATTGCGGCCGATGCTGGTTTAAATAATCAATAGTTATAGGATCATGTAAGCCTAAGAATTTTGGTATTGCCACAGCGTCAGTTGCTGACGTTAGAACGCGTTGTTCCACCGCTCCTAAACTTCGTACAATCTCAGACATCTCGCGCTCAAAACCCACCTCCAGCGACTTATCAAATTCATCTAATACCAGTGTTTTGATACGGGTTAAATTGATATCGTCACGGCGAAAACGGTCTGCAATTCTACCTGGTGTTCCAATCAATAAAGCAGGTCGATGCTTTAAATCTGCTTTATCTAAAGCTCCCGAACGTCCGCCGTACACCGCATTAATTTTATGCCCTGAACCTAACTTGCGTGCCACTTGCTCAATTTGCATGGCAAGCTCTCTTGAAGGTACCAAAACGAGCGCCTGAACCTCACTTACCTCTGCATCTAATCGCTCGATAATAGGCAACAAAAAGGCCAGCGTTTTTCCACTACCCGTTGGCGAGAGCACCGCAACATCATTCCCCGCGTAAATGGCTTTTCGGGCCTCTGTTTGCATAGGATTCAACGTAGCTATGTCAAATTTCTCAAGGAAACTTTTGAGTACTTCTTTCCGTTTGGGCTGCTCTGGTTTCATCTTCAATTATTTTGGTTGACTCAACGAAGACTTATACTTCAATTGAAGTCCCATTAGAAAGTTACGCAAATACTGTCCTTTCACGTAGCGGTAGGATTTGTGTGAGGGTTTTCTAAAAAATGCACTGAGCTCATGGGGGCTTAGTTTACGGTCCACAAGAGCAAAAATCTCCAGCATATCTTCAGAACGCATGTTAAATGCGATTTTCAACTTTCGAAGAATCGTATTGTTGCTTATTTCTTCCTCTGGAACGGGCGGCGGTCCTTCTTGAACACCTCGACGTTCGATGATAATGCCGTTTAAAAAGACCGCCAATTCGCGATCGGACATTCTGATGAAGCGCTCTTCTTCTTCCGTACGCGCCCAGCCTTTATACTGTGCCTCGTTGACTTCAAAACCTGTGGCTTCAAATAATCGTACGACTTCATCGTATTGGTAGCCGAACAAATACCGAAGGCGTCTGTAAATATCATTGTTGATCATAAGATACCGCTGAACACGGCTGTTGTCGGTGATTACACACCTCTTTACCTATTCCTTTACTTCCGGTGCTGGATCAGCCGCCTTGCCCTTCTTTGGGTTGGGTAGTGCATTATAGATGAGCTGATATTTCGAAGGTTCGCGTTTCTTCTTCTCACGCTTTGGAACATCCCCATCCGTTTTATTCTGTGCAGGTCTGCGGTCCGATTTTCCTTCTTTATCTCTACGGGGTTTCTCTTTTTTAGGAGCACGGTCATTTCTGCCTGCACCGCGCCCTGAATTATTACCACGGCTCTGACCCTTCCAAGAAGGTCCTTCGCCCAATACCGCCGGAGGCTGGTCTTTCTCTAATGTACGGTCAATAAGCTGTTCAATTTTTGAAAACTTAAACATGTCATCGGCACAAACCAACGTCACCGCCATTCCTTCTGTTTTTGCCCGCGCAGTACGACCAATACGGTGCACGTAATCTTCAGCATCTCCCGGAACATCATAATTGATGACCAAATCAATTCCCTTGATATCAATCCCTCTAGACATCACATCAGTAGCAACCATAATACGGGTCTTTCCGCTACGGAAATCACGTAAGGCTTCCTCACGCGCATCTTGCTCGTAATCGGACGAAATGCCCTGACAGGCATAGCCTTTCTGTAATAAAGTGCGAGACAATTTCTCCACTTTTTTCTTCGTCGAACAGAAAATAATAATGGCTTGGAAATCATCTTTATCCCCCAGGATATGTCGGACTAAGGCGACTTTCTGCGCTTCGTGAGCGAGGTAAACTTTTTGGGTTACTCCATCTGCGGGCTTCGAAATTGCAACGCTTATCTCGTCTGGATCGCTTAATATTTCCTTCGCCAATTTGCGAATTTTTGAAGCCATCGTTGCGGAGAACATTAAGCTTTGACGTTCTTTTGGCAAGGCATCAATGATCTTAATAATATCATCGTAGAAGCCAATGTCCAACATGCGATCAGCTTCATCGAGGATTAAGTGCTTTACCGTATCGAACTTCACATAGCCGCGGGCCATGTGTGCCATTAACCGGCCAGGGGTCGCTACAATAATATCCGCACCGCCTTTGAGAGCATCTGCTTCTGCTTCCCAACTCACACCATCGCCACCTCCATATACCGGGTAACACGATGCGTTTGTGAAATATGCTATTCCTTGTATTTGCTGGTCAATTTGGATGGCCAATTCACGTGTGGGACACAATATAAGTACCTGCACACCTTCGCTGGGAGCATCTGCAATCTGGTTCAATGTAGGTAATACAAAAGCCGCTGTCTTCCCTGTTCCTGTCTGCGCGCAGCCGATCAGGTCCTTACCGTCTAATATGGTTGGGATGGCTTTTATTTGAATCTCTGTAGCCTCTTCAAAGTTCATATAGAACAGGGCATCGAGTATAGTTTCGTTTAATTTAAATTCTGAAAATTTCATTCAATTAGTTTAGGCTTAAGTACGCCACCAACTCCACAGTATTGGAAATGGCTAAAGACGACGGGCCAGTGCCCACCGACCATTGCGTCCGGTCGATCGTAAAGGTCGCAACCCATTCACTGTTTGTACGTTGAACGATGCGAACACTTATAGGATGTGTTTCATCCCGCAAGGTAAGGCCTCCTTGCATGTCGTAGGTGATTTCGTCCCCTATTTTCCCCACAAAATCAATTTTATCCGCTGTAAAACAAACAGTTGGGAATCGGTTTACATCAAGATACTCTTGCTTTTCCTTCACGTTTTTATCCCGTGCAGCGATTGACGTTTTAAAGGTGTTGGCTGGAAGGCACGCTTCTAGAGATACGAGCATGTTTTCGTTAAGCACGACGGTACCTTGGGCTTCAGAAAAACTGCCTTTCACAGTACTCAATAAAAATTCTTTGATTTCAAAAGATACCGCACCACTCACTGTTTTTTCGATGGACTGAGCACTGATAAATGAGGGAAGTGTGCACAGGAAAATGCAAATGAATCTATAAAGCATATCTAGGTAGTTATTTTAAACCGTATTTATGTAACAGCTCACCGCGGACTCCATGTTCTATAAAAGCCGTTGGTAATTTGTGTACGGTACATTTTCCAGGGTGGTTGCGCTCCTCCATAAGCGCCTTGACTGCGCCGGCTAATCCGCCGAAACCAACACTTTCTTCAAAAACATGTATTTCCTCAAAATCGGCCATAATAGAGCCAAAATCGTCAGAAAACGGCCAATTTTGACCTAAATGCAGGTGATTTTCGCCTTTTTTCATTAAATCGGTAATTGCTCCAGTGCTCAACCAAAGGGAGGCTCCTTCAGTTCGTTGCAACCATTCATAGGGCACGAATTCCTGAGGAGTTCCGCCTTCGGTTCTCGCTTTTGGATACCGAATAAAGAGTGGACCGGTTACTATCTGACGAGCAGCTGCAAGCAACATACCCTGCAATTCATTTCCATTTCTTGGACTCCAGACAGTAACCCCTGGTAAATTCATCAAGAAATCACCATCAAATACACCGTGATGCGTAGGACCGTCCGATCCAACCAAACCTGCACGATCCACCAAAAATACGATAGGCAACTCTTGTAAAGCAACATCGTGTAGGACCTGATCAAAGGCACGCTGTAAAAACGTACTATAAATATGGACCCACGGTCTTCCTCCGGCAGCAGCGATACCCGCCGCAGTAGTCACGGTGTGCGCTTCATTAATGCCTGTATCGATCAACCGATCCGGGAATACCGCGCGTAATGGTGCAAAACCACTTCCTGCAAACATAGCAGGACTTAATAGTTGAATATCCTGGTGTTCGGTTAAAAGTGCACCCATGGTTTCAGAAGCCCACCACTGAAAGGTGGTTCCCGGCTGGTAAGACTTCGGTGGACTGAGATCTGGGCGCTTAGTCTTAATATGTAAGATCTGCGGGCCTGACTTTCCTAAAATTTGCTGCAACACTTTTACCAAAGCCGCTGCATCATTCCCCCGCTCAAGGAAAGTGTAGTGCCAACCCAAGGATTGAAAATACGAGCCATAGGATTGTTGGTTGTGTAATGCCCCAACGGTAGGGTCTATACTCCCTTCATTATCATTGACAATGACCAGAGCATCTTCTTTCATACTACCAAGGTGGTTGAGCGCCTCAAAGCTCTGGCCGCCGGTAAGTGAACCGTCACCAATAACTGCCACGCGGTGTCTTAATTTCCCCGTGACTTTATCCGCCAAGCATACGCCTGTAAGCGCAGAAATACTGGTTGATGCATGTCCCGCTCCAAAAAAATCATACGCACTTTCTTCGCGGTCCAAAAAGCCAGAGATTCCGCCAGATTTACGCATGGTAGCTAACGCATTCAAACGACCCGTGAGTGCCTTGTGCACGTATCCTTGATGTCCAACATCCCAAATCAAGGCGTCTTCAGGTGTGTTCAGCACATAATGTAAGGCGACCGTAAGTTCAGCAACAGCTAACGAACTCTCTAAATGAGGAATCTTATCCGTTACCGCAGCAATAACCCGCTCTACCAAGGAGTTGGTAAAGTCTTCGAGTTGTGGTGGTTCTAATGCTCGTAGGTCTGCGATCATGCTTCAAAATTAGCGCAAATAAAAACCCGAGGCGCGCTGCGCCTCGGGTTTTTCAATGAAACACTTTTTAAGGTCATTGTATTAAGAGAACAAACGCGCCATTGTGCGCTGAATACGTTCAAATATGTAGTACATCACTGGCACAATAACTAAGGTGAGGAAAGTAGCAAAGGTCAATCCGAAGATGACTGTCCAGGACATTGGACCCCAGAACACTACATTATCTCCACCAAAAAAGATGTGTGGGTTGTTTTCACTAAAAAGGGTGTAGAAATTGATATTCATACCCGTAGCTAATGGAATGAGACCTAATATCGTCGTGATTGCTGTAAGTAATACCGGACGCAAACGGGTACGACCTGCCTCTACAATAGTTTCAACAAGCGCAGGTACAGGCAGCAATGCTTTTTCATCCATGCCCAACTCCAAGCGTTTGCGAGCGCTGAGTTGCTTGATGAAATCAATCAAAACGATCGCATTATTAACAACAATACCTGCCAGAGATATGATACCAATCATGGTCATCATAATGACAAATTCCATGCGGAAAATCACCAATCCCAGCAATACACCAATCAAGGAGAATACTACCGTTACAAGAATGATAAACGGCGTAGAAGCAGAGTTGAATTGGCTCACTAAAATCAAAAAGATCAGGAAAACCGCCATCAATAAAGCACCTGATAAAAAGCTCAATTCTTTTGCTTGCTCTTCTTGCTCCCCGGTGAAATTTATATTCATATCCCCTGGCAATGGATAGCCTGCCATCGCGGTTTTTATCGCATCGACCGTTTCCGTTGGATTCGCTCCTTCTAATACATTGGATTGAATGGAGATCACACGCTTCAAATCTTTACGCTTTACGGAAGAGAACGTGGAGGTTTTCTTCGCCTTGGCGACAGCTGAAATAGGTACTTGCTTAATTTTTCCAGACGCTTGGTCGCGGAATGTGATTTTCTGATTCATCAAATCTTCAACATTGTAGCGGTACTGGTTGCTCATACGTATGTTGATGGGGTAGTCGTCTTCTCCGTCTTTGAATCGACTCACTTCTTTACCAAAAAGGGCGGTACGCATGGCGTCCCCTATCTGTGCAGAACTCAATCCCAAGGCACGTGCTTTTACACGGTCTACTTCAATAGGCATTTCCGGTTTCCCTGTCTCAACATCCAGCTTTAGTTCTTCAATACCAGCAATACGCTTTGAATCAATGAATGCACGAATTTCATCTGCCGTTTCAACCAATTCAAAGTAATTATCGCCACTAATCTCGATATTTACCGGTGGGCCCGTTGGTGGACCGTTACTGTCTTTGTCTACAGAAACAACTACCCCAGGGTAATCACTCAATGTTGCACGGATCTTATTCAAAACGTTGGCTGAATTCACACGATTTCCTTCGAGATCTATACGATCGGCAAACTTGTGAAACTGAACCGTAATTTTCGCTTTGTTTGGTGTCTGCGCCATAGAAGGACCCGCATTGGGGTCAGAAGTTCCTTCACCTACCTGCGCAATGACCGATTCCACCATATAGTTTTGTGTCGCACCGTTTGCATCGGTATACTCGTACGATTGAACAATCGCCATCACTTCTTTTTCCAATTCTAAAGTAACCGCGTTTGTCTCTTCAATATCAGTCCCTATAGGCATCTGAATGTAGACCATTGCCTGGTTTGGCATATTTTCAGGGAAGAATAAAGTCTTTGGAGGAAATGCCCCTAGTAATATCCCGGAGAAAATCAATAGAACGACCGTGCCGCTAAAGAAATAAATGGGCTTTTTTCCTTGAAGCGCATAGGAGAGGACCTTTTTAAACCCGTTTTCCAGTGCCGGCAATGCTTTGCTTTGAAACCATTTTGTTGCAGGAACTACGAAATACGCATACACTAGCGCAAAACCACCAGAATAAATAAAGAGGTTTCCTAAGGCCATTTTGCCAGCACCATAAGCAATAGCAACACCTAAGACGATAGCAATAAGCGAACGTACAGTGAGTTTTCGCTTGTTCAACGGCGCTTCTTCTACCTTCATCAGTGCAGCGGTTAACCCTGGATTAATGACTAAGGCAACAAACAATGAAGACGACAATACCGTGATTAAGGTCAGCGGTAAATACTTCATGAATTCGCCAAAAAGTCCGGGCCAAAAAGCAAGCGGTAAAAACGCTGCAAGCGTTGTCGCGGTAGATGCAATAATCGGCAATGCCACTTCACCTGCACCGAGCTTAGCTGCTGTAATGCGATCGTAACCTTCGTCCATGAATCGGTAAATGTTCTCAACCACTACAATACCGTTGTCCACGAGCATACCTAAAGCTAAAACCAAAGCAAAAAGAACAATGGTATTCAGCGAAATCCCTAAGGCGTTGAGGATTACAAAGCTCATCAACATAGACATTGGAATAGCAATCCCCACGAACATCGCGTTGCGCAAGCCTAAGAAAAACATCAAAACTACAACGACCAGTAACATTCCGAAAATGATGGAGTTTTCAAGATCGGCTACTTGCGTTTTCGTCTGTTCAGAGGTGTCGTTGGTCACAGAAATGTTGAGGTTATCTGGGAAATATGCATCCTGTGCTTCGGTGAGTAGGTTCGCAATTTTTTCGCTCACTATGATTTGGTTTTCACCCGAACGTTTAAATACATCCAGCATGACCACTGCGGCGCCGTATTGTCGTGCATACGACTGACGCTCTACTTCATCAAACTCTATCTCAGCCACATCGCCTAAACGGACCAATTGCATTTTTTCACTCTTAATGATGACGTTACGCAATTCATCTAAATCGCGAATCTCTCCAACCACGCGAACGTTTCGGCGGTAGCCATCAACTAAAAGGTTACCACCTGAAATAGTCATGTTTTCGTTCTGAATAGCGCCGGCGATGTCGCGAAAGCCCAACTGCATGCTTTCGAGCTTTTTGCTGTCGACTAATACACGAACTTCTTTCGCATCTATTCCACGGATATCTACCTTGGAAATCTCAGTTAAACCCTCAATTTTTTCCTCCAAGTATTCCCCATAGTCCTTTAATTGGTCTACAGAAAATTCTCCCGACATATTAATGTTCATGATCGGCATCAACTCTGAGAAATTGAGCTCAAAAACATTGGGATCCGCAGGTAAATCTGTAGGGAAATCAGGCTGACCCATGGCGGCGTCCACCTTATCTTTTACTTTTCTCAGTGCTTCATCAGGGGTTACGTCAAAGTTGAACTTTACCTGAATGGTGGAATAGCCTTCTACCGAAGTAGAGTTGATTTTATCCACTCCAGAGATGCCATTAATCTCTTTTTCAAGAGGCCTTGTAATGAGCTTCTCTATATCCAGTGGTGAGTTCCCCGGATAGGGCGTACCCACATAAATTTCTGGGGTGACAATCTCCGGAAATGCCTCCGACGGCATTGATGTATAGCTTTTTATACCGGCAATAAAAATGATTGCGGTAAGCACAAATACAGTCATGGTATTCTTCACCGAAAAGGTGGAGGGTCCAAACTGTTTGATGAGACTTTTCTTTTCTTCCATGCTAGTGTAGCCTGTTTGAATTAACCTATTACGACATTCTGGCCAGAGCGAACGCTACGCGATCCTTTGTCCACCACTACAGTTCCTGCTTCAAGTCCTGTCAAAATCTCTGTCATTCCCTTGAAAGTCAAACCTGTATTGACCCAAGTTTTTACGACTTCGTACTGTGTAGTGCCCGATACCACTTTCAACGTGTAGATAAAATCATTGCCAGCAACGTCCTGCTGCACAAGGCTGGCGGGAACCGTCAATGCTTCTTCGTTTTTGTAGTCTTGAAGTGCTACGTGTACCATTTGATTTGGCTTAACACCTTCACTTACCGGTAGGCTTACGTTGATCGAAAATGTGCGGTTGCCTTCTTGAATGAATTGACCTACTTGAAGCACCTGCGCCTCAATTGCATAATCCATTGAGGTAAACACAACATTTGCGGGGGTTCCAACGCGAACTCTGTTCGAATAAGATTCCGGAACATCAGCTTTAACATAGACACCTGAAGTATTCACCAAGCGCATAGAAGGAAATTGAGGACCCGCTAATTCACCTTCTTTCGCAAAGATGTTATCGATTGCTCCGGCGAAAGGTGCACGAATCTCGCTCAATGCGATCTGCTCCTTCAGCGTCGTCACTTTTTGCACCAACCCGTCGTAGTTGTTCTTAGTCTGTAAGTATTGAATCTCGGAACCAATCTGTTCGTTGATCCAAAGCTTCTCTTGTTTCTCGAAAACCGTCTTCGCTAATTCCAAACCGTTTTCTAGTTCTTTCAAAGACGATTCTAAAATGCCTGATTCTAGAACCATTAATAATTGGCCCTTCGAAACACGTTGGCCATTCTTTACGTAGATTTTCGACACTTTACCACTTGCAGTGGGAAATAGATTGATACTCTTATCGGCTTCTACCAGACCAAAAACATCAAAATAATGCTCAAAGTTTGTGGGCTGAACTTCGATTGAAGTCACTCGATCGTAGTTTTCGTTCGTATCAAGAGCCGTTAACTGTGCTTCTACGGATGCAATAGTTGCATCTAATGTTGCACGTGCGGCAACGAGGCTGTCTTTCTGAGCCTGAAGTTCTTCAAGGGTACCCACTGATTCGTTTGGTGCACCACAAGATGCGAGAACTATGCTTCCTAAAATGAATGCTGCTTTTTTCATGTCCGGTATTATTGCTTTTGCTGTTTTGTCATTAAATATTCCAGTTCGGACTTCTTGTCCAGCGCATTTTGCGCTGCCATAAACATGGCTTGTAATGCTTCTTGATACTGCGTTTCCACCTGAGTTAAATCCATTGAAGAAACTAAACCTTCATTGTATTCTTTCCGACGTTGGTCGCGAATGCGTTTGGCCAACGCCACACTTTCTTTTTGTGCTAAAAAATTGGCAATTCCCTGATGGAATTCGTTGACCACAGCACCGTGTTGCATAATCAAGCCTTCCTCTAATTGTTGCAGTCCAATCCTAGCTTGATCGCGTTGAATCTTCGCCTCCTGAATCTGCGCACGTCCATTTCCTGAAGAAAATAAAGGCACACTAATACTTCCAGCGACCAAACTGCTTGGAATATCAACTGAAGCGTCCCCAAAAATATTCGCTTCACTACTCATGTATTGAATATTGTTTTGGTAGCTCACACCGATCGAAGGCAAATAGGCCAATTGCTTGTTCAACACTTGCAACTTCGCTCCCTCCACTTGATTTGCCATGCCGAGGTAGTCTACAGATTTCGTGGGATCAAATCCTATGGTGGTAAGCGTACTTGTCGCAGCAGCGCTCACGACTAAATCTTCCATTTTATCAGCCAAGAGCACTTCTTGCTTCACCGGATATCCCATCTGCAACTTCAGTAACATCTTCGCGACATTCGCTTGACCTTCGCTGTAACGCAATGCGTTCTCAATGGTATTGTAATTCAACATCATTTGATCTGCATCCGCCTTGCTTACCAACCCTGCTTCGTTCATCTGCTTCATTTCTTCAGCAAGTGTTGCTAGATAGCTTTTATTCGCCTTTAAAACCGCAACACTTTCTTCGCTAAGAAGGGCGAGGTGGTAGGCTTTCGCTACTTCACGTTTCAACTCTGCTTTGCTCTGGTCCATGCCTATTTCCGCACTTTCCTTCAACACCTTCGCCGCCATTAATGCCACAACGTAAGAGCCGTCAAAAATCAATTGATTCACCACCAATCCGCCTTGTGCTTGGTAATCTGTTCCAAATACCAATTCATCTAACACACCGTCACCATCAAAATCAGTGACCAACGCGCCCAGCTCTACATTATAAACGTACTGTCCACTGGCAGATGCCTGCGGCAGACCAACAGCTAAATTTTGGAGGTAAATCTGACGTGCACGTTGAATTTCTAATTCCGCAATTTGCACACCATAGGCGTGATCGAGGGCGTACTCTTGCGCCGAGGCAAGAGTGAACTTCTCTTGCGCCTGGCCAATGAAAGCGCTAAAAATCATGCTGAAAAGCACTACTGTTTTTCTCATTATTGTGTTGCTATTAATTGATTCAAATATTTTAGTCCATTGGCAGTTGCTATACCGCGAATGTGATAACGCAAGCTGGTCTTGCGCAATTGGTCCAATTTGATATGCTCGTTTGAAATCACCCCTTCATGCACCGCCAAAACATGACCGTAATACAACAGTGAAATGTGATCCACATGAAGATCCTTGTGGTACAAACCTTCAAGAATTCCACGTTCTAAATTGCGTTTTGTAACTGTGAAAACAATCTCCTCACGCTTCGCCTCCATTCCGTTTGCGATGGATGGGTAATAATGTTCCAGTTGATGCAACAAACGATCCTTGTCATCGCGCATATGCACCTCAGCAAAGCGCTCCATTGCAAAAAGCTGATCTATGGCATTCCCGTCCACACTGGACATGACATCCTCAAGTTCCGCTTTCATAAAGGCAGCTGCTTGATCGAATGCTTTCTCCAGTAAATCCTCTTTGTTTTTGACGAGTTTGTACAATGTCTTTTTCGACATTCCACAGCTGCTTGCAATCTGGTCCATGTTCACACTCTTTACACCGAACTGCAGAAACAATTCGATGCTAGTGAACAATACGCGGGACAAATCAGATTCCATTTAATTCGGTCAGTTAGGTACGGAGTTTACACGAGGATAACCCACTATGGAAACAAATGTTCTAAAAAATGTTTCCAATGTTTCCCGTTTCGAACAACTTTCGTGCCAAAGCCCGTGTTTTTTTGAAAAACATGCGGCAATCGTAATGAAATATCACGCCGAAATAGCATCTTTGTTATAAACAAAGTAGCATCATGAGCATTAAACACCTCTTACAATCGCCACCTATTGGCACCAACGTCACCGTCAAAGGATGGGTTCGCGCTTTTCGCAGTAATCGTTTCATTGCCATTAATGACGGATCTGCACTAGCGAACCTTCAATGTGTTGTCGATTTTGAAAAAGAGGACGAAAGCGAACTCAAACGCATCACCACAGGATCGTGTCTTTCTATTTCCGGTCAGCTTGTAGAAAGCCAAGGAAAAGGACAAACAGTAGAAATCATTGTGGATTCGTTTGAAGTTTTAGGCGATGCCCCCGTTGAAGACTACCCGCTCCAACCCAAAAAACACAGCTTAGAATTCCTACGCGATATCGCACATTTAAGACCGCGCACGAACACCTTCAGCGCCGTATTCCGAGTACGTCATGCACTTTCATTTGCCATACACAACTACTTCAACAAAGAAGGTTTTGTCAACTGGCACAGCCCCATCATTACGGGATCTGATGCAGAAGGCGCAGGGGAAATGTTTCGGGTCAGTACGCTTCCTGCCTCAGGCGGGGACACAGCTGAAGATTTTTTCGGTAAGGAAACCCATTTAACCGTAAGCGGTCAACTGGAGGGTGAACTAGGCGCATTGGCTCTGGGTAAAATTTACACTTTTGGACCGACGTTCCGCGCAGAGAACTCAAACACCACGAGACATTTAGCAGAATTCTGGATGGTCGAACCTGAAATGGCGTTTCATGATTTAAACATGAATATGGACCTCGCGGAAGACTTTTTAAAATACTGTCTACGCTACATCTTAGACAACTGTCGTGAAGATTTGGCATTCCTAGACAGTCGTTTCGCAGACGAGCAAAAAGGGAAGCCACAGAATGAACGGGCGGATCAAGGTCTGATCGAAAAATTAGAATTTGTAGCCAGCAACGATTTCGTGCGTCTTTCGTACACCGAAGCGATA
Source organism: Schleiferiaceae bacterium (assembly GCA_022426185.1). Classification (GTDB taxonomy): domain Bacteria; phylum Bacteroidota; class Bacteroidia; order Flavobacteriales; family Schleiferiaceae; genus UBA10364. The sequence continues at coordinate 17,891 of JAKMEB010000108.1, forward strand.
GAAATCTTGAAGAACAGCAAACCAAACAAAAAGAAAAAATTCAAATACCGCATTGAGGAATGGGGGGCAGATCTGCAAAGTGAACACGAACGTTTCTTGGTAGAAAAGCACTTCAAAGCCCCCGTGGTATTGTATGATTACCCTGCATCGATAAAAGCGTTTTACATGCGTTTAAATGAAGACGGCAAGACCGTACGTGCTATGGACATTCTGTTCCCCGGAATTGGTGAAATTATTGGCGGTTCGCAACGAGAAGAGCGCTATGATGTACTGAGAGAAAAAGTCGCGGCTGTAGGGATTCCAGAAGAAGAACTTTGGTGGTATCTCGAAACCCGTAAGTTCGGTACTTGTGTTCACAGTGGCTTCGGTCTAGGTTTTGAACGTCTCGTTCAGTTTGCAACGGGTATGGGCAACATACGCGATGTCATTCCGTTCCCTAGAACCCCAGGAAGCGCCAACTTCTAAATCGCACAAATGCGCTAATCTATGCTTAAGCAAACCCTTGCACAGAAACTTCAACAGAAGCTGAGTCCACAACAGATTCAGCTTATGAAGCTTGTGCAGTTGCCTACGCAAAGTCTTGAGGCACGCATAAAACAAGAAATCGAAGAAAATCCCGCCTTGCAAGAAGGCAAGGAAAAAGCTGAAGACACCTTTGAAAATGATTCCTCCGACGAACGCGAAGTTCGAGAATCTATGGAGGAAATTAATTGGGACGATTACCTCGGAGACGATGATACCCCGGAATACCGCACTAAGACAAACAACTACAGTGCAGATGACGAAATGTATGAGGCACCTGTTGTTGTAAATGAAAGTTTTCACGACAGCCTTATTTCGCAACTTCGTTTACGTGATTTCAATACTCAAGAGCTTGAGTTGGCCATCTACCTTGTTGGAACAATTGACGACGACGGACTTTTAAGACGCGCACTTATTGATATCGTGGACGACCTGGCCTTTTCTCAAGGGGTTTTCACTGAAGAAAAAGAGCTGGAGCGCCTATTAGGTACTATACAAGAACTGGATCCGCCAGGAGTTGGCGGTAGAGATTTACAAGAATGTCTCTTACTTCAACTGGAGCGTAAACGTCCTTCCTTCAAGGTAAATCTTGCCTTGAGTATTTTGGAAGACTATTTCGAAAGTTTTGTAAAACGTCATTACCAAAAATTAATGGATCGCCTCGGGGTGAATGAGGATGAACTTCGAGATGCTATTGATGAAATTGGCCGATTAAACCCAAAACCTGGTGGCTCTTCTAATCTCAGCCGTCCCACAGAAAATGTCATCCCCGATTACAATTTGCACATCGTAGATGATGAGCTCGAACTTACGTTAAACGGACGTAATGCTCCTGAATTAAGCTTGAGCAGCCAGTACAGAGACATGCTAGAGCACTATAAAGCCAGTAAGGAAAAAAATAAATCAGAGAAAGAAGCAGCGTTATTTGTCAAACAAAAATTGGACAGTGCAAAATGGTTTATTGACGCCATTGTTCAGCGACAACAGACCCTTATGCTCACCATGGAATCCATCTTAGCCTACCAACGAGAATATTTCCTGACGGGTGATGAACGCAAATTGCGTCCTATGATTCTTAAGGACATCGCAGAAGAAATAGGAATGGATATTTCAACGGTGAGTCGCGTTGCATCTAACAAATACATTCAAACTCCCTACGGTACTTTTCTTATCAAACGATTCTTTTCGGAGTCCATGACTAATGCCGATGGTGAAGAGGTAAGTACCCGAGAAATCAAAAAGATTCTAGAGGACACCGTTGCGGAAGAAAATAAAAGAAAACCGATGACGGACGATGCTCTTGCAAAAATATTGAAAGAAAAAGGCTACCCAATCGCACGTCGTACGGTCGCTAAATACCGGGAACAGCTCGATATTCCCGTGGCAAGATTGAGAAAGGAATTGTAAATGAGCGATCTAAAAAACGCCATTAGCCAGTTCATCAGCTACCTGTTTCACCCCGGCATCATGCCAACAATTGGCGCCTTATATGTGCTTTGGGCGGTACCAGAAATCTACTCCTGGAGTACCATAATTAAAATAGTGTCCACTGTATTTGTTGGTACTTATGCCGCGCCACTTCTAGCTATTGTGCTGTTGCGAGTAACCAATAGCATCTCAAGTGTCCACCTCATTAAACGTGAAGACCGCATCTATCCTTACATCATTGGTGCAGCTTGCGCCTTAGCTACAGCTACGTTTATGGAAAAGGCTATGGCGCCAAAACACATATACTTGAGTGTTTATGGAACCGCATTCGTACTCATTATTAGCACCATCCTCTTGCCTTACTTCAAAAGCAGCGCACATACAGCGGGAACTGCAGGTTTCCTAGCCTTGTATCTTGCTTTGCACCAACAATACGGTACAGGTAGAGCCGACTATTTTATTCTCATAGTGCTCGTTTTAGGTGCGGTTGCATGGTCAAGAACAACGCTCAAAAGGCACACGCTCAAAGAACTGCTTTCAGGTGGATTACTCGGGTTTTTTACCGTTTATGCTTTGCTCTCTCAATAAAGGCAAACGTTCACTCATTAAACTTGTCTAAGCCGTTAAAATTGAGGATATTTAAGGTTCAATTATTCAGGCTTACAAATACGCACGTTCATGAAAACATTATTTAGAACACTTTTAACCGCAATAGCGCTTGTATTCTTTGTTCAGAATGCTTCAGCCTCACACAACGCTGGGGGAGACCTTCAATACGAATACATAAGCTCAACGGGTAATAGCCACAAGTACAAAATTGTCATGCGTCTTTACCGTGATAACAATGGTATTACACTTCCGACAAGTGCAACCATCTACGCTTGTTCTGCGAACTACGCGACCGTAAGCACAACGCTGACAGAAACTACACCATCAACCAGTGGTTCTGGAACTGTGGCACCTACCCTGTTCGACTGTGTAAGTTCATCCAATGCGGGTGTTACCATACACGTGGTTACTTATGAAGGCGAAATAACGCTTCCTGGCAATGCGCCAGATTGGACGTTTGCTTTCTCAACCTGTTGTAGAAACCCGGCGGTAGACAATATCACGAATCCTTCTTCTCAAGGGTTCTACATAGAAGCCAAACTGAATAATCAAATCGGTCAAAACACATCACCAGAATTCGTGAGTGAGCCGGTACGTGCCTTCTGTACAGGTCGTACTTTCAACTGGAAGCAAAGTGCTGTGGAGCCTGATGGAGACTCTTTGTACTACAGAATTACGCACGTTAAAGCTGGGGCAGGTTCTAACTGTACACCAACAAACATCAACTATGCTGCAGGCTGGACTTACGATCAACCGATCACTACATCACCTGCCAACTCATTATACATGCACCCAAATACGGGCTTAATTACTTTCAAGCCTTCTGCTGTGGAAATTGATGTTATGGCGGTTACCGTTGATGAATACCGTTACGATTCTGTGCTTTATGTATGGCGTAAAATTGGTGAAGTCAACCGTGATATGCAGATTGCGATTGCATCTGCTTGTACACCAAACGCACAAGCCGGGGTTCAATTAGACTATCAGGCACCTGGGATTTATCAAGATCCTGTTAACGGTCTACCAACTGTAGACTACAACTGTTTGGATTCTACGGTTACCTTGAAGTTTAAAGTGAAGCTCGACTGTTCTTCAATCTCTCCTGACGGTACCGATTTCCGACTCACCAAACCCGATGGTCAGCCACTGGCGATTGAGTCGTTCACTGCAAATTGTGACAACAACTACGAAGCGACACAAATGACCATTAAGTTGTTTAAGCCACTCTCGAAAAATGGTAAATACTTCCTATACTCGAAGGTCGGTAACGATGGTAATACCCTCTTGAATAAGTGTGGTTTCCCAATGAATGAATTTGATACCATTCAATTAAACGTAACGGGTTGTTTCAATGCCATCTATGAGATGGAAAACGTAACCATTGAAGAAGATCAAAATCCAGTTCTTGAATGGAGTGCTGATACCTCTTCCTATCCTGACTATCTCTTCCAGGAGTGGCAGATATTCCGCAAGGATCCAGGACAAACACAATATCAAAAAGTAGGTACCGTATTCAACCAATACAAATACGACTTTAAAGACAATCAAATCGGCTTTATTAAAGTCGATCAGGACAGTTACGAATACCGTATTGATATGAAGTTGAACGACGACATGCAAGGCGAAACGAACAGCATTTCAAGTATGCTTCTCGAACGCAATAATGGTATGGTGCCTATCATTGATCCTGATACTATTCCAGTAGATCTTATTTGGAACCAGTACAACGGTTGGGCTGTAGACAGCTATACGGTCTTCTTGCAAGAGAAAATTGGTGGTACTTGGATGGGCGAGTGGATCCACGATCATGTGGCTTCACCTCAAAACCCGGTCCTTGCCCCAGATACTACCTACCGCATGTTCCTAGAATTGGCACCAGGTGAATACCGCGTCTGCATCAGAACAACTGATCCAATAGATACGCAATACACTGCCTATTCAAACTGTTTGCCAATCATCATCAATACACCTCCATATCCGGATACAGTGGTGGTTCCTAACTTTATTACTCCGAATGGAGATAACGTAAATGACGGGTTCATCATCCAGAATATTGATGATTACGAAGATTTAAGCCAATTAACTGTTTACAACAGATGGGGCGATCGTGTATGGCAGAGCGAATACCTCTACGACAACACAAACCCATGGCGCGGTACCAATCAGAATGGTACGAAGCTTGCCGACGGTGTCTACATGTACTCCTTGGAATTAGTGAATGCCTCCGATGATTATGAATATTCCGTCAACGGAACGGTCACTATTTTGGATGCTCAATAGCATTCTTAAAAACGAAGTCCCCACTCGTTAAACACGAGAACACTGGCCCGGCCCCAAAGGGAGCCGGGCCTTTTTTATCTTTGAAGCATGGCCGACAGTATCCACATCACAAACTTGCTGAAAACCCTTCCGAACAAACCGGGAGTGTACCAGCACATGGATAAAGCTGGAACCATACTTTACATAGGAAAAGCAAAAGACCTTAAAAAGCGTGTGAGCTCCTACTTTACCAAAAGTGTGACCAGTGCTCGCATCGCGGTCATGGTTAAGAAAGTAGTCGATATAAAGGTGATCGTCACAGACTCTGAAGGAGACGCCCTGTTGCTTGAAAACAACTTAATTAAAGAGCACCAACCACGCTACAATATCAACCTAAAGGACGATAAGAGCTATCCATACATTACGATAAGAAAGGAACGCTTTCCTAGAATTTACGGCTTGCGTAACATCATCAGAGACGGCAGTGAATATTACGGTCCTTATCCCAATGTCAAATCGATGAAAGCTGTGCTCGAGCTCATCCGGCAGATGTACCCAACCCGTACCTGCAAGTACAACCTCAGCGAAGAGAATATTGATAAAGGGAAGTTTAAGATCTGCCTAGAATACCATATTGGAAATTGTAAAGCGCCTTGTGAAGCGTTGCAAACGGAAGAGGCTTACGAAGCGGATGTAAACGCAGCACGTAACATTATAAAAGGGCAGCTTAGTACGGTAAAAAAACATTTAAAAGGCCGTATGCTTGGCCATGCAGAAGCTTTAGAGTTCGAGCAAGCTCAATTGTGTAAGGAGAAACTAGATGCCCTAGAAAAATACGCAGCGAAGAGTACGGTAGTAAGTCATCAATTAACGAATATCGACGTCTACAGCGTGAGCATGGATGCCGAGTTTGGCTATGTGAACTACTTGCAGGTCATTGAGGGTGCGATCATACAAAGTTATACCGTTGAAATGAAGAAAAAGCTTGAGGAAGTTCCGCAGGACTTTCTTCATATCGCCATTCCTGAAATACGTTCCCTCTTCGGCTCAACATCGCGGCAAATTTATACCTCGCACCCAGTAGATCTGCTCATTGAGGGCAGTTCATTTACCGTACCGCAAAAAGGTGAAAAGCGCAAGCTGATAGAGCTAAGTATTAAAAATGCTATGTATTTCCGACAGGAAAAACTCAAGAATATTCAAATCGTCGATCCGGATCGTCATGTGAAGCGAATCATGACGCAAATGAAACAAGATTTGCGCATGCCGGAAGAGCCCAGGCATTTAGAATGTTTTGACAACTCAAATATTCAAGGAACCAATCCAGCAAGTGCTTGTGTAGTCTTTAAGGACGGTAA
>JAKMEB010000128.1 GCA_022426185.1 Schleiferiaceae bacterium
TTACGTGCCAATGCAATATTTGCCTCTAAAACCATTGTGTAGGGCCCGGGTAGACAGCGTTTAAGCAGTTTAAAAGTTCCACCATTTATACTTTGTGTATATTCTGATACTTGACTAAGGTTGGTAAAGAGAAATGAAAATTCAGCGGCCTTCACCGATTCTTTTTTTATTCTCGCCAATTTTTCTAAAGCCATGGGGTGTTGAAAGTCTCCTGCGACAGCATATACACTGTCTGTGGGGATGATGGCAATTTCTCCCCTCTTAAACCGTTCTACGCAATCTGCGATGGTTTGTGCGTTGATACTTTCGGGATAAATAGAATAAATCACCGTCTTTCCAATTTTTATTTAATGTACAAAAAAGCCCCGCAGTTGCGGGGCTTTAAATAAGTTACCTATTTAGCGTGTACGCTTAGCTGTTTGCTTTTGCGTGATCTTCTAAAAATTTCGCTAACCCAATATCTGTTAAAGGGTGTTTCAATAACGCTTCCATAGCACTCAATGGACCTGTCATCACATCAGCACCAATCTCTGCACACTGAATAATGTGCATCGGGTGACGTACCGAAGCTGCAAGAATTTCTGTACCAAAAGCGTAGTTGTCAAAAATGATGCGAATGCTTTCGATCAAATCCAAACCGTCAGTAGAAATATCATCTAGACGTCCAATAAATGGGCTCACGTAAGTTGCGCCAGCTTTTGCCGCCATCAGTGCTTGACCTGCAGAGAAGATTAGCGTACAGTTCGTCTTGATACCTTTATCAGAGAAGTATTTCAATGCCTTCACACCGTCTTTGATCATCGGGATCTTAACTACGATTTTCTCATCCAATGCAGCCAATTCTTCACCTTCTTTGATCATGCCTTCGTAATCTGTTGCGATTACTTCAGCACTTACATCACCGTCCACAATGGCACAAATGGCTTTGTAGTGCGCTTTCACATTTGCGTCTCCGCTAATGCCTTCTTTAGCCATCAATGATGGGTTAGTCGTTACCCCGTCTAGAACACCTAGTTCTTGGGCTTCTTGAATCTGTGCGAGGTTCGCAGTGTCGATGAAGAATTTCATGTGTGTGTGAGATATATTATTTACTGAGCAAAAGTACGTCTTTCCCTCAAAATTTAGGGCACAAAAAATGGGCAAGCTACTCACATCACACCGCTACGACCAATTACCCTTGCTGCGTTCCCGCCCTGGGGGATTCACCAGGAGCTGGTTGTGTGAGACTTGCCCACTGCAAAGTTAAGCCAACTGAAGACGTCTGACCAATGAATTTTAACAATTTTTAATCGGTTCTATTGGACTATATTTGTAGCAAGCGAAAAGCGCTTAAATCGCAAAAAACAAGTTAAGATGGCACAGGAAAATGAAATCATGAAGGCACAGGGTAAACAGCTCGCTTTCATTGTAATAGGTCTAGGAATCCTCATGTTTTTACTGAGTTATCTAGGTGATCCAACGCTGCTGTTTAAGTATTGGTGGTTGGGTATACTCTACCAGTGGATCTTGCCAATTGGTTTAGCCATATATGCTGTAGCGAAAGCAAAGCAGTCGTTAAATGGCTTCATTTCCTTCAAGGGAGCATTGGGAACTTCGGTCATAGGTTTAATACTAGGAACGGCTGTGGTCGTTTTGTTTAATGCATTGATGTACAATGTTGTAGATCTTGAATTTAAGGCGATGATGGAGGAGCAAACCATTGAGTTTACGGTCCAATTCATGGAACGGATGGGCGCGGACAAGGCCCAGATCTCTGAAGGTGTTGCGCAAATAAAAGAACGCGATCAATTTGGTTTCAAAGCACAAATCATGGGCCTAACCTTCATCAGCATATATTATTTGGTCATCAGCCTCGTAGTTGCGGCAGCCATGAAAAAAGACGAACCTGTAGTCTAACCGAAGATGAGTATACTAGACTTGAGCATAGTTATCCCTCTGTATAATGAGGATGAGAGTTTACCGGAATTGACCCAGTGGATTTCGCGTGTCATGGACCGCGAAGGCTATACCTATGAAATCATCTTTGTTAATGACGGTTCTACGGATAACAGCTGGCAGGTCATTCAAGAACTCCGTACACAGAATACCAG
>JAKMEB010000004.1 GCA_022426185.1 Schleiferiaceae bacterium
TACCGAATCACATCGGGGTCGTGAGAGATGAAAATCATACTCAGGCCCCGATTTTTTTTGATGCCATTCAACACGTTCAGAACTTGAGACTGAACACTCACGTCGAGCGCACTTACACTCTCATCACAAATCAGAACCTCTGGCGCTGCCGCCAAGGCACGAGCAATACCTATTCGCTGACGTTGACCACCGGAGAATGCCTTTGGTCGCTTTTTTAAATCCGCGGCAGATAACCCCACCTCTTCCAGCAAGGCTTGTGCTTCTTTTGACCGCTCCAATGCAGACAGCTCGCTCCGGTGACGTTTCAATACACTGTCCAATATCCATCCTATGCGTTTGCTTCCATTCAGGGCACTAAATGGGTCTTGAAAGATGAATTGAATTTTACTAGCATCCCCTGCATATGTAAAGGCTTTGGATTCAAAACTGTTCAATCCAACAATAGCTCTGCCTATAGAGCTTTTTCCACTTCCAGACGGCCCAATCAACCCTAGGGTTTCTCCTTTTTTAAGCCGCAGATCTAGACCGTCAATAATCCATTTTTTACGCTTTCGAAAGCCCAATCTGCGTTCAAAACCTATGCGCAAACCTGTGATGGTCAGCACTTCTTCCGTGGAAGTGGGCGCAACCAAATCTGCCTCTTTTGTTGGGTGTGTTTCATTTAAATAGTCGTCAAGCACCGACAATGGATATGGTCGGCCTTCCTTGGGGGGACGGCAACCCAAAAGTCCCCGCGTGTAGGGATGTTTTGGCGCGGAAAAGACCTGTTTAGCGGGTCCGGATTCGACGGTTTCGCCACGGAACAATACGACCACCTGATCGGCCACCTCTGCCACCACTTCAAGGTCGTGTGAAATGAGCCAAAGTGCTGCTCCACTTTCTCGAACAAGTTTTTTTAACAGCGCCAAAATCTTTCCTTCTACCGCTTTGTCTAGTGCTGTTGTAGGTTCATCTGCAATGATGAGCTTTGGCTTTAACAACATCGCCATAGCAATGACCACGCGTTGTCGTTGCCCCCCGCTCATTTCGTGCGGATACTTTTTTGAACTGGATGCTGGATCGGGAATTTCTACTTCACGCAACGCTTCGATGACGGCTTTTTCGCGATCGACCCGTTCCAGCTTAGTATGGCGTTCCAGCACCTCCTCTAACTGTCGACCAATCCGAATGGAAGGGTGCAGTGCCGTCATAGGATCTTGAAAAATCATCGCCACCTCTTTACCCCGAAGGTCCGACCACTTTTCGCTAGAAAAAGAAAGAAGGTTTTCACTAAAAAGCTGGGCCGCGCCCGCCTTAATTTCCGCACGCTTATCCAGTAATCCCATGGCCATAAGTGCCGCAACGGATTTACCGGATCCACTTTCGCCGACCACCGCAATGGTTTGACCCGGGTTTAAAGTAAAGGTGAAATCACGCAATACCTGGTGGCCATCAAAGGCGATGGACAATTGGTCTATATGTACGACCGGTACAGCCATTAGTTAAGATCCCAACGGTCCATTTGCTCCAGTATAGCAAGTTCCACTCGGTTGAAGTCTCGAGTGAATTTTCCGCCACTTTGCGCTCCTACGCGCACTACCACACGATGATGTTGTCGATCAATAATGATGTCTTGACCCAACATTCCTCGAAAGGCGAAAACGTTTTGATGCGGCTCAGGATAGATCCAGAAACCGTGACCGTATTCTGGACTGCGGTAGCCTGTGCTCGCCAAAGCTAAAAATGAAGAATCCACAACAGACTGGCCGTCAATGGTTCCGTGATGCAAGACTAATTGACCCAATTTTGCATAATCACGAACGCTTGCGTTCACACAACAAAAACCCAATTCCAACCCTTCTTCCCGGTCCAAATGCCAAGTTACCTCCGACTCAAAACCGGCCTTTGCAAAGAGTTCGCGGTTCGCGTAGCTCGAAATACTTTCACCCACAGCGCGGCTCAATGCGATGGTTAAAATCTGAGTTTGCGCGCTTTGGTATTCGAACACTTCTCCTGCGGGGTGTTTGCCTACAGGTATAGACAATGCGGTCTCAATCACATTATCCCCGTAATACAGTTTTGCCGTCTTCGAAAAAGGCGCCTTGTAGTTTTCTTTGATTTGCATGCCGGCGGTCATCGTGCTGAAATGACGTAGTGTTGGCTCTGCAGCCCCTTCCGGAATCTCATATTCTGGAATGTATTTTGTGATGGGATCGTCCCAAGAATCAATGTAGCCGTCCTGAACAGCAATCTGAACCAACATCGTGATGATGCTTTTCGACATGGAAAAACTGTTGCTCAGCGTTGACGCATCGTGCGCATTCCAATAGGTTTCCAGTACAATCTCATCCTGCTCTATGATTAACAGTCCAGCCGTTTTATAGGTCTCCAACTTCTCCCGCGTTTTTGCATCCAAAACACGCTCTGTTGTTTTTGAAACAGGCAGTGGAATAGGGTTAAATACCGGCATTTCACGCTGGTCAAAATGCTTGCGGTCGTAAATGTGTGCAGAAGTATGCCCATCGAAATATGCGCCCTTCACTCCTTTGATCAAATACCCGTAAGGAGAGAATTTAAGAGCTAGAAAAAGTACAATGAGTACGGAAAGTACGCGCTTAGCTGTTTTCATATGTATAAGGGGTTGTGGTTGGCACCAGGGTGCAACCGAATTGGTCTACAAAATGCTTCTTCAGGTGGTCCTTGACCTCTTCTAGATTGACCTCGCGGCCCAATTCTAAATGTAGCGAAGTCACCGGTTTATCGCTAATGCCACAAGGGACAATCAAGCCAAAATGCTTCAATGAGGTGTTGATGTTCAGTGCAAAGCCGTGCATCGTGGTCCACCTTGACGCCTTGACACCCATGGCACAGATTTTACGTGCTAGCGGTGTGCCCGCATCTAACCAAACCCCCGTCTCTCCATCAGACCTTCCGGCCGTTAAGCCATATTCCGCGAGTGTTTTAATCACGACATCTTCAAGATAGCGAAGGTATTTATGTATGTCTGTGAAGTAGTGGTCTAAATCTAAAATAGGATAACCTACAATTTGTCCTGGGCCATGGTAGGTGATGTCCCCGCCGCGATTCACGGGATAGTAATCTATGCCTTCTTCCTTCAGACGAGCTTGATCCACCAAGAGGTGTGCTTCCTTTCCGCTCTTCCCTAAGGTAAATACCGGAGGATGTTCAACGAATATCAAGTGATCCGTGGTTTCTTTGGAAAGCTCCGGGGTTTTGCGATTGACCAATTTCTGATCGACCGTACGCTCAAACAACTTCGTTTGAAAGTCCCAAGCCGGGCCGTATCGCACGGTTCCTATATCTTGAAATTCTACTTTTCTCATGATTAGTTGTGCCAATTCCATTGGACCCCGATGGGAACATCAAACTGCCAGCCCCACAATCCACTGGGGCCTCCGTTTGTTCGTGACCACTGTGGCCAGAGATACACACCCGCGCCTTGGCTGATCCACCAGGTGTATTGCAGGCCTATCCCCGCCTTTACATCATTCGAAGAAAAACTCGTGCCCATCACCGTTTGGCTCGTGTGGTAACCAGAGCCACCGTGAACATCCGCCAATACGCTGTGCGGTAGGTCGCTTCGGCCCAAAATCAAGTATTGCGCCCGAACGGTGGTATTGACGCTTTGTGTCAACGGGTCCCAGCTCAAGCCTGCCTCTGTGCCGAACGACCATTTTGGCGTAAGAAACAGGCTTCCGCCTAAATCCAAGTCCATATGTGCATTTACGATCTGCTTCCCCTGCCCTTGCACGGTAGCAAAGCCACCAACATAGCCTAGGCGGTCCCCTTTTTGCCAATACGGCTGAGCGGTACAAAAAGCTGTTGTGAACAACGCGAACAGGAAAGGGTAAAATCGGCTTAATCGCATACTGCTAAGCTACAAAAGGCAATTATCTTTGTAGCCTTAATATACGCATTGCATCATGGCAAGATTATTATCAGAACAAGAACAGCTCCGACGTGCCGCTTTGGCCAAACTAAGAGGTTTAGGCATTGATCCTTACCCCGCTGCGGAATACACTGTAACGCACTATGCTAAAGACCTCGCTTCCAGCTACACAGAAGGCGCAGCAGGCTTTGAGCACGTTCGTTTAGCCGGCCGGTTGATGACTAAGCGTATCATGGGAAAGGCTTCGTTTGCCGTCCTTACCGATGCTACCGGGGAGGTTCAGATCTACGTTAATCGAGACGAAATTTGTCCAGAAGAGGACAAAACCATGTACAATGATGTTTTTAAAAAACTGCTGGATATTGGCGATTTCATAGGTGTAGAAGGACATATGTTCACGACGCAAACCGGTGAAATGAGTTTACATGTGAAGGAATTAGTGGTGCTGTCAAAGTCGCTTCGTCCGCTTCCGGTGGTAAAGAAAGATGCCGACGGCAACCTTTATGATCAGTTAACCGATCCTGAAATTCGTTACCGCCAACGCTACGTTGACCTCGTGGTAAACCCTGAAGTAAAAGAGATTTTCCGCAAGCGCAATCGTGTAATCAGTACCATGCGCCGCATCTTCGATGAACAAGGTTATATGGAGGTGGAAACACCCATTTTACAGCCTATTCCGGGTGGTGCCGCAGCACGCCCATTCATTACGCACCACAATGCACTAGATACGCCATTGTACTTGCGAATTGCCAACGAACTCTACCTCAAGCGCCTCATTGTGGGTGGTTTTGAAGGGGTGTATGAATTTGCCAAAGACTTCCGTAACGAGGGTATGGATAAAACCCACAACCCGGAATTTACCGTGATGGAAATCTATGTGGCTTACAAGGACTACCACTGGATGATGCGCTTCGTAGAGAACATGTTGGAAGAGGTGGCCATGGCTGTAAACGGTACAACAGATGCAACTATTGGTGAGAACACCGTTAGCTTCAAGGCGCCTTACGCCCGAGTCCCTATCCTAGATGCTATTAAGGAGCATACCGGACTTGAGCTTAGCGGTAAGACAGAAAACGAAGTACGGGAAGCGGCGAAATCCATAGGCCTCGAAGTGGATGAGACCATGGGTAAAGGAAAGCTCATCGATGAGATTTTCGGCGAAAAGTGCGAGAAGCACTACATCCAGCCCACCTACATCACCGACTATCCTGTGGAGATGTCTCCACTGTGCAAGAAGCACCGCGACAACCCAGAACTCACAGAGCGTTTTGAACTCATGGTCAATGGTAAGGAGGTGGCGAACGCCTATTCTGAACTTAACGATCCTATCGATCAGCTCGAACGTTTTGAGGACCAATTAAAACTGTCTGAAAAAGGCGACGACGAAGCTATGTTCATCGATCAGGACTTCATTCGTGCCTTAGAATACGGAATGCCGCCTACCTCTGGTTTGGGTATTGGTATTGACCGCCTCACCATGATGCTCACCAACCAGGACAGCATCCAAGAAGTATTGTTCTTCCCACAAATGCGCCCTGAAAAGTTTGATACCGTATCCGCTCCTAAAGACTTTGAAGCGGCAGGTGTTCCAGCGGAATGGGCTGTGCATATCGCTCAAGCCGGCTACCATACGGTGGAAGCCTTACTGGACAACAAACCCGCCGCGCTTCATCAAAAGTTGAATGGTTTTCGCAAAAAAAACAAATTAGACGTAGCTGCGCTTCAGCTCGACACTGTTGAAAGCTGGTTCAAATAACACCTTAACGCACCATGAAAAAATTCCTTTTTGCCCTGGGTTCTATTGGCCTCACTTTAGTTGGATTACTGATCGCAATTTTAACCACCTCAGGATTGCATATGTTTTTTGGTCTCTTTTTAGACCCCTTGCCTATGGTGGACTTACAGGCTGCAGATTGGGCGGGCCGTTCCAACATCATGGAAAGCTATATGGCTGCGAATCCCTTCGCCATCTACAGCATGCTCATCGCACACGGTTTGGGCGCTGCACTCGCTGTATTCTTCTACACCAAAGTCATTAAAGTCCCGTCGTGGTCTACACAAACGCGCAGAAAACCATTTAACGGCGCCATCGTTTTGCTTGCTTTATGGCTTTGGGGCGACGTTCAAAATGACTTTTACGACGTGCCCGTAGGCGTACTTTGGACTGCTGTTGACGTGTTTACAACTACGGCACTTGCTGCATTGGCCTTTGCAATTGCCGGGGGCCTTCGTAAACATGCGGGCACGGAAAGTGTTACCTCTGAAGATGGCGTGTACCGCGGATAACATCGGTCGACCGTAAGTTTTGAAAACGTATCCTGAAGATTTATTTGAAAGTATAGAGTTTGATTTGGTCAAGCAGGCCGTTTCGAAACGCGCCGTTACAGAGCGTGCCCGCGAGCGGATTCAAGGTCTAAAGCCCAGTAGTGATTTTGTCATTACAACAAATGACCTTCAAGAAGTCTATGAAATCTTAGGGCTGTATCAAAGTGATTTTACGGTACCCGCACTAGCTGCTGAGGATATTAAACCGTTTCTGC
>JAKMEB010000022.1 GCA_022426185.1 Schleiferiaceae bacterium
CGGAAAGATGGGACATCCACTGGAGCAGATGCGCAGGTAAGAGACCTAAAAGCGGGCAAAAGTAGTGGTCTGTATTTAAATCTTGACAATTGGCGTATTGGGGTTCAAATCCCTGCTGTAATCTTTGGCGGGTCTATAAACGATCCGAACGCTTCCCGATCATTTATAGGGGTTGCACCGCATTTAACGGTGGAACAGCTTTCAAGTATTCCTGCCATTAAATGGAAGGGGGCCTTGGGATTATCAAGTGGTGATGCGTTGGGCGAGTTTACCCAGACCGGTGCATATCTAGCAGCGGGTATACGATTAGATTATAACTCGTCAGATTTCTTCTTTTACGAGCAATCGAGATCCCTAGAATTCATGGCGGAGACCATTTTGGATGTCGATCCTAAGTACATGCTTACCGCAAATGTCTACCAAAGTATTCAACTTTTCGATGCCGCAACTTTTGATTTTGTCTTTGGAACCGGTATTGCAACGGTATCCAGTTGGGAATCACCGGCCCTTCAAATTCGTATCGGGGTTGGTGTAGGATTTGGAGGTATACGTTAAGCCTACGGGAGCAATACCACCTTATCTATCAACAGTTCAAAAGTCTCATTCCGCTTATTAGCGATGAGGAAAGTGAATTCATTAATGCTGGAATGGTCAAAATTTGGCATATCCAGTTTTTGACCGCGCCATGAGGGAAACAGGTCGTTTAATGGGATTTCGATCGTCTCCCATTCACCTGTAGTTGAAACGGTAGTGATGTAGCTTTGGTAGTCGCGAGCCTTATGCTTCACTCGAAATTGATACGCTTTACCATCGCCTTTTATGCGGAGCTGTATTTTTCCGCTTGGTGTCGCTGCAAGGTCTGCAACAGCGCAACGGATGGAGGTGAATCCCCCATAGTTTTCTAAGGAAACAGTTCCGGTAAACTTACCGTGCCCTTCAGGTGTCACTTCCAACTTGCCTTTGGAAAGACCGCCCATCACTCCGTCATTGACCACCGCCCACGAATCCATGTTGGCATCTGTGGTAAAGTCAAACAGGGTGGTGTAAGAGGCGAGCATAGCGAAGGTGAGAAATAAAGCGTGCATAATTGTTCTTTTCTACTTAACCCATTGTTCAGCAGATGGTTCTAAGGAATGAAAACTCTTTGGCGAGTTTGTTGACCGTCACTCCACCTGGCCTCCATAACAAGCATGCTGTTATTGCTGATGGGTAATACCGGCAGATGTGTTTGTGTTGCGCTCCAAAGATGTTTGCCGTTTAAGGTATAAAGGTGGACAGATTGCAGGTTGCTCGGCCAGAATTGGTCCAATTTTGTAATGTCAAAATTCAGATGGGATTCCTCAGTAATATCGAAAATCACCATAGATTGAACTACTATGGAGGTCGTATCCACCCGCCCGCAACGGTAGGCGTACTGCGTGACTTTGAAGAGGTCGTCTTGACCAAAAATGTGCAACCCGTTTGGACTGGTGCTAAAGTTACCGTCGCCAAAGTCGTAGTAAACGGAATCTGAAAATGAACTGGTGTCCGTGTAGGTTAATGAATCATTTGACATGGTTGCAGTAAAACCTGCTTTGGTATCATAGAGCCCAACTTTCCATAGCGATAAGGAATCGTATACAATGTCTTTAGCAGCTTGTCTTATGGCCGCGGCTGTGCTGGGACTTAAATTCTGGTCGTCTGTGATGGTATTGGGATCCATGCGCGTAATCATGGTAAAGAACGTACAGGCTGCTGCATAGGTACCGGCGAGGGAGGGATGGCTGCCGTCAGAGGTATAGAGGTTGATGGTAGAATCTGTATCGCGAATGTGCTTCCATACCGCACCTACAGGGCTGAGGTAAGAATCTGTGGTATCCGCCATTAGCGAATAGTGGCGGTGGAGCATGGAGTCCATTCCTGCGTAGGTGCAGAGAGGCGGGAAGGCAGCACAATTCACTTGATCTCCGTTTTCGCGTCCCCATGTTCTAAAAAATACGGGTTGGGCACACGGAGCGATGCTGCGGATGGAATCTACGAGCTCAATGGCATAAGGAAGGGTTTGCCATGAGAATTGGCTATAAGGAAAGCTGGGTTCTTGGCTTTGGGCTTGAAGGACCACATAGTCCCAGTTCTGACTCGCTAGTTTTGTATAAGTGGCGTTGCTTTGCGAATGCTGGTAAAGTGTTGCACCACCTAAAGTTTGCTGCGTACAGGCTAAACTTTGATTCGCAGAAGAGGCAATGGCAGCGACCATGGTTGGGAGGCTGTTTGCTGCAGTGTAACTGTTGCCTACAAATAAAATTCGCGTCTGGCTGTAACTGGAAAAGGAGAGTAGGAGGAAGAGGACAATTTTGCGCATATCTATTGGGGTAAGAGATTTCGAAAATACGCAAAAGGCCCTCCAGATGGAGGGCCTTTTTTTATGGTTAAGCGTAAGCACATTATTAGACAGCTTTAGGCGATGGCCCCCACTTGTTTTCGTCGGGTTTACTGTCCGTAAAGAATAAAATGAGCAACCAGATCAAGCCAATGATAGGTATGAGTGCGATGAGTATGAACCAACCGCTTTTTCCTACATCATGCAACCTTCTTACAGTAACACCAAGCGAGGGTAGTATAATGGCTAAACTGTAGAGATTGGAGAGTAGACCGGATTCACCTGCCATAGGATTTATTCCAAAAGCAAAAACATCTATTAGGCTCAGTGCAATGGATATCAAGAAACTGATTAATACAAAATTCCAATATTCAGCGCGGCGGGCACGGCCTTTAAAATCAACATACTGTCGGAGTACTTTTAAATAATA
>JAKMEB010000030.1 GCA_022426185.1 Schleiferiaceae bacterium
GTTAGGTAACGACCCTCATTGGAACAATGCGCTCCCAGGTCCAGATAATAAAAGTGACGCCGAAGATTTAGGTTATACAAGTGAACTCCTTAGACGTTTAGATTCTGCCTTTCTTATCGATCGAGAAAGGATATACGCTTGTGGATACTCCAACGGAGGGATGATGTCCTATGCCCTAGGTTGTTACCTAAATAATGAAATTGCCGCAGTGGCCTCAATATCAGGTTGTCTTGGAGATACCACAGAAACATGTGAACTGCAGCACCCCACTGCCGCGCTCAATATCCACGGAACGAATGACGATGTGGTCGCTTACGATGGAAGTTCAGAAGTCATAAGTGCCCCAGATGCAGCTGCGTTCTGGGCCGCACAAAACAATGCACAATCCACCCCAACCATTACCACAAGTACCACTACCAGTTTCGACATAGAACACGTACGTTACGAACAAGGGGACAGCAGCGTGACTTCAGAGCATATTAAAGTTCTAGGTGGAGGACACGTTTGGTATAGATTCGAAGAAAATGGCGCGTCGATGAACACGCTAATTTGGGAGTTTTTCGATCGTTTCGATATTTACGGCGCGCGTTAATCCCCAAACGTTAAAGCACATATTGTACCTATATTTACACGAGTAGTACAGGTACCATGAAAACAGCCCCTATCGTTCACCGCTTTGATACAGACATCAGCGAAATTGCACCGCCTAAGCAATTTACCTACCCGTTTTTTTACCAACCACATCCTCTAACTAAAGCGGCCGTAAAAGAGCTCCAGGCGTTTCTACTAAAAGGTGATTTGAAGCACAACTTTGGACTGGGGAAACACGAGTCGTTGATCGAACAAGGTAAAATGTTTGGTGTGCTGGTAGTTAAAGATTCCTCGGGAAATTTAGGATGGCTCGCTGCATATTCAGGAAAACTATACCAAGAGCCACAAGGCTATTTTGCTCCGCCGGTGGCGGATATTCATGCTGCTCAATCCTTCTATAAAAAAGGGGAAAGTGAACTCAACGAAATGAGCGCTGTGATTGCAGCATTAGAACAAAATTCAGACCGGATTGCACAGAAAACTGCGCTTCAAACGCAGCTGGACGAAATCAACGAGCACTTGCGCCAAGGCCGTGCAGCGCTAAAGGAAGCCAAAAAAGCGCGTCAGAAATATAGAGAAGCTGTGCGTCCCACAGTGAATGAAGCAGATTTTAAGGCGATCTGCGAGCGTTTAGCTGAAGAAAGTATACAAGGCCAATTGGCTTTTAAATACAGCAGCAAAGTGTGGATTGAAGAACAGCAAAAACTTGAGGAGGAATTGGCCCACTTTGATAATGAAATCACGGGCCTAAAGGAAGAACGAAGACAAAAATCCAACGTTCTACAACGAGAAATTTTTGATCATTATGTATTCCTCAACGCACATGGAGCATCACAGGTGCTCAGTGCATGCTTCCCCGATTTTGATCTGCGTCATCCGCCCAGTGGATCAGGTGATTGTTGCGCGCCAAAGCTCCTTCAATACGCCTATCAAAATAGTCTTTTCCCTTTGGCTCTAGGAGAGTTTTGGTGGGGAAGTGCTCCTGATAAAGAGGTTCGTCAACACGGATATTTTTATCCTTCTTGCGCCTCGCGTTGTCGACCCATTTTAAGTCACATGCTTGAAGGATTAGATGTAGAAGAAAATCCGCTTCTCACCTACGGTAAGGATAAGCCCATGCCCATCGTCTATGAAGATGAGGATCTCGTAGTCGTTAATAAACCGGCAGGTTTACTTAGTGTTCCTGGAGTCGAAATAGAAGATTCAGCCCTCACACGAGTAAAAAATAAATACCCGAAAGCGACTGGTGCTATTTTGTTACATCGCCTTGATATGAGTACATCGGGTTTGCTCATGTTTACGCTTAATCCAAAGGCAAACAAACGAATGCAACGGCAATTTATTAAGCGGCAGGTTCAGAAAACGTACATCGCTGATGTTGCTGGAGTAGTAACAGAAAAAGAAGGTACCATTGACTTGCCTTTGGCGCCAGATTATTATGACTTACCTAGGCAGATGGTCTGTTATAAGAACGGCAAGGCCTCTGAAACGCATTGGACCGTACTCGAACGTTTTGAAACCCATACCCGATTGGCTTTAAAACCCATCACTGGAAGAACGCATCAACTTCGTGTACACTGTGCCCATCCTGACGGCTTAGGCATTCCTATGGTTGGAGATGAATTGTATGGCGTACTCGATAAGCGGTTACATTTACATGCGCAGAAATTGGAGTTTATGCATCCCTCGACGAAAGAAAACATAATTATTGAAGCACCGTTTAGTTTTTAATTATGGCCAAAGAAATAGAACGTAAATTTTTAGTGACCTCGGAAGAATGGCGGGAAAGTGCAACTGCTGTGCAGGTCATGAGACAGGGCTATCTTAGCTATGAATCTGAACGGACCGTTAGAATACGTGCGACCGATGTTACTGGGTTCCTCACCATAAAAGGCATTACCAAAGGAATCACAAGAGATGAATTTGAATATGAAATTCCTCTTACCGATGCGCACGCCCTCTTGGAATTAAGCAAACACCCTGCTATTGAAAAAAAGAGATTTTTCATTCCTCACGGGGCTCACATTTGGGAAGTTGATGTTTTCGAAGGGGTCAACAAAGGGTTGGTCGTTGCTGAAATTGAGCTGAAGCAGGAAGAGGAAGCATTTGAGAAACCTCATTGGATCGGATCGGAAGTAAGCGGGGAGAGAAAATATTCCAACAGTGCACTAAGTCTACTTCCTTATAAACAATGGATATGAAACGTACCTACTATAAATTATTTGCAGTTTTATTGAGCACCATCATTTCTACGAGTGTCGCAGCTCAAATCGATCATTGGGAAAAACTGGTAGGAGAAGACGACACGTGGCAGTATCGCATTGGGAATAGTGAGCCTTCAAGCAACTGGATGAACCCTTCATTCAACGCAAGTACATGGTCTACGGGCGTCGGCGGAATAGGATATGGGGATGGGGACGACAGCACGGTTATTAGCAATTGCGCTTCTCTTTACATGCGTCGTTCGTTTAATGTCTCCCAGCTTGATAGTATTGAAGCCTTCATTTTACATGCAGACTATGACGACGGGTTTGTGGCCTATCTCAATGGGACTGAGATCGCACGAGCAAACGTAGATACGTTAACACCCCCCTTCAATTATTCACCACCAGTGTGGCGCGAAGCCAAAATGTATCAAGGCGGCGAACCTGTCACTTTTGTTTTAGATAAAGCGCAATGGCAAAGTCTTGTATCCAACGGTGCAAATGTGCTCGCTGTGCACACGCTAAACAATAACGGGGCAAACAGCTCTGATATGAGTGCTCGCTATTGGCTGCATTGTGGGGTAATCACCACAAATCAAATACACAGCACTCCCGCTACCTGGTTTGACTTTGATGGATTCGAAAGTCCGGTGGCCGTGCTGAGAATCAATACGTTTGAAGAAGCCATACCGGATGCACCTTCCATACGAGGTAAAATGGAGATTGTATGGACCGATACGACTGTGAGTCATGCTTCGTACGGCGCACCATCCAACCTTGTAACCAATATTGAAATTGAAAAAAGAGGCCGGTGGTCTCAATTTGTTTACCCTAAAAATGGGTATGCCATAGAAACTAAAGACTTTCATTGGGAGGACACGGATGTTTCACCACTACTCATGCCTCTAGAAGAAGACTGGACGCTGCACGGGCCCTATGGCGATCGCTCGTTTATGAGAAATGTATTGGCCATGCGTTTGGCAAATAAGCAGGGGAATTATGCTTCTAGAACACGCTTCGTTGAGCTTTTCATCAATGGAGATTACGAGGGGCTTTATGTGATGATGGAGAAAATAAAACGCGGTGAAGATCGCGTAGATATCGCCAAACTGAAGCCGGACGAAATAAGTGGAGATGATGTTACAGGAGGGTATATTTTTAAAACGGACTGGGAACCTGTGGATTGGCGTTCGAGCTTCAATATGTTAAGCGACACAACAAAAATTCCATATACATATGCCTATCCTAAGCGCAAAAACATCGCACAGCAACAAGAATCCTATATACAGAATTACGTAGACGACTGGGAACATTCGATGCAAAATACAACGGTCACCTACAATGGGAAATATTGGCATCAATACATGGATCTTGCCTCTTTTGTAGACTTCTTTTTGATGATGGAATTGACAAAAGATATTGATGCCTACCGCGCCAGTACCTACTACCACAAAAAGAAAGACAGCAACGGAGGGAAAATTTATGCCGGTCCCGTATGGGATTTTAATTTCGCTTTTGGGCTCGTAGATTATTGTCAAGGTTATCTCCCTAACGGCTATATGTTCTCAGGGAACTGGTGTTCCGGAACCAACCCGGCTTGGTGGGAGGATCTTGTTTATACCCCATTATTTTCGGATGCGGTTAATTGTCGTTGGAAAGAGTTAAGAACATCAGTCTGGCACAAAGACTCTATCAAAACCTTCATCGCCGATAATGAAGCTCTTTTAACGAGTGCTGCAACCAGAAACCATTCGAGATGGCCCTTAATGGGGAGCAATCCTTCAGCGGTTAAATATGTTGCCACCACCTTTTCAGGGGATGTTGCAATAATGGAAGATTGGCTCATGGATCGTATAGATTGGCTCGACTCAAATATGATCGGTGCCGACTGCCTTTTGGGTACTGAATCTGTGAATGCAATTGCAGCGAATCTCATCGTTTATCCC
The DNA here is from genome assembly GCA_022426185.1 of Schleiferiaceae bacterium. Taxonomy (GTDB): domain Bacteria; phylum Bacteroidota; class Bacteroidia; order Flavobacteriales; family Schleiferiaceae; genus UBA10364. The sequence goes on from JAKMEB010000030.1 coordinate 4,742, forward strand.
AATCCTTCTTCAGGTATTTGCACTGTGGAAACCAAAGTGAATCTAACTTCGGTAAACGTGCGTTCAAATACGGGCCGGTTAGTTGCTGTTATACATTTTGATGCTACTTACAGCGCGGAAAAACGAACACTGGACCTAAGTGAATTAGCGACCGGCATGTACGCATTAGAATTCATTTCAAGCGAAGTGTCCTTCGTCAAAAAAATAGCAATTGTTCGCTAGCTATGAAGCAACTACTTTTGCGAGATGGGAAAAGATAAGCTGCGTAAGTTTCGTGAAAACGAAGTGATGGAAAATGTGGTACAGCCATCCACGGAAGAGGTCCGTAATGGATTTGCATTAAAAGGCAATTGGGCCAAAGATCAATTTGGTAACAGCAACGGACTCGTCCTGGAACTGGGTTGTGGAAAGGGGGAATATACGGTTGAATTGGCACGTAGGTTTCCAGAAAAAAATCACATCGGAATCGACATCAAGGGCGCCCGTTTGTGGCGTGGGGCAAAAACCGCGACGGAAGAAGGGTTGAAAAATGCAGCTTTCATGCGAACCCGAATTGATTGGATTGAACAAGTTTTTGGACCGAACGAAGTCGATGAAATTTGGATTACTTTTCCCGACCCACAAATAAAATACAAACGCGCCAAGCACCGTCTTACCCATCCGGAATACTTATTGAAATACGCGCAATTTTTAAAGCCAGGCGGCACCGTGAATTTAAAATGTGATAGTGAATTCTTACACGGATATACGCATGGAGTTGTTCAAATGTTAGGCTTAGAAGTAGAGGAAGCTTATCACGACATCCATGACCAAATTCAGCCCAATGAAGGGATTCTTTTTGATGTGATCACACATTATGAAAGCATATGGCTTGCACAAGGCAAACCCACGACTTACCTACGGTTTAAACTGGATGGCCTGGAATCTACCATGGCTCATTGGAATAACTTTAAAGCGTAAGTGGCTAGTGCTTTTTTCGATAAGGTGTACAAAGTAGTCCGTCAAATTCCTGAGGGCCGAATAACCACGTACGGACACATTGCCCGTTTTCTAGGTACGGGACGCTCTGCACGAGTTGTTGGCTATGCGATGAATGCCTCGCACAACGACCATTCTGTTCCTGCGCATCGTGTGGTCAATCGGAAAGGAGTGTTAACGGGAAAGCATTTCTTCGGAGGAAGTACTCTTATGGAAGATCTTCTGAAAAGCGAGGGAATTCTTGTGGTTGAAGACCAGATTCAAAATTTTGAACAATGCATCTGGGACCCCATGGAGCATTTGAATCAGGAAGAGTACTTTACAGATCTGCTCTAGCACGATCATAGGCTTCAGAAATTAAATGTTCCCAATGGGCTTCGTATTCTAAGGGTAGTTGAAGCCAATCTTTCATTGGCCTTCCTTTTCCAGATGGATCAAATAACTCGCTACCGATGAATTCCTTTGAGCGATGTTGTATTGCCTCTGTGCCAATTTTCACTACCAATGCTCCCTTAAAGAAACAAGCAAAGTGATGCTTTCCTACTTTTAATGACGGCTTACCAAACAATTGAGATTCAACACACTCAATAGCTTTAATATAGGGGGCTAAAGGATGTTTCATTTTAAAAAGTATTTGCTTCTAACTCGATCAGTTCAAAAAACTTTGCCAAATGCAATCCATCCATTAACGCGTGGTCTACTTCGAGATTGTAAGGAAGAAGATATCGTCCATCGCGCTCGAAAAAACGACCAAATACGGTTCTAGGAATACTGTCGTCGTTGTTTTTCTTGGGATGCTTAAATGTAGTGAAGGTCACCCAAGGAAGCGTGGTACCGTAAATGAGATTGGTTCGATCGGGCCGTGGATCTAATGGCAGACCCTGTGCAGCGCGAGAAGTAATGTTGGTGGTGCGCGCCATGAATTGATCTTTAGATTCTTTAGGATCCCAGGGATAATAAGCAAAGGTAAAGGTCTCCCCATCTTTTCGAAGAACGGAGCACCCCATGTCGACCGTGTCATGAAGCACTACCCCATCGCCCTTTCTTCTCAGTCGCATAGGATCATAGTTGTTCGCCACCTTTAATGTTGCGTACAATAACGCATGGTGAATGCTCCAATCCCGCTTTCGACAAGCAAGAACCAATGCGGTAATATCGACGTCTACCTGCAAACCAACGAACGGATCCGAAAAGGACTTAAAGAAGTCGTAGGATTCTTTTCTAGGCCAGCGTTCCAAATCAATTTTTTGCTCCATCTTCCAAAGATACGATTTGCCCTATCTTTATGTTTATGAATCACGAGTCCATCCGGGAGTTTGCTCTTTCCCTTCCTTTAGCAACTGAACATCTCCCGTTTGATGAACATACTCTAGTCTTCAAGGTACATGGAAAGATGTTCGCCACGCTAAGTTTAAATGCACAACCACCTCGTATGAACATGAAAAATGAACCAGAAGTGAATACCACACTGCGGGAACGCTACGATTGGATTATTCCAGGTTATCATTCGAACAAGAAGCATTGGAACACGGTTATTGCAGATAATTATGCCGACTGGACCCTGATTCAGGAACTTATTAAAGCCAGTTATGAATTGGTATGGCAAAAGCTGCCAAAGAAGGTTAGAGAAGGCAGCCTTTAGTGTATTTTAGCACCCATGAAAAACATCCGTAATTTCTGTATCATCGCCCACATTGACCACGGTAAGTCAACGTTAGCGGACCGCCTATTAGAAGCCACTTCATCTGTTACAGACCGTCAAAAGCAAGACCAGCTTTTAGACGACATGGATTTGGAACGCGAACGCGGAATCACCATAAAATCGCATGCGGTGCAGATGTATTACGAAAAAGATGGTGAACAGTATACCATCAACCTTATTGATACGCCTGGACACGTAGATTTCTCCTATGAAGTTTCCAGATCCATAGCCGCTTGTGAAGGAGCTTTACTTATCGTAGATGCCGCACAAGGAATTCAAGCGCAAACCATCTCCAATCTCTACCTGGCGCTGGAGCACGATTTAGAAATCATTCCAATTCTGAATAAGATTGATCTTCCTAGTGCCAATCCAGAAGAAATCGGTGATCAAATCATTGACCTCATTGGTTGTAAACGAGAAGATATTTTGCTCGCTTCTGCGAAAACGGGAAAAGGTGTACCTGAAATATTGGATGCCATCATAGAACGCGTACCTGCTCCCGAAGGTGATCCAAATGGGCCACTGCAAGCTCTAATCTTTGACAGCGATTATAACCCATTTCGGGGTATTGAAGCTATGTTCAAAGTGGTCAATGGTTCCATTAAAAAAGGAGAGCGTGTTAAGTTCATGTCCACCGGTAAGCAATACGATGCCGATGAAATTGGAGTGAATTTAATCAAGCAATTTCCCTCCAAAGAAATCAAAACTGGGGATGTAGGTTACATTATTTCAGGGATCAAGGATGCGAAAGAAGTGAAGGTAGGCGATACCATAACTTCCGTTGAGCGTCCGGCCTCTGAACAAATTGACGGGTTCGAAGAGGTTAAACCGATGGTATTTTCCGGAATTTATCCTGTTGAAACCGAAGAGTTTGAAGAATTAAGAAACTCTTTAGAAAAGCTTCAACTTAACGATGCCTCCTTGACTTTTGAGGCAGAAACCTCTGCTGCATTAGGCTTTGGGTTTCGTTGTGGATTCTTGGGAATGCTCCATATGGAAATCATTCAAGAACGACTCGAGCGTGAGTTCGACATGACTGTCATCACTACGGTCCCTAACGTAAGTTATAAGTCCTATTTGAAAAGTGACCCCGATCGTACCGTTTGGGTTCAGAATCCTACCGATTTTCCAGACCCGACTCAAATGGAGCGCATGGAGGAACCGTTTATTCGCGCCCAAATCATCACGAGTGCTGACTTTGTAGGGCCGGTAATGAATTTGTGTATTGGAAAACGCGGTATTCTTACCAATCAAACGTATTTGACCAGCGATCGTGTCGAGTTAAGCTTCGACATGCCATTGGCGGAGATTGTATTTGACTTCTATGACCGATTAAAAACTATATCCAAGGGCTATGCCTCCTTTGATTATCATCCGATCGGCTACAGAGAAAGCCATTTGGTTAAAGTGGATGTAATGCTGAATGGTGATCCTATAGATGCGCTCAGTGCACTCATCCATCGCGACAATGCCTACGACATAGGAAAAAAGATGTGTCTTAAATTAAAGGAACTCATCCCGCGCCAACAATTTATGATCGCCATACAGGCCGGTATCGGAAATAAAATCATCGCTCGTGAAACACTAAGTGCTTTGCGGAAAGACGTTACCGCCAAATGTTACGGTGGTGATATCTCCCGAAAGCGAAAGCTTCTTGAAAAGCAAAAAGCTGGTAAGAAACGTATGCGCCAGTTGGGTAATGTTGAGATTCCACAAAGTGCTTTTCTCGCCGTTCTTAAGCTGAACGATTAACAGCTATTTTGAGAAGTCTGAACTCACCTACAATCGTCGAGTTTCAGGGCACACTTTTATGCGGTGCCTCTGCATCCATGTCGCTTCGTTCTTTTACCCCTTGGACCGTCTGGGCTGCCTATATGCCAAAGTTGTCACGTGTGTTAAACCGATGTAATGATGACTTAATCTCCCTTCGCGCCTTCGAAGAGGTTCCCGTTTTTGGTCCAACCGCAGATCCTAGTTTTACCTATTGGGGTGGTGCCGAAGTGACGAGTAAAAATGAAGGGTTTGAGCATTTAGAAATTCCTGCTGGAACCTATGCCGTTTTCCATTATACCGGTCCTTCGAAGGATTCCAGTATTTGGCGTTACATCTATAGCGATTGGATTCCTTCCAGCGAATGGGAATTGGACAATCGTCCACATTTTGAAAGATTGGGGAAAAAGTACAGCAATGACGATCCCAATTCTGAAGAAGATATCTACATCCCTGTTCGACCAAGAGCATAAAAAAACCCTGATCTCAAAGACCAGGGTTTTCATTTGTTCGTATGCAGATTAATCTAGCGCGCTATTTGTTGCTACTCAACGAGGCGAATAAATAATCGCGATTCATGCGTGCAATGTTCTCTAATGATATGCCTTTAGGACACTCTACTTCACAAGCGCCTGTGTTCGTGCAGTTCCCAAATCCTTCTAGGTCCATTTGATGAACCATGTTCAATACACGCTCTTTTGCTTCAGGTTGACCTTGCGGCAATAATGAAAACTGGCTAATTTTCGCGGATGCAAAAAGCATGGCAGAAGAATTTTTACACGTAGCGACACAAGCACCACAACCAATACAGGTCGCAGCATCAAAGGCACGATCTGCATCTTCTTTAGGCACTGGGATTGCATTCGCGTCAATCGTATTTCCAGAGGTATTCACACTAATGTATCCACCTGCACGCTGAATACGGTCGAACGCAGTACGGTCCACCATTAAATCTTTAATGATAGGAAATGCTTTTGCTCGGAACGGTTCAATGTATACCGTGTCTCCACTCTTGAATTCACGCATGTGCAATTGACACGTGGTGACCTTTCGGCCTGGACCGTGTGCTTCACCGTTAATGAACAAAGAACACATTCCACAAATCCCTTCGCGGCAATCGTGATCAAATACAACCGGTTCAATACCTTCATTAATCAACTGATCGTTGAGGTAATCCAACATTTCAAGAAAACTCATGTCTTCCTCAACCCCGGAGATTGGGTATGTTTTCATCTCACCCTTTTCTTGAGGGCCATTTTGTCTCCAGATTTTTAACGTTAAATCCATAGGTCCAATTATTTGTAAGAACGTGTCTTTAATTCAACATTCTCGAAAGTCAATTCTTCTTTGTGCAAATTCGCTTCAGCAGGAACACCTGTGAATTCCCAAGCACTTACAAAAGCAAAGTTTTCGTCATCTCGAAGCGCTTCACCTTCTGCACTTTGGAACTCCTCACGGAAATGGCCACCACAACTTTCGTTGCGCTCTAGTGCATCTTTTGCCATCAGCTCGCCCAATTCTATGAGGTCTGCTACACGTCCGGCTTTATCGAGTTCTGGATTCATTCCATGGGCCGACCCCAACACGCGTACATCGGCATAAAATTCTTCACGTAACGCTTGAATATCTGCAATAGCTTCCTTCAATCCTTTTTCGCTACGTGCCATCCCTACTTCATTCCACATGATCTTACCGAGACGCTTGTGGAAGAAGTCCACAGACTTCGTACCGTTACTATTGATGAATTTGTCCGTGCGTGCACGAACCGCTTTTTCTGCTTCTTCAAATTCTGGGCTATCCGTGGATATTTTACCTGTACGGATATCCTTACTTAGGAATTCACCGACGGTGTACGGCGCTACGAAGTAACCGTCAGCGAGTCCTTGCATCAATGCGGATGCACCTAAACGATTCGCGCCATGATCAGAAAAGTTCGCCTCTCCTAAGGCAAAACAGCCCTCTACTGTGGTCATTAAGTTATAGTCTACCCACAGACCACCCATTGTATAGTGTACAGCAGGATAGATCATCATGGGTTCTTTATATGGATTTGATGCAGTGATTTTTTCGTACATCTGGAATAAGTTCCCATACTTACCTTCTACCACCTTCTCGCCTAAGGCTTTCACCTCAGATTCAGACGGATTGTTGAATCCTTTAACGTGCGCCTCTTCCGAGCCGTAACGCATGATGGCAGCAGCAAAATCTAGGTATACTGCTTCTCCCGTTTTATTGATACCAAAGCCCGCATCACAGCGCTCCTTCGCTGCACGTGATGCAACATCACGAGGCACGAGGTTACCAAAGGCTGGATAACGACGTTCTAGGTAGTAATCTCTATGTTCTTCCGAAATATCATTAGGATGGAGACTGCCTGAACGAATGGCCGCGGCATCCTCTTTGCGCGCCGGCACCCATATGCGACCGTCGTTACGCAACGACTCTGACATCAAGGTCAATTTACTCTGATTCTCACCACTCACTGGTATACAGGTTGGGTGAATCTGAGTAAAGCATGGGTTTGCCATGTACGCTCCTTTTCGGTGTGCTTTCCATGCAGCAGTCACGTTTGAACCCATTGCATTTGTTGAAAGGAAAAACACATTTCCGTACCCACCAGTACACAGCAACACTGCATGTGCGCTGTGGCGTTCGAATTCACCGGTAACTAGGTTTTTAGCTATGATACCACGAGCTTTGCCATCTACCACGACCAACTCTTGCATTTCGTGGCGTGCGTACATCTTCACGCGGCCTTTGGCAATTTGTCGGTTAAGTGCGGAATAGGCTCCTAAAAGCAGCTGCTGACCGGTTTGGCCTTTAGCATAAAAGGTACGGCTCACCTGAACACCACCAAAGGAACGGTTGTCTAATAACCCACCATAATCGCGTGCGAAAGGAACACCTTGGGCAACACATTGGTCAATGATGTTACGACTAACCTCAGCCAAACGGTGCACGTTACCCTCTCTTGAGCGGTAATCTCCACCTTTGATGGTATCATAGAACAGACGATGAACAGAATCACCATCGTTCTGGTAGTTCTTTGCTGCATTAATTCCACCTTGAGCTGCAATAGAGTGGGCACGACGCGGAGAATCTTGAAAACAAAATGCCTTTACGTTATAACCCATCTCTGCTAGAGAGGCGGCGGCAGAAGATCCGGCGAGGCCAGTTCCTACTACAATTACATCAATCAATCTTTTATTTGCAGGTGATACTAGTGGAATCTCACCTTTGTGCTTGGTCCACTTATCGGCTAAAGCGCCAGCTGGAATTTTAGAATCTAATGCCATAGTAAGCGAATTATAAGTTTTGACCCGGTTGAACGACAAACAAGAATACCGCAACTGCAACAAATCCTGCAGGAATCAACCAAGCAAATGCCGTCATCGTCTTTTGGATGATAGGAGTATATTTTGGGTGATTGATACCCAATGTTTGAAAAGCGCTTTGCGCACCGTGACTCAAGTGAAATGCCAAACCCGTTATTGCCACAACGTAAAAGGCAACGTACCACCATTGCTCAAAAGCTGTTACGGTCAACGTCCATAAATCTTTATTTCCATTTGCATCTGTACCTAGGGACCCAAAGTGCATTTCATACCAGAAACTCTTCATGTGAACTATGATGAAGAACAACGTAAGTGTTCCCAGTAAGGCCATTTTACGCGACGCCCAAGATGCATTTACCGACTGCTTTTCCTTCACATAACCAACAGGGCGTGCCGCGCGGTTTTGAAGTGCCAATAGTATACCGTCAACAGTATGCAGTAAAACACTTAAATAGGTGACATACGATAGAATTTTGACCAGGGGAAATGTGGTCATAAAATGACCGTATTCATTGAAGGCCAACTTGCCTTCTTCTCCAGATACAAAAAGTTGAAAGTTACCTAATAGATGCCCGACCAAGAAGGTACAAAGGAAGAGTCCGGATACTGCCATCCAGTACTTTCGAGCTAGGGAAGAGCCAAAAAGCCCTTTAGAAGATGTAGCCATGCGTAATTTAAAGTTTAATGCCCTAATTTTGACTTAACAAATTTACATCACAGACTTTGGTTTATCTAAGATTGTGATACAAATCAATCATAGAACTATTCTAAATTAATATAGTCCACACCTATCATGCGTTACCACAAACTCAACAGCTCCATATTTATTGAAAATCGCAAAAAATTCACGGCGCATTTAAAGCCCAATGCCCTGGCAATATTCACTTCAAACGACATGTATCCAACATCGGCGGATGCACACTTACCGTTTAAACAGCACAGTGATATTTTGTATTTGAGCGGAGCTGATCAAGAAGAAAGTATATTGGTTTTATTCCCGGATGCGCACAAAGACAGCTTACGTGAAGTGTTATTTCTCAAAGAAACTAATGACCGCATTGCTGTTTGGGAGGGAGCTAAATATACCAAGGATGACGCCTTTGAAATTAGTGGTATAAAAACGGTGTTCTGGTTGTCCGATTTCGAACGCGTATTCAACGAAATGGCCGTAAATGCTGAACGCATCTATATTAACGGAAACGAGCACCTGCGTGCACATGTAGAAACAGAAATGCGTCACGACCGCATGAACAAGTGGTTAAAACAAGAGTATCCTGGTCACGAATACGAGCGCAGTCAACCCATACTACACCGTATCCGCGGAACTAAAAGTGAACACGAATTAGAAGTCATGCGTATCGCTGCAGAGGTAACCACAAAGGGATACAAACGCATATTGAAATTCCTTAAACCGGATGTTTGGGAACACGAACTAGAGGCTGAATTCATGCATGAATTTTTAATAAATCGCAGCCGTGGTTTTGCTTATACGCCTATCATAGCGTCCGGAAGCAATGCGAATGTCTTGCATTACATCGAAAACAATGACCAGTGTAAAGACGGTGATTTAATTTTATTTGACGTAGGCGCTGAATACGGCAACTATACTTGTGATGTTACACGCTGTTTCCCCATCAATGGGAAATTCACTTCGCGCCAAAAGGAAGTTTACAATGCTGTGCTCCGCGTACACGAAGGCGCTATAGCTTTACTTCGACCAGGTACCATGCTCGATGTTTTCCATAAGGAAGTAGGTGAACTAATGACTAAAGAACTTTTAGGACTTGGATTGATTTCCGCTCAAGATGTGGCTAATGAAGATCCAGCTTGGCCGGCCTATAAGAAGTATTTCATGCACGGAACCAGTCACTATTTAGGGTTAGATGTCCACGACTACGGCTCTTGGACCATCCCTGTGGAGGAAGGTATGGTGTTCACTGTAGAGCCAGGAATCTACATTCCTGAAGAGGGATTAGGCATCCGCATTGAAGACGATATCGTCATTACAAAAGACGGACATGAAAATCTGACTCGAGAAATTCCAAAGACCGTGGAAGAGATTGAGGCATTCATGGCTGGCTAATGCCATTACTGGACTTTCATGGGGCAGATGTGAATTACACCTTTTATCCCCACAAATCTAAAGGGCCGGCCTTGGTATTATTGCATGGCTTTCTTGAAGACGAACACATGTGGGAGGGTTTACTTCCTCAATGGACGTCTTTCGGAAGTGTACTTACCATTGACTTACCAGGTCACGGTAAGAGCGCTTCTTTTGGATACGAGCACTCCATGGAATTTATGGCCGATGCCGTTCATGCAATTACCTCGCAGCTTCAGTTAGAACCTTTTCTACTCTTAGGCCACAGTATGGGCGGCTATGTGGGGCTAGAGTTTGCCCTTCATTATCCGGACCAATTGGTTGGTTTAGGGTTGTTTTTCTCTACACCGGAACCCGATTCCGCAGAACGAAAAATAATGCGTGATCGAGCCGTTGCATTGGTCAAGCAAAACAAGAACACATTTATACGCGCTTCAATACCACAACTTTTTGACGCAGAAACGCGAGAAATCATCAAATCGGATATCAATGCATTGATTGCCCGTACGCTGCAAATGAAAACGCAGGGAATTATCGCAGCACTTTATGGAATGAAAAAGCGACAAGACCGCAGTATTTTGTTGTACCAACCGCCTCAACATATGCAGAAAAACGGAATAGCCGTCTTTGCGGGTACGAGCGACACCGTCATTCCCTTTGAACAAGTGCAGCAATGGTGGGAAGCTCCAGGGGTAAGCTTTCGATACCAATCGCCGCACGGTCATATGAGCCACCTTTCCGATAAAGACGGGTGTGTTGCAGCGGTACTTGAATGGTGGCAATCCATTACGAACAGTGGTGCGAAATAAAAAAGGCGCCCAATGGACGCCTTTTTATGCTTATTTATTTTTCGATCTACACTACACCTTGATCCAGCATGGCATCCGCCACTTTAACGAATCCTGCAATGTTGGCACCTAGAACATAATCTACTGTTCCGTCTTCACGCATCCCATATTGTACACAAGCTGCGTGTATATCGGTCATGATTCTATGCAGATGTCCGTCCACTTCTTCACGGGTCCAATTCATGCGTAAACTGTTCTGGCTCATTTCCAGACCAGAAGTGGCAACGCCACCTGCATTTGATGCTTTTCCTGGTGAGAACATAATACCGTGCTTATGGAACAATTCGACGGCCTCTGGTGTACATGGCATGTTCGCGCCTTCACCTAAAGCTTGTAAACCGTGCGTAATTAATTGCTGTGCATCATCTCCTTTGAGCTCATTTTGTGTAGCACATGGCAATGCCACATCACAAGCAACGCTCCATGGCGTGCCTTTGTGGAAAGAAATAGTATCAAAAGCAGTGGCCGCTTCACTAATGCGACCTCGACGAATGTTTTTGAGTTCCATGACAAAAGCCAATTGCTCTGAGGTGAGTCCTGCTTCCGCAAGAATGTATCCAGATGAATCACTCAGGGTAGTAACGTGAGCACCCAACTCTATACATTTCTCTGCTGCATATTGCGCGACGTTTCCAGAACCTGAAATAACTACACGCTTGCCCTTAAAAGTTTCGCTTTTCGTAGCCAGCATTTCTTGTGTAAAGTATACCGTTCCGTATCCAGTCGCTTCTGGACGAATCAAGGATCCTCCCCAAGCAAGACTTTTACCGGTTAATACCCCTGTAAATTCGTTGCGCAAACGCTTGTATTGACCAAACATGTATCCAATTTCACGAGCGCCCACCCCGATATCACCAGCTGGAACGTCTGTATTTGCGCCTATGTGACGTGCCAATTCTGTCATAAAACTTTGACAGAATCGCATCACTTCAGCATCAGACTTTCCTTTGGGATCAAAATTGGATCCGCCTTTACCACCGCCTAAAGGGAGGGTCGTTAGTGAGTTTTTAAACAGTTGTTCGAAACCTAAAAATTTCAAGACACTGAGGTTCACCGTAGGGTGAAAACGCAATCCTCCTTTGTAAGGACCGATCGCACTATTGAATTCAACACGATAGCCTTTGTTCACATGAACATGGCCTTGATCGTCCGTCCATGGTACACGGAACATAATAGTACGTTCTGGCTCCACGATACGTTCGAGCAAGCTTTTGCCCTTGTATTTAGGATTTTCTTCAATGAAGGGAATAACAGATTCTGCTACTTCCTGAACGGCCTGCATAAATTCAGGCTCATTTGGATTTGCTGCCTCGACCTTTGCTGTGAAAGCGTCGATTAGAGCTTGGTATTGGCTCGACATATGTCTGTTTGTATTGATAGGTTATATAGACAAATGTATTACAAAACTGAACGCTTGATTGTGCGAGTCATACAGTTTTACGAGCATACTTATCTGGACCGATTTTTTCCAATACCCCATGTTTTATTAACCAGTTCAACTCGCTGAATATCAAATCATTGCTGCAATTTAAAGCCATACGTAACTGCAAGGAGGATAGCTTTCGTCCTGAAGTAAATTGGCGGAGCATTCGCTCGGTTATATCCTCCAATGAGCCGTCTACGACGTCATTTTTAGACCAACTGGGATTGAATCGAGTAGAAAAATTCGCTACTCCAGTCACAGATTGGGCACAACACTGTTCTATTAGTGCATTTGGTCCAGCACTCATGGGTTGAAACAATGCGCCAGGCAAAGCGTAAACATCTCGTCCATAGTCGAAGGCTTGTTGCGCCGTGATCAAAGCGCCACTTTTTCGGGCAGCTTCAACAACAAAAGTAGCCATCGAAGCACCTGCAATTAACCGATTCCTAACGGGAAATAGTTGTTTAAATGGAACCTGACTAAAGGGCTGCTCGGTCCAATATCCTCCACCTTCATCCACGATCTCTTGGGCTAACGCAGTGTGACGTTTTGGACCAATAGCATGAAGGCCGCCTGCTAAAAAGGCCGTCGTCGTTGCACCCATGTCTAGGGCTTCTCGATGCATCGCACCGTCGATACCAAGGGCCAGACCGCTTACAAAATTAATAGGGTAAGCACTGAGCTCTACTGCCAATCGACGGCAAAAATCCCTGCCGTATCCCGTGGGTTTGCGCGTGCCGACAATGGCTAACGGAGATTTGCTCGTAGGCCACGTACCGCGACCAAACAACACCATAGGAGGATCTGCCACTGCTTTTAGACCATCCGGGTATTTTGGGGAAGAAATAGGCAGAATAGAATAACCCTCGTGGACTGCATGTTTTAACTCTATTTGGGCTTTCTCTTGAGCCAGATCCCAATCCTTTTTTAGGGCGCTACTTTGGGAAATCTGACGTTTTACGAAGGACTGAATGTTCTTTTCAGTGGTGTGTTGTTCCAAAACCAGCTCCTTTTTAACGCGATTGGGCCAGTTTTTAAAGAAATGTAGTGATAGCAAGGTGTTCATGCTCAGTTATTAACAGTTTGTTTATAAAAACTACACCCGTTATGCGAGGTAATAAAATAGAGTTGTTCACAACTTTCGCATATTTGTAGAGATGCAGATTGAACAGTTAATCATACAAGCACTAAACGCTAAAAATCGCGTTCAAATCCCAGGTTGGGGTGCGTTTTATTTAGTGGAAAAGGAAGCACGTTGGGATGCCGTTACGAATACGGCTTTTCCTCGTGGCAAGTATGTTGCATTCAACCCTGCTCGTTCTTCTAGTGAAAACACTCTGTTGCCCACAGTTATGCGCACTTTAGGGGGGTCTATGGAAGTTGCAGAAAGCTGGATTCGTCGAAAAGTAAACCAATGGCAAACGACTTTAGATTCTGGAAGCGTTCTTTTGCTCTCAGGTTTGGGTTCCTTTCGCAAGAATGGAAGGTTCCAGCCGGAACGTGAAAATCAATTTGATGCGAATAGTTTTGGATTCACTGCAGTGATGATGCACCGCATCAGCGAACCAAGTGCTTTGGAAAGTAAAGTAGTGGCGAGCTTAAAAATGGTGACCGAACAACGCGAAAACGGACTGGCTTCTTGGCGGAAAGCTGCAGTAGCAGCTGCCATCACAGCATTGGTTAGTCTAGGTGTTTACCAAAGTGACCTCACACCACAAGCCATGGCAGGTTGGTTTACTCCTACGCCAGTAGCTCAGGAAGCTCTGGACAGCTTCGAAGCCGATGTCGCTGAAACTATTGCTCCTTCAGAAACCGTAAGTGAACCTGTAGGAACCGCAGATGAGGCCCATGAAGCGTCTTTCAGTCCTACGAATATTGGTAGCAAGCGCTACTACATTGTCGTAGGTTCTTTTAAAATGGAAAAAAACGCATTGAATTTAGCAGAGGATTTGCAAATCGAAGGTCATGAAGTAACCGTTTTACCAGGCTCATTGATGAAGGTTGGATTAGGCGGTTTTGAATCTCGTGACCAGGCTAAATCGGCCCTTGCTGGAATCAAAGCGGAAGTGAATTCCTACGCTTGGATTTACGCCTACTAATCTAAGGCGCTACCTTTGCGCCAGCAACGACAAACATTATGGAAGATTTAAGAACACCGAAGGACAGCCTTGCGGTTATGACTCAGATTGTATTGCCTAACGATACAAATACGCTGAACAACCTTTTTGGAGGACAGTTATTGAGCTGGATGGATCGCTGTTGTGCCATCGCCGCGCACCGGCATTGCAAACGCCAAGTCGTCACCTCAACTATCAATAACGTTGCGTTCAAAAATCCCATTCCGCACGGAGCCATCGTGACGATTGAAGCGAAAGTTTCTAGGGCCTTCAGTTCCTCTATGGAAATCATTGCAGACGTATACTTAGAGGAGCAACATCCCAACGGCAGTCGCATTAAAGCCAATGAAGGGATTTTCACCTTTGTCGCAGTAGACCAGATTGGAAGCCCTATAAATGTGCCGGCCATTCATCCCGAGACGGAATTGGAACAGGAGCGTTACGCGGCTGCATTGCGCAGACGCCAATTGGCTTTAATCATCGCAGGGAAAATGGAGCCGAACGATGCAACTGAACTCAAAGCATTGTTTTATCCTGAAGAATCGACGCAACAGCAGAAATAACTTCCTGAATAGGTAATTTTCGCATTGGATTAGGCATCCACCACGGCACTTTTCCGTGCTTGCTTAGAGGACTCATTGCGCTTGTCGTCACTACGGTGCGTTGCTGAGCGTTTGGTGGCCAAGGAGCAAATCCTAAGGTCGGGTGAGTTGCACCCCATAAAGTTACTAGTGGCCGATTAAAATTGGCTGCTGCATGCATAAATCCCGTATCTCCGCTGACCACCAAGGCAGCGTTTTCAATCACCTTAAAACCTTCAATCACTGTGGTTGTGCCACAAAAATTCTTTACTCCACTACCCAGTGGCTGTTCAAGCGCCTCTCCTATTCCTGCTTCTTCTGGTCCGCCGATCAAGGCCACAGGCATTTGAAATACAGCTAAACCGTCCATAATCTCCCGCCACTCTTGAAATTCGAGACGTTTGCCGGCATAAGAACCTCCCAGCACCAGAGCGATATAGGGTCCTTTGGGTAATTCCAACTGCACCTTAGGTAGGTTTAGTCGAAAGTTTAAAGTGTCATACTTGAATCCATCGGAAAAAAACGTGTGAGCGGCTGCAGCATAACGCGCCACAACTGGATCAAGCGCAAATACTTTATTTTTAGTTGTAAGGAGCAACAGCCTCCGAAAGTACGGCTTGTTATAAGTGCGTGAAGGAAGATTCAATTTGCCGCACCAGCGCTTTGACTTTGAGGTACCCTGGAGATCAAGAACAGCCTTATAGCTCGACGAATCATGTTGAAGAGCAGCTCGGTCTTTTTCCCAAGACAGCACCTGGTGTACTCCAGGAAGACAGCTCGCAACAGAACGATACGCGTCTTTGCACAGCAGTGTAACACGATGACCTTCGCTTGCTAACTGGGCAGTGATCGGGGCTACGAGGACGAGGTCGCCAATCGCAGATAATCGGACCACTAAAATGGAGGTAACCTGCTGCATCACCAGGGTATCAAATTAAAAAACGAGCAAAGTATAAAGATAGTAAGTCCGACCACCAATAGGTTTGCCAAACGCTCATTCTTCAAATAACGCAGACCATTAGTCAAATGATAACTCAACCCAAGCACGAATAAAACTCCTCCAGCAGCAGCACCCATTAACGCTGAAGAAGCACCTAGAATCAGCCAAAATCCTGCGACCATAGCCCTGGACTTATTGGTTTGATTCGCTTTTCTATAGGATTGAAACCACTCAAATAAGGCGAATACCGCCATTAGTAAAGGAAGCGTCCACCACAGTATAGGTGCGCTAGGACTGAATTCGAATGCGAACGACCACACCACTATACCCGAAGTATACATAAGTGCCATTGGAACCGCAATGGCCAGCATCCATTGTAAAAGGGTTCGGATTTTGATTCCACCTGAAACCGCCCAAGTAAGAACCACTGCAGGAGCGACAACAGTAAAAACATCTTGATGCGACCAGAGTGCCGCAAATGCCGTTAAGGTGCCACTGTGAAGAACATATAGGGTATTGGCCTTGCGCCGGTATAGCTCGACAAGATGCCAATTCAATTCAAAAACTAATCCGAAAAACAATAAATCAGTCAGATAAAACTCACCGCTCCAGTACACAGCAAGTAAAAGGAAAATAAGAATTCTAAAAAGTGTGCCACGCACCACCCATCGATCCCGCATCACTGTCCAGGATAAAAACAACCAAGCCGCGCCTAAACCTGCAGTTAAAATGAGTTGTTCCCATTGCAGGGTCTCACCTATTTGTGTCAATGTCAAGGCTGTAACTGCGAGTGCAATTATCCGAATACTAGAATAGGCGTCAATCTTTCGGAAATAGCTAAGAAGCATCAGCTTTTTGTTTTATTTTAGCGCCTTTAAACGCTCGTGCTATGTTAAGAAATTTCTTTGAAGGTTTAGGTGATTTGTTCCAAGCAACTTTTAAAATCTTGCCACTGGCAGGTGATAATGTAAACCGTCTGTTTATGACAATCATTGCGGGTGGATTATTATACTGGATCATCCAAATGAGAAAGCATAAAGCCAATGGCGAAGCTTAGTCACTAAGAAACGAATTAAAAAAAGCCCTGGCGAATGCCGGGGCTTTTTTATGTACACTATGTTCGTCCTCTTTAGCGTTTAGCATCTCTTCAGGCGCTACCTAAAGGTCAAAGCCAATATCTGTTCTGTAATTCATTCCATCAAACGACACCTCCTTAAGTGCAGCGTAACTTTTCGCTAACGCCTCATCTTTATCTGCGCCAAAGCTCGTAAAGGCCATTACGCGGCCTCCGGAGGTGGTGATGACCTCGCCCGGTTTGGTTCCAGCATGGTAGACTGTTGTTCCTTCAAAATCACCCAAACCATGGATGGCTTTTCCTTTTTCGTATGCGCCGGGATAACCTCCACTTACGGCCATAACTGTGGCTGCAGTTTGTGGATTCACTGCAACACTTAATTGGTCCAATGTTCCATTATGCATGGCTACAAAAAGGTCAATGATATCTGTTTCTAATCTGGGAATAACCACTTCAGTTTCTGGATCCCCCATTCTTACATTGTATTCTATAACCTTAGGTCCTTTGGTCGTGTTGATCAAACCAAAAAAGACGAAGCCCTGGTACGGCAAATTATCCTTAACTAACCCCTGAATGGTCGGCTCGATGATTTCGCGAACCGTTCGCTCGCGCAAGGCCGCATCAAAAAACGGAACAGGGCTTACTGCACCCATACCTCCAGTATTCAAACCAGTATCGCCCTCACCTATACGCTTATAATCTTTTGCCTCTGGCAACAAAGCGTAACCGCCTTTACCATCGGTCAAAGCAAATATGCTGAATTCAATTCCTGCTAGGAATTCTTCGATCACTACTCTTGAAGAGGCATCGCCAAATTTGGCATCCACAAGCATGTTTTTGAGCTCTTCTTTGGCTTCGTCTAAATCCTCAATAATCAACACCCCTTTTCCTGCGGCAAGACCGTCTGCTTTCAAAACATACGGTGCATCGAGGGTTTCTAGAAAAGTTTGCCCCTGCTCAAGCGTATCCTTTGTAAAGGTTTGATATGCAGCAGTTGGAATGTGGTGACGCATCATAAATTCCTTCGCAAAATCTTTCGATCCCTCAAGCTCTGCAGCGGCCTGACGGGGACCCACTACAACGAGGTCTTCAAGCTCTGGGAAAGTCTTCAAGCCGTCGTGAACACCTGCAACAAGCGGCGCCTCTGGTCCTATGACAACGATATCAATAGCGTGGGCCTTTACAAAAGCAGCAACCTCAGCCGCGTTCTCGATATCAAGAGCCACGTTTTCCCCGAGGGCAGCAGTTCCTCCATTACCTGGGGCAATGAAGAGCTTTTCACACTGGGTGCTCTGCACAATTTTATGAGATAATGCGTGTTCGCGGCCCCCTGAGCCTAATACCAATACATTCATGTTGGGTAAGATTAGACCGCAAAAATAACCCGAAATAGTGGGTTGGGAAAGGTGTTCGTTAATTAAGACTCACGCGAATAAAGCCACGCCGCAAACTCCTTTAAGGGAGCTAATTTATCAGCTGGAACTTCGACTGCATCTAACGCTTGTAGGCTCAATTGATAGTAGTGGTCAATTTGCTCTTTGGCGTAAGCGTCCACTCCCAAGATTTTATATAATTCCTGAAAACTGTGGACCTTTTCTTCGCTAGGCTCCATCGCTGCATACGCGCCGAAGTCAATCTTTTGAACCGATGCACGACGCTGCGCTTCAATCCAGAGCAAGGTTTTCTTGTTGCTTAAAATATCTCCACCAACCTGCTTTCCAAACTTCTCAGGATCGCCATAAACATCGAGATAATCGTCTTTGATCTGGAACGAAGTCCCTAACAAAAGTGCGAATTGGTAAAGAGCATCTGCATCTTTTTTTGATCCACCGCCAACTAATGCGCCAACTTTCATGGCGCAGCCAAGCAAGACTGAGGTTTTGAATTGGATCATCTGAATGTACGTCGCTGCTTCCACTTCATCCATAGACTCAAAGTCCATATCCATTTGCTGTCCTTCGCAAACCTCTAGGGCAGTCTGTGAGAACGTTTTGAGCACCTCAGGTAAGACCACTGGCTCACATTGCGCGAGGTATTGATAGGCTTTGACCAGCATACCGTCACCAGAGAGTATACCCACATTATCGTCCCATTTTTTGTGAACGGTAGTTTTGCCGCGACGCAAAGGTGCGGCGTCCATAATATCATCGTGAATGAGCGAGAAATTATGGAAGAGCTCTATTGCCATGGCTTGTGGCATGGCTTTCGATGGATCGCCGTAAATACCGGCACCCATTAAACTTAAAATTGGTCGTAGACGCTTACCACCCAATTGCATAATGTAATGCATGGGATCGTACAGCTTTGATGGCGCTGTGCCTAAGTTTAGTTGGTCTACTTCGGCTTGAAAAAGGTCTTGTAAGGCGGTAAGGTGTTTCATTTTATTTGAGCAATTTCAGTAAGTATTTTCCATACCCACTTTTAACGAGCGGCTGTGCCAATTGTTCGAGCTGCGCAGCATCAATGAATCCTTGTTCAAAAGCTATTTCTTCTATACATCCCACTTTCAAACCTTGGCGTTCTTCGATGACTTCGACAAACTGTCCCGCTTGCTGTAAACTCGCAAAAGTGCCCGTATCCAGCCATGCAGTTCCGCGGTCCAGCACCCCTACTTCAAGGGCACCCCATTCGAGATAACGCTTATTGATATCCGTAATTTCTAGTTCACCGCGTGGACTTGGTTCCAGGTTTTTAGCAATCTCTACCACACGGTTGTCGTAGAAATACAAACCCGGGACGGCATAATCACTCTTCGGTTGCTCTGGCTTCTCTTCTATAGAAAGGGCCTTCATCTGTGCGTCAAACTCAACTACACCATAACGCTCAGGATCGCTTACGCGGTAAGCGAATACCATACCCCCGGAAGGATCTTTACTTTGTTGCAAGACCTGGGCCATGGAAGAACCGTAAAAAATATTATCGCCTAGAATAAGTGCAACACTATCGTTTCCGATGAACTTTTCACCTAAAACAAATGCTTGAGCAAGGCCTTCCGGGCGCTCTTGAACAGTGTATTGAAAAACACATCCCAAGCTCGATCCATCGCCTAAGAGCTTCTCAAACAAGGGGGCATCATGCGGAGTAGTAATGATGAGAATCTCTCGAATCCCCGCCTGCATCAAAGTACTGAGCGGGTAGTAAATCATGGGCTTGTCGTAAACCGGCATCAACTGCTTGCTCACCGCAAGGGTCAATGGATGTAGTCGTGTACCGGAGCCTCCGGCGAGTAGTATTCCTTTCATAGTGCTTATTCTTCGTCTTCGGTATCTACCTCAGAATCATAAATATCGAGAATGTTTTCACTCAAATCTTTCTTCGTCACCCATTTTTCCATGGACATTAAAAACGACGGGAGGACCAATAGATTGCTCAACATTGCTACGAATAGGGTGATGGCAGTAAGTAACCCTAAACTTTGATTACCTGCAAAACTTGAGGTCATAAAGACAGAAAAACCGCAGAACAAGACTACTGAGGTATAGAACATACTGAGGCCTGTCTCAAGAATGGAGCTCTTTACAGCCCATTTAATATTCCAACCGTTTGCTTTCAACTCCTGTCTGTATTTGGCTAGAAAGTGTAAGCTGTCGTCCACAGAAATACCAAAGGCTATACTAAATACAAGTATGGTTGAAGGCTTCAAAGGAATCCCAGCATACCCCATAATACCTGCCGTGATGAGCATAGGTATAAGGTTAGGAATGAGTGAAATCAAAACCATGCGTGCACTCATAAACAACAATGCCATAATTATAGATATCGCAATGATTGCAAGCAATAATGAGAGTATCAAATTGTTGATGAGGTAGCTCGTGGAACGAATGAATTTGATCGAGGCTCCGGTAATACTGACGTTAAAATTATCGCCCGGAAATATTTGAGCAACGAGTCGCTTCACCTTATCTGTCAAGACACGCATTTCTGGTGTAGTAAGGTCAGCCATTTGCACGGAGATGCGTGCTTTGCGTCCGTCGGCGGTCGCCATAGAATTTGCCAATCCTGATTCGTCCTTCATGCCGCGGGGCAAATACGTAAGCAACCACTGCTGCTCTGAGCGTGATGGCAGTTCGTACAGATCCGGATTGCCAAACATTACACCCTGCTTTGCAAATTTCACGAAGTCAACAATACTACCCGATCGACTCAGCTCCGGCATTGTATTTAAACTGTCTTGCAACTGTTCGATACGACGAAGCGTACTGAGCCGTTCTACCCCTCCATCGCGCTTGGTATCTATAATAATGTCTAAAGGAACAACGCCACCAACAGCATGCTCAAAGTATTTGACATCCTTATAAATCTGCTTGTTTTTATTAAAGTCGGCCGTGAGATTACCGGCCGTTTGGATCAGCGTAACGCCATAAATGGCCGCAATTACTGCAAGACCCGTAATCCCATAGACCCATTTACGCTTGTTTTCAACTGCATCGTCCAGAAAATCCAAAAACGAAATAAGCCAAGCCACATCAAAATGGTTGAGGTGGCGCTCTTTTGGGGGACTTAAATAACTGTAAATGATAGGGACTAGAACAAGCGATAAAATAAAAACAGCGAGAATACTGAGGGAACTGACGACACCAAACTCTATTAAGTTTTCACTGCTGGTAAGAATGAATGCGGCAAATCCTAATGCTGTAGTCGTATTTGTGATTAGCGCGATGTACCCCACCTTACTTACTACACGTTGAATGGCCTTGATTTGTTGACCGTGCTTTTTATACTCCTGGTGGTATTTATTGATGAGGTAAATACAATTTGGAACGCCGATAACAATAATCAACGGCGCAATCAAAGAAGAGAGTAGCGTTAATCCATAACCAAAAAGCCCCATGATTCCGTAGGCCCATACAGCACCTAAGGCAACAATCATTATCGAAATTGCTGTTGCCCGGAAGCTCTTTAAAAAGAGGTAGAAAATGATAATCGTTACCAGCAGTGTTAGCCCTACAGTACGGTAAATCTCCGTCTCTAATGCACTGGCATTTGCGATGCGGATCCACGGTAAACCAGATAGGTGAAGGTCCCTTCCTGAATTTGCCTCCCATGCTAGTATGATGGCTTTTGAATTTTCAATTACGGGAACAATTTCTTTATTGTACAATCGATCTTCATCGATGCGCAAAACGGCCATGTACGTATCGCCTTGGTACAAAATACCTTTGTAGAATGGCCAGCTTTTGACCCGAGCCTCGAGCGCAATTTCTTCTTCACCATTTTCAGGTAAGAATTGAAAAAGTGTATCAGGGGCCAATTTTTCTGTAGCACTATCTACATATAAACCATAGGCTTCTGTTAGACTTTGAACATGTTCTACCCCTTCTACCGCCTTTAAATCGGCCATTAAGTCAAGCCACTGTTCTAAGTGTTCACGCTGAAAGAAATCGGCATCTTCCATGGCGATCACCACGGTATTCGATACTTGTCCAAACTCCTCAACGAGTTCATCGTATTCTATGGATACCGAATCCGTATCGGGCATCAACTTCGCGAATTCGTAGGTCATCTCCACAGCGGTCCCTTGGTAGGCCATGAAAGCTGTAGCCAAGGCCACAGTAACTAACCATGCAAACCTATTGCGAAGAAGAATACGCGTCAATGCGGTCCAGAACATCAGATTATTCTTTTATAACCCAGCCCTGTTGCAGCAGTGGTTCGGCTTTTTTGTATTTCACATTGCGCTCTTCACCAGATTGCATGTTCACTATGGTTACTGCATCATTACGACCATACGATTTACCTGTATTCACTACCGGTGCTGGCTTAGATCGCGGCTGTTGTGGTGCTCTGCCTGCTTGTGTTGGAGGTGCGTCGACTCCAGAATGACTCTCTTGAAGTTTCGGTTGTTTAGGTTGAGAGACCGGGGCTTGACGAACACTACTAGGATCGTTCGCCGGCAAATCGCCTCTAAACAAGAAGCTTACAATTTCTTGGTTCACTCGAGATACTAAGGACTTAAACAGTTCGAACGATTCAAATTTGTAAATCAATAATGGATCTTTCTGCTCATAAACCGCCCCTTGCACACTTTGACGTAAATCATCCATGGCTCGCAAGTGTTCTTTCCATTGGTCATCAATAATGGCAATTGAAATGCCTTTTTCGATGTCCGAAACGAGCGATTGACCATTCGTATTTAAGACCTCTTCGAGAACAGAGGTTACTTGCAAAGCCTTGTGCCCATCAGTGATGGGTACCAGAATTTTATCGAAGTTATTCTTTGGGTCTTCTACAACCT
>JAKMEB010000038.1 GCA_022426185.1 Schleiferiaceae bacterium
ATTGGTTTCCCACCACGCCATCAAGAACTGCGATTCCAACCCTAGCTGCTTTTGGTACGACGGCTCCTTTTTTCACGTGTAGTGGCATTGCAAGTGCCAGCCAATCGCTTTTCATTGAAGCTCGAAACTTAACTTCTGCATTAGTCGTTACCGCACCTACTGGATATGAAGTGAGCACCAGTGCTACTACAGGTTTTGCCAGCAGTTTAACGCTTGCTTCAGACAGCACAGGAATGCTAGATACTACGGTCTTTGTAGTCATGAATGGGACGCCGCCTGCCGCCAACCCCAGTGCTTTAACTTTCAGTGCTGTGGGGGCAACATCAGTCACCGCGACCCTTTCAGGTACGACCGGAGGAACGCTTACGGCAACCAACTTTACCAAAACAGATCCTACTGCCTGTGCTACTGAAAACGGCACAATAACTTTTAATATCACTAATGTTCCTGACGGCGCGTATTCCGTAACCTATAAAGGCGGTTCAACTACCGCTGCCGTAACCTCCGGTGTTGCTGTTTTGAGCAATCTTGCTGAGGGCCATTATTTAGATATTCAACTGATCGATGCCAGTGGTTGTACTTCAGCTCTTGGGAACGACATCACGCTTATTGAGCCTATCGATTTTACCGTGGCCTATGCCCCCGTTAGCGTCGATATCTGTGACAGTGCCACCGCTACTTTTGGGGTGTTTCTTTCAGGTGCAACCACCAGTTATGTATGGCAGCAGTTCGATGGGGCCGTATGGACCACGGTCGCTGGCGCTGCATCAAGCACCTTCACTTCAGGTCCGTTGCAAGATACCACCGCATATCAGGTAGTGGCTACATCCGCTGCAGGGTGTCGTTATACATCGCCTGAGGCAAGCGCTTATGTGCACCCTGTTCCGGAAGCCGCACTTACTTCAACCGCAGCCAGCTGTCCAGGAACTGCAGACGGTAGTATTGATCTTACCATGATCACCACAGCCGTTCCTATGACCTACCTATGGAGCACGGGCGGAACTACAGAAGATTTAACCAACGTACCCAGCGGAACCTATACCGTGAATCTGCTTGACCCTATTGGTTGTCAAGGGACCGCGAGCATTACCGTCAGTGACAGCGATGGTGTTGCACCAATCGTCTATGCCAAAGACATATCCGTACAACTGGACTCGCTAGGCCAAGCAACCATTACCCCGGCAGATGTGGACAGCGCCAGCAGCGATAATTGCAGTCTTACTTTAACGCTAGACAGTACTTCATGGGGTTGTTCGGACTTGGGTGCGCACACCGTCATGCTGGTGGGTGCAGACAGCTTGTTTACAGATACGGCCTATGCTGTTGTGACCATTATTGATACCGTTGGACCCACTATGGTTTGTCCTTCAGATACGGTGTTGTTTGCTTCTATGGATACCAGTGGAGTGCACTACAATTGGACTGCACCTACAATTTTTGATGCCTGTGGTATAGACAGTACGTACAGTTCTGCCGTCAGCGGTGCATGGTTCTCTATAGGTATGCACACCGTTTGGACGTTTGCACAAGATGCCAATGGTAACTGGGACAGTTGCCAGTTCGCGGTCACGGTTCAAGATACATTTGCCCCCTCATTCCTAAGCTGCCCAACAGATACATTGCTTTTTGCTGATGCGTTAAATTGTGGCGCTGGTTTGAACTGGACGGCCCCGGTTGCCACCGACAACAGCGACAGCGTTACGTACAGCTCCAGCGATACCAGCGGAACCTTTTTCTTCGTTGGGACAGATACTGTAGTTCACTACGCTACCGACCTTAGTGGAAATACAGATACGTGTCTGTTTATTGTAACCGTCCGGGATACCATCGCACCCGCGTGGTCCGGCACTTTAGATACATTAACCGTGCAAGCCGGAACAGATACCTGCGGCATATTCACAGACAGCCTTACGTTAACTCCACCAACTATTGTGGAGGCGTGCGGTATTGATACGTTGTACCAGAATGCCAATGCATACTATGCACAAGGGCAGTACGACATTTACTGGTATGTCACAGACGTTCATGGCAATATGGACTCTATACTTCAGCTATTGGTTGTTGAAGAAACGGTGAAGCCCCAGCTTTGGTGTCCAGATTCTACTACTGTTTATGCCGCTTCAGATTCTACCTGGACGCAAGTGTACTGGACGGGTGATAGTGTTTGGGATAACTGCGGAATGGATACCGCGTACTTCAATCTGGATACCGGTTCCTACCTACAGATTGGCGTTTTCAAACTGGACTATTACGGCATCGACCTCAGTGGCAACAGCGATACCTGTAGTTTCTTTCTTACTGTGGAAGATACCACAGCACCGGTTATTAGTTGGGGGATGAATGATACCACCCTCATTGCCTCCGCAGACAGTTGTACGGCAGACTTGAATTGGCCCACGCCAGTTATTGAAGAGAACAGTACCAATTATACCACGACGTATTACAACACCAGCACGAATTCAGCCACATTTGGCTTTGGAACGTACGTTTTGGCCTATGTCGTAACCGACGCTTCAGGTAACAAAGACAGCGTAGGCATCACCGTCAGTGTTGTAGACAGCGCTGGCCCTTGGTTCTTGGTACAGCCGGCCGCACTTACTTTAGATGCACAAGGTTTTGATACGCTTCTTGTAAGTGCAATAGATTCTGGTACGTACGATTGTAACGGGATCGATTCTCTCTGGCTGAGTCAAACCTTATTTACCTGTGCCGACATTGGTACGCCGTCCGTTTGGTTCTACGGTCAAGATACTTTAGGAAATTTGGATAGTATTGCCGTAAACGTGGTGGTAAATACCGGACCCAACGGGGTCGTACAAGCGACCACAGCAACAACTGATGTTCTTTGTAATGGAGAGGCAAACGGTACGGCTTCGCTGTTCCCTACAGGTGGATCTGGGGCCTACAGTTATACCTGGACCACGCTCGATACCACAGCAACTGTTGGCGGACTGTTGGCAGGTACCTACTTCTATGACGTGAGCGATACCAATGGATGTGTAGCTTCCGGAAGTGTTACTATTAATGAGCCCACTGCCCTTTCTTCTTCCATCGTGGTGTCAAATTATAACGGATATGGGGTAAGCGCCGAAGGTGCCAATGACGGAACGGTCGACCTTACCGTTACTGGCGGTATTGCGCCCATCACCTACAACTGGAACAACGGCTATGCCACTACCGAAGACTTAAACGGACTTCCAGAAGGCACTTATTTTGTAACAGCTACGGACAGCAACGGATGTACCGTTCTAGATACAGCGGTGCTTACAGAACCTGATTTCTTTAAAGCAAATGCGATCAATCTGAGCAATAACATCTGTCCCGACGAAACCAACGGATTGGTTTATGTAGCGTTGAGCGGCGGTGTAACGCCCATCACACTTTCGTGGAGTAATGGTGCCGTTACAGATACCAGTGCAGGACTTGTTTCTGGATGGTACACCATCACAGCTATCGATGCAAACGGTGTGCTTGCCACAGACAGCGTCGAAGTGTTATCAGAAGATTTAGATTGTGACGGCATCCTCAATATTGATGAAGGCGGTACCCCTGGAGGTGGTGGTGGCCTTGCAGATGCAGACGGCGACGGCATTCCTAATCAAGAAGATACTGACAGCGACGGGGACGGCATTAGTGACGCATTGGAGTTTGATTCAAATGGGGATGGAATAGGATTTGACGATTGCGACGGCGACGGCGTACCCAACTTCTTAGATCCAGATGAATGTGAACTTAAAGCAGCCACAGTGCTCACGCCAGATGGCGACGGCAACAACGACTTTTGGGTCATTCCTGGTCTTATACAATACCCTGGTTCGCATGTAATCATCTTTAATAGACTTGGAATTCAAGTCTACGAGAATGAAGACTACCAAAACGACTTTAACGGACGTGCCAACGCAACCACGTACCTCAACAATGCGCAAGAAATTCTTCCAACAGGAACCTATTACTACTACGTAAGAATGGGCGGCACATCAACTTCCGAATACAATGGTTACCTCTACATCAACCGCTAAGGCCATGAAGATGAATACACATAGAATTACATACAAGAAACTGCTTTTGACAGAGGTTTTAGTGGTACTGTTCATACTTACCGCTTCAACACTCTTTGGCCAGCAGCACCCTTCGCTGGACAACTATCTTTTCACTCCGGTGGCTGTTTCTCCAGCACACGCAGGGATGCAAGACCAGCATGTAGTGAGTATTGTAGACGCACAATGGGTAGGGCTTAAGGGTGCTCCACGCACCGGTATGATCAGTATGGATTACCGCAACCTACGTGGGCTGGGATTGAACCTAACCCTGATCAACGATCAGATAGGTCCTGCCGTGACACAGCACGCTGCCGTAAGTGGCGCTTACCATCTTCAGATAGGTGAAAACGCGAAACTCAGTACCGGTTTGCGAGTGACGCTGGGGCGCACCTCCGTTGATCTTGTTGATGAAACCTATTACGACCTTGTTGATCCTAAGATATATGACTTGCAAGGGCCGCTCATGGCGAATGTAGACATAGGTTCTACGTTTAATACTCCCACCTATTATGCGGGGGTGAGCTTCAAAAACGTCAACCGTGCGGAGCTCTATGACAATAATTATACGGCACAGGTGCTCCAAGTCTTTGGTGGGCACCGCTTAGATCTTAAAGGTCAGTGGTCGTTGCGCACCAGCTTTCTTGCAAGTGCCGCAACAAACAGCCCCGCAGACCTTAATTTCCATGCCTTTGTGGAACACCAAGAAAAGTGGGGATTGGGCGCACATTATAGCCCAGCGGATGAAATGGGGGTACTGCTGCGTCTCAACCCCAGTAGGGACTGGCATGTGTTTTATCAATACAATTATCCGCTCACCGACCTGGTGTACCTCACACAGCGCAGCCACGTGATTGGCTTAAGCTTCAATGTTGCCCCAAGAATTGATTCCTTCACCTCGCCAAGATTATTTTTATGAGACGTTTCCTAACTACAACCTGCTTGGTGCTGCTTGGATTGCTTTTAAGCTTCACATCTTTTGGTCAGATAAAAGCGGCGCTCGCCCAGCCGGATACGCTTATCCAGCAGGAGATTGGTGATGCCCTTGCAGATGATTATGCCGCCGTTCCCTATGGAAAAGCTCACCTTCTCTTTTTATCAAACCGCGGTGGAGGTGCAACAACGGCACGGGATCCAAAAACCAATGAACCGTTCGCACGCCCGTTTTTGCTGCGCATTAAAGATTTAAAGACGCTTCCTTATACCCTTCCAGCAGCATTGGCTGAACAACGCTACTATATAGGGCAGTGTGCACTGCTTCCGGACAGTTCTGCATTGATCGCAAGTCAAAGTCGAAAAAAGCCGTACAAAGATGGGCGTGTAGGTATGACCCTCACCTTCGTGCCTTTTAATGGGGAAGCACCTCAAGAACTCCCTTTTGTGCAGCCTGATGCAGATTACCAGCATCCCTTTTTCGATGCCATGGACTATACCTTGTATTTCGCCTCTAATGTAGCCGGCGGTCAGGGCGGTTACGATATTTATAAGAGTACCCTGAGCTTTGATGGCGCTTGGAGCGCTCCACAATCGGTGACTATTGCCAATACGAAAGACGATGAAGTATTTCCCACAACCTCATCAGATCTAGATCTTTATTTCTCACGTGCTTCCCGTAATTATGGACTCCAGCTCTATGCGCATGGAGACGGCGATACTGTTGCGCAACCGGTCGCATTAAACAACCGCGGTGATGACTTTGGGCTGCTGTTTCTAAACGACAGCACCTTACTCTTTTCACAAAGCAAGCGAACTGGAGGACCTTCAAACCTCAAGATTTACAGCCTTCCTATCCCACCGCCACCTCCGCCAGTGGATACCGCCGCCCTTGCCGCACAAGCGTTGGAAGACAGCCTCACCATGGCCGCTCTTAAAGCCGATTCCATTGCTGCTTACGATCTTGCAAATGCGGATGCATTGGATAAAAAAGAAAATGCCAAAGGAAAAAACAACACCTGGGTCACGGATAACAGCCCAGAACCCGGAACCACAAGCGGTTACAGTATTATTGTGGGTGGCTTTGTCGACCGCGACCTTGCCGAAGGGTTCCTAGAAAGCATTGTAGGCTGGGCGCCTGAGGCCTTCCTCTCCCGATACAATAAAAAGTATTACGTCGTGCACAGTGTACACCAATACCGTGCTGATGCGAACGCAGCGAAATTCTCTGTGAACAATAGAGACTTCAGGGCGTGGGTGTTGAGCAAGGGGTTGAAGACGTTGTAAGCTTATGGGTCCAGCTCGTTTACTTCTCTTAGTATTTACGGCCTTTACTCTAAACAATTGTACCATAGCATTGCCAGAATTCCAGACGGCAGAATCACTAGCGCCACAACAACATGCCGTTGCTGCGGGCGGGTATTCTGGACGCGGATTAAACGCAAGTACAGGAGGGCTGTTAGTCCATAATTATGGGATTACGGAGCAGCTTGATCTCACTTCTAACATGAGTCTCTCCAGGCTTAATATTGAACAAAACAACATTCGATACTCCCTGCTGACTGG
>JAKMEB010000046.1 GCA_022426185.1 Schleiferiaceae bacterium
AGCTTACATAAGACCCTGAACCAATATTTAAAAGTTCGTTCGCAGAGAACATGTCTAGACTAAAGGTGGATGGATCATAACTATCAATGTCTAACCAATCCGTGCCATTGGCTTCGTACCCTAATGCCTCGCGCAATTTGCGATCAAACGTTCTTGGCTTGTCTGAATCAAATAGTCTGTCGTAAGAGAGTGTATCTTGGAAAACACCATTGTTATCGCGCTCAGCAATTGGATTATTAAGATCCAGTTCTCGAATGGCATCGTTCTGTAACAAACGCATCAAAGTCCATAAGCCCGTCGCTCCCAAGCCGTAGGAGCGGTCAAAACGCTGCTCGTATTCCACACCAACGATAAGGGCATGATCGCCAATATCAAAGGTAGAAGAAGCCGTTATACGGAACTGGTCGTTCAAGAATTTACTGTAACCACTCTGATTGACCCCAACATTACCCCAAAGACCGTATACACTCGATGGTTGATCACCGTTGAGCAACCCTCCACCTGCACGAATGTCCTCTAGTGAACGTGCATTATTAAAAATTGAACTCGTTTCTACAAAATCGAAGAAATTCGAAGTGTAATTCGCTAGAATAGGATTATTCTCAGAAGGAGTATAATCCACATTTACACTTTGCCAAACGGCTTGAGTGTAGGCATCCACTACCTGACCGTAATTAGGATCATCTGGATCAGTGATGGTATCTTTTCCTAAAGTATACAACGGACGGTAGGTCGTTTTAAAAGTACCTATGTGACCGTAATTGAAGAAATTTTCTTTGTGACGCGCGTCTCTGTTGAAACCCGTGTTGCGCGTAAAGTCCATTTGAATGGTGTAGAACGCATTGCGAATTAACGAGTTTGAAGAATCTGTAGCGTTTCCGAAACGTTGTTGGAAGCGAACATATGTGGACCAATCCTGACGGAAATATTCCGCATTGTTGTCGTAATTCATGAGCTCGTTGAATCGACTGCCTGAGCGTCCACGACGTAAATTGAAACGTCCGCCTATGGTCAATGTCGTTTTTTCTGAAGTCACAAACTTTAAGTTACCCGACATACGCACCGCAGTGCTGGCAACATTTTCACGGTAATTCTGAGTGATAAGATCATCAGAGGTCAAGAAGTCGGCAGAATTTAAAACCCCAAACCCGCTCGAAGCAGGCGTTAGTGGGTTTGCTTGAAGATTGGCCAGTTTTTCATCATTCACCTTATAAGTGGCCAATGAACGCGGCGAACCGTCCTTGTTGTATTGAAATTCTGAAGCCAAAAGGAAACCTACAATAGGTTGCCCAGATTTGCTTCTAATGATGGGACCACCTAATGTTAATGCGCCCAAATTGTAGTGGTATTGATCAAACAACGAGCTACTCAAGACCTCTGAAGAGCCAAAATAGTATGGCGCAGGTCCTTTAGTTGTTGTAGAAATGACACCACCCGTAACATCACCGTATTGCGCAGGAAGTCCACCGGTGATTACCTCCGTAGAGAGAATCGCGTCACGAGGGATATTCACATCCCCACGAACTTTCACACCATCAATAAATACGACATTAGTGGAAGAACGAGCACCACGAACGTTAAATGAACCCGAACCGTCTTGTTGGAAAACACCAGCAGTAGTACCTACAATCTGGCTGAGATTACGGTAGGGTAAGTTTTTAATTTCTTCTGCACTTACAATGTCTGAAGTCTTACCAGTTTCAATCAACTCTTCTTGCGCCGTAACCGTTACTTCTTGAATCATGGTCGATTCTACGGTCATATCGAAATTTACAACCTTTGGCTTTCCTGCATTCACAGTAACACCATTCAAGTTGAAATCTGCATAGCCAATAAACTTACAGGTCAAATTATATACCCCAGCGTTTACTGGATTGATATTGAACTTTCCATCAAAATCTGTGGTACCGGTTGTAACAACCACATCGCGGTCTTTCACAACAACTGTAGCGAAGGGGATGACTTCACCGGTACGCTTATCCTTGACCGTTCCCTTTACAGATCCGGGACGAGATTGCGCAAAACTGAACGCAACACTAAGTGTCAAAACGAGCGTGAGTATTCTTTTAACCATATAATCTGGCTTTACGTTTGGGTTCTAAGGATGTAAATATAAGAAGTAGACCGGCAGAAACCACAACCAATTTGTACCTATCTTGTGTACGATTATGAAAGTAACAATACCATTGAATATCAGGCTATTAGTAGCCACTTTTAGCCTAAACCTATTGCTAATGGGGTGCAATTCAACCTCCGTGCAATACGACATCCCGGAACCTTTAGTAGATGAAACAGTCTATTTAAGCGACCCGTCAAGTTTCAATTTAACCGTTGTGGGCGGCCAATTAATTCTGCCAAATGCAGGTCACGGCGGCATTGTAATTTACCGTCGTTATTTCGATCAGGAGTATTACGATTTTGCCGCTTACGAATTGGCCTGTCCCTATCATTGGAACGACGGTTGTGGTCTGCTCAGCAGTGGTATGGGTGACCTGTATCTTACCTGCGGTTGCAACGACCACCAATACCAAGCATTAGATGGGCAGAGCATAGATACTTCCTTTATTCTACCGGTTAAAGAATTCTCTTGCCAATTCGACGGCGGAAACATCATTCGCATTTCTAACTAAAAAAATCGCCCCATGCCTGGAGCGATTTTACATTCTTATTGTTTTTGAAAGGCTCTAAGCAAAAGCATTCTCACCAGTTACGTCCATACCTGTAATGAGTAAGTGAATATCATGGGTGCCCTCATAGGTAACCACAGATTCGAGATTCATCATGTGACGCATGATGGAGAAATCGCCTGTAATTCCCATTCCACCAAGCATTTGTCTCGCCTCACGAGCAATCTTTAGCGCAATTTCAACATTGTTTCTCTTCGCCATAGAAATCTGTCCAGTAGTGGCTTTACCCTCATTTTTGAGTTCGCCTAATCTATAGGTCAGAAGCTGCGCTTTCGTGATTTCAGTAATCATTTCAGCCAATTTCTTTTGTTGCAATTGGAATCCGGCAATAGGCTTTCCAAACTGGATGCGTTCTTTTGAATAGCGCAACGCGGTATCGTAACAATCCATTGCAGCTCCTAAAGCACCCCAAGCAATTCCAAAACGGGCACTATCTAAACAAGAAAGTGGCGCACCTAGACCGTCGCGGCCCGGCAAAATATTTGCTTTTGGCACACGAACATTGTCAAAGACCAGCTCACCTGTAGCTGAAGCACGTAGTGACCATTTATTATGCGTTTCAGGAGTGGTGAATCCTTCCATACCGCGTTCTACGATAATTCCCTTGATGCGCCCTGCCTCGTTCTTCGCCCAAACTACTGCAACATGACAGAACGGTGCATTAGAAATCCACATCTTAG
Organism: Schleiferiaceae bacterium; assembly: GCA_022426185.1. Lineage (GTDB taxonomy): Bacteria > Bacteroidota > Bacteroidia > Flavobacteriales > Schleiferiaceae > UBA10364. Next base: position 3,368 of record JAKMEB010000046.1, read on the forward strand.
CACCATTCAAGATGACATCATCGCCGTCTTCTTTAAAATTTGTGGTCATTCCGCCAGGGTTGGAGCCAAAATTGGGTTCTGTTAGGCCAAAAGAGCCTAAAAATTCACCCGTGGCAAGCTTGGGCAAAAACTTACGTTTCTGTTCTTCTGAGCCGTAAGCAAAGATCGGGAACATCACCAGCGAACTTTGAACGGAACACGTAGAGCGTACTCCCGAATCACCGCGTTCTACCTCCTGCATCATTAAGCCGTAACTCATATGATCGAGACCAGCGCCGCCATATTCTTCAGGAATGTACGGACCAAACAAGCCGATTTCGCCCATTTCTTTCACCAGATGATCTGGAAAAGCTGCGCGCTGTGCATAATCCTCTATGATCGGACTGACCGATCTTTTAATCCAATCTCTGGTCGCATCACGTACCATTTTATGTTCCTCTGAGAGCAAATCATCTAATTGGTAATAATCGGGGTGGTGAAAAGCATCCATGCCTGTTCAATTTAAGGTTGAAATTAAAAGAGATGTTGAAATTAAAACACAATAGCCGAATTATTGTTGTTTTCAATGATTAGATATTCGCATCTTTAGAATCAGAATGAAAAAGTCAGCCCGATTATGAAAAAATTCGCCTTGTTATTTGCACTCATTGGAATCGTAAATTATTCATACACCAATTCTGGCGGATCGCCAGGCGGCAAGAGCGGCTCACCAGCATCCAATGGTCAAACCTGTTCAGGAGGCTACTGTCATAGCGGAGGTAGTCCAAACGGAAATGAGCTCATCGATATTCAAGTAGATGTTACGCCTTTTGCTGGAATGAGCAACTACAGCGATACTATTCGAGATTCCATTCAAACTCAAGTATACCTCAACGTTGCAGCGGCAGGGAGTTCAAAAATTGGATTCTCAGCAAGTATGGAAGATGCAAGCGGTAATCACATAGGGACGCTTACCACACCTTCAAATACAAATACCAAAATTACGAGCACTGACTACGTGACTCACAAGAACTCATCTACAGCAGTTTCTAATAATGCTATTGATTGGGTATGGGATTGGAATACTGGGGATATTGGAGATTCAGTCATCATTTACGTCGCTGTAAACTACACCAACAACAATGGAACAACTTCCGGTGATTATGTAGTTACTGAAACTAAAACCTTGTACCCAGGCTTGGTTATGGGAGGCGCCGAAAATGAAATACGATCTGCCTTAAAGGTCTATCCATCGCCAGCCACAGATCACCTCAGTGTGAAAGGAGAAGGACTCCAAGAAATCCGACTTTACAATACGCTAGGACGATTCTTAAACATGGATCAATCATGGAACGCTACAGGCAACGACCAATTTGACGTCAGCCACCTGCCGCGCGGCAATTATATCCTGTATGCCCTGTTCAAAGACGGAACTACACAGTACAAACACGTCGTTTTACAGTAACTTTGCGCCCAGATGGGCACAAAATGGATTTTTATTGCACTTGTATCGGTTCTCGCATTTTTGCGCGTAAGCCAGCCCATTTTTTTTAAACGTTGGATACGGGCCGATTTAAACAGTATTTCCGAACACCCTCTTTCGCTGAGAACGCATGTATTCTTATGGATTTCCATGGCCGTTTTTGGTGCCATTAGTCTGTATTACGCCGGCTTTCCAGCAGATCCCCTGCTTTTGTTAGCCATTCCAGTGCTTCTTTTTCTGCGCTTTGGCTTTTCAATTCTTTTGCATTTACTGCTTAAGGAAGAAGGGGTTCGAGGCGTGTGGAAATTAGGACCAATGACTGCCCTGCTGTCACTTTGGTATGCCCTAACCGCAGCTTTTCTATTGCTAGTAGCACTCACAGGCTACCTATCCAAGGTCAACGTTTTATACACTTTTCTCACTTTTCACATGCTGGGAGTCGTTTATTTCGCTGTAAAACAGCCAGGTTTCGTTGTTTTTAAGACAATTGGGACTAGAGTTTATGCGATTTTGTACCTTTGCGCTCTTGAATTAGTGCCGTTAGTAATAGCTTTCCAATAACACACACATGACAGACAGCCGAAAAGCAAAAGTGAGGTCCATTCTAGTTTCGCAACCAGAACCCACCACGGAGAGTCATCCGTTCTTCACACTTGCGGATAAACACAAGGTAGAAGTTGATTTTCGTTCTTTCATCCATGTTGAGGGCGTCACTGCCTCTAACTTTAGAAAAGATAAAATACAAATTCGCGAATTCCGCAATGTCATTTTAACGTCTAAAAACGCGGTCGACCACTATTTTAGAATGTGTGAAGAGATGCGAGTACAAATCTCTCCAGACATCCGTTATTTCTGTATTTCTGAAGCGATCGCCTACTACTTGCAGAAATATGTGGTGTACCGTAAGCGTAAAATTTACCACGGTAATTTGAAAATTGACGAGCTTATTCCCACGCTGAAAAAGTTCAAGAATGAGAAATTTTTGATGCCGTCTTCTGACAGCTTAAAACCATCCATTCCTAACGCATTAGAATCGGCTGGTATAATTTACACTCGTGCTATTTTGTTCAATACGGTGGTAAGTGATCTAAGTAATCTTGAAGATGTTTTCTATGATGTACTGGTCTTTTTCTCTCCTTCTGGAATAAAATCACTCTACGAGAATTTTCCTGACTTTAAGCAAAACAACACGAGATTAGCTTGTTTCGGGTCAACGACGCAGCAAGAGGCTGAATCCAACGGATTGGTCGTCGATATTCCTGCACCAACCCCTGATGCACCGTCCATGACGAAAGCCATTAGCGATTATATCAAGGACGTTAATAAGAAGTAAGAAAATCCTTAATTTACAAGCCCGGCAACACGTCGGGCTTTTTTTATGCGCTTTACCTTTTCCAAAGACGAAAAACTAACCAGCCCACGGCTGTTCGATGCCATTCATAAAGAAGGAACGACGTTAAAGTCTTTTCCCTTTTCCTTGCGTTTCATCGATGCCTCTTTTGAAAAAGAGGTACAGCGGCAGCTTGCGGTTGTGGTACCAAAACGTTCGATTAAAAGTGCCGTTCACCGGAATCGAATAAAAAGGCAGATGCGCGAATTATACCGTTTGAACAAACATCTTATCAAAGGGCCATCGCATCAACAAGCCTGGTCCCTGCGTTATTTAGGTAATCGACTCAACGAGTATTCATTTTTAGAGGATGGATTCATAAAATTGATTCACAGCTACAACACGTATTATGAAGAGATTTCCAGTAAAAAGTTGGACTAAAAAACTCCTGTTGCCCGTAATTATAGGTTGCGCGGGTTTATTAACAAGCGCCTCAAAGGGAGATCCGTTTGAGACGAGTAAGCAATTGGAAGTTTTCACAGCAGTGTTGCGCGAGGTACAAAACGTGTATGTGGATCCCGTAAGTGCCGAGCGTGCAGTGGGTAGTGCTATAGCGGGTATGTTAGAAGAATTGGATCCTTATACGGTCTACTATCCCGAAGATCAGATTGAAGATGTACGATTATTGCAAACGGGCGAATACGGTGGCATTGGTTGTATCATTCAAAGAATAGACGATGCCGTACTTATTTCAGACATTCATCCTGGCGGCCCAGCGGATCAAGCTGGACTATTGGTAGGAGACGCCTTAGTGACTGTTGACGGTACGCCACTCAAGGGCTTGCGCGTGAGTGAAGTCAGTACCTTACTCAAAGGAACACCAGGCACTGAAGTCAAAATTGCAGCAGAACGCTTTGATACACCGGCATTAAACTTTGTTTTTGAACGTGAAACGATCACGAAGGATGCCGTGCCCTATTATGGCATGCGCGAAGACGGCGTGGCCTACATCTATCTCGAGTCCTTTACTGAACAGGCCGGCACTCAAGTGAAAAAAGCCGCCTTAGCACTTAAGAAAGAGAATCCAAAAGGCGTCATTCTAGACTTACGCGGCAACGGAGGGGGTTTACTGATGGAAGCTGTGAAGATTGTGAGCTTGTTTGTTTCTTCAAACGATACGCTGGTTTCTACTCGCGGGCGTGGAGGTAAAGTCCAAGACGTCTACCGTACTATAGGTCGTCCCATCTTACCTGAAATTCCTTTAGCTGTGCTCACAGATGAATCTAGTGCTTCTGCTAGCGAGATTGTAGCCGGCGCACTACAAGATCTAGATCGCGCTGTAATATTAGGTGAACCCAGCTTTGGCAAAGGCTTGGTACAACAAATCCATCCTTTGCCTTTTGGGGCACAAATGAAGGTTACCGTAGCAAAATACTATACCCCTTCTGGTCGATGCATACAAAAGGTGGCGTACGACCGTGACGATCGAGGAAAACGGATCAAGAAATCGGACCAACGTAGCTTCACAACAAAAAATGGCAGAACGGTGGTCGATGGTAACGGAATTGCCCCCGATTCTTTACTCACCAACGACTACTATCCCGAATTAGTCGCAGCCTTAAGTGCAGAAGGACTGGATCTAAAGTTTGCGGCGCGCGCTATTAGTAAGATGCCGGCAGATGAGGCGGTAGGCGCTTACAAAATAGACGCAGCTGTTTGGACCGATTTCGTCAATTTCTTGAGCGAAGAAGAGTTCACTTACGAGAGCATTAGTGAGTTGCGATTAAAGGAGCTCCAGGAACTGGCTGGTGCTATGGATTATTTAGATGAGGAGGATTTAACCCCTGTCCTTGCCGCTATCCAAGCCCGAAAAGACCATGTGCTGCTGTCGCAAAAGGAAGCCATTAGTGCCTACCTCGCAGATTATTTAGTACAACGTAAATATTCCATGCCCGGCGCGCTCGAACGCGGTTTACATAAAGACGAAGTTATTGCTCAAGCTGCAGAAATTATCTTGGAACCTCAGACGATGTCGGAACTATTGAGCGTTACCCTGTAGATGCAAAACCGGAATTTTCTCTTTTACGCTGTTGCCATTGCAGCTGTTCTTTTGCCTTTTGCTCTGGAGTGGCTCAGTCCACTTTATGGGCTTATTTTGGTGGGGATTGCATTACTCTTCCAGGGGGAATGGCAACCCAACAAATGGTTGCTTTTGGCTGCTGCGGCGTTTCTCGACTGGGAACTTCTAAGTATTTGGTGGAGTCCATATCGCAATGAGGGCTGGAGTGACCTGATCATGATTCTCCCCATTGTCATCATAGCGATCATTGCGGGTTTGAGATCTAAGAAACTGGATGCAAAGACCTTCAGAAAATTGGGGTTGCTTTTTGCGTACGCGACCGCAATAGCATGGACCTGGACCGTGGCAGCAAGTATCATTAAGTACGGCTGGGTACAGTACAACGACCTTGAATTAGGTGGCCGATTAGGAATACACTACCAAAGCCTCTACCTGCTCATTGCTTCTTTTGTTTTAGAAGCCGAATTATGGGGAACTACGGGTAAGAAATATAGGCTCCTTCACATTCTTTTGATCGCATGGTTGCTCTTTGGCTGCATCATGCTCAGCGCAAGAATTCACCTTTTGCTGCTGCCCGTTTTTATTCTGGCACGGACTATTGATTTACTCAAAGGAAAAACAATCCCAAAGAGAACATCAAGCCTTTGGGCGACTGGAATCATACTTGCCTTAGTCGCGGTGATGGCTGTATTAC
>JAKMEB010000054.1 GCA_022426185.1 Schleiferiaceae bacterium
GCGCCATAAGTTTCACCTAAAAGGGGATCAAAACCGCTCATATCTAGATGTACGGCCTCTGGGTCGTCCTTTACGCTAACGTCCCACCATACGGAGGTATTCCACCAAACGCCTTGCACCGACCAAGCCGTTGTTTCTGTATCGTATTTCTCGTCAGCGGCAAGCTCGGCGCATTCGATAGCCAGTTCAGCTGATGCGGTGTGATGGCCGTGGCCTGCTCTCTCGTCAGGAGGAAAACGTGTGATGATATAATCTGGCTTGAGTTCGCGAATGGTACGCACAGCTTGTAGCTGTAAGTCATCGTGGTCCCATTTAGTCCATACCTCATCCACACTTTTTGAATAGCCGAAATCCAATGCATCCGTAAAGCGTTGGTTTCCCCCGTCCAAACTACGAGCTGCCCGCAATTCGTGCTCGCGAATGACACCTAGATCAGCACCCAGCTCATCTCCTAAAAGATTCTGACCACCTGAACCGCGAGTCAAACTTAGATAGGTCGTTTCTGCATCCAAGGCGTTGGACAACCAAGCAATTAATCGCGTATTCTCATCATCTGGATGAGCTGCCATATAGAGCACACGTTTTCCAGATCCAAAACGCTCCATTTCTGCTAAAGCTGCACTCTGTGACAAATTAGAATATTGTGCAAAAGATTGATTTCCAAAGCATAGCAAAAGCAGTATTAAAAAAGCTTGAACATTTGAATTACTGCGTGTTATCTTGGTACTCTTATTTATTAAATCCATGGTTAGAATTTTACTCTTTTTATTTACGGTAACTTCTTTTGTAGCGCAAGCTCAGCTTAAAGTCCAGTTAAAATCGGGCACCTACCACATTGAGAACGGAACGTACAAACAGTTGAGCACTACACAACCTACCTACGGTGTGGGTCTTTGGGACCGCGCCGTGCTCGCCGAAGATAAAAAAGCATTGACCGATATAGGTGTAGAATTAGGGCATTATTTACCAAAGAATGCTTTCGAAGTAAAAATTCCTGCAGGTTTAACCAGCAGTGAATTGCAAGATGCAGGGCTCAGTGCTTTTGTAAAATGGACCCCGATGATGAAACTGGACGGACCTCTTTCCATCGGTGATTGGCCGGAATGGGCCGTACTCAATGACGGTCGTGTTGCGGTTCAATTCAGAACGTCTGAGTACTGGAAAGTACCAGCATTTATTGCCCAGGTCGTTGACCTTAACGCGCAATGGCATACCGCAATTATAAAGCCTGAATTACTGAATCAATTGGCTCAAGATGATGCTGTATTGTTCATTCAAGCTATTGAAGAACCTGGAACACCAGAAAATTACAACAGCCGTGCTGCTGCGAGAACTGCGTACATCCAAGGTCAAACTCCTTTTGATGGATCCAACGTGGTCGTAGGTCTTGGCGATGATGGTGATATAGGTCCTCATGCTGACTACAAAGGACGATTAACCTCTTTGGCCGGTAATAGCATAGGTGACCACGGAGACCATGTCGCGGGAACCATTTTTGGAGCGGGAAATATTGATCCTACAGCTGAAGGAAATGCACCAGGTGCTACCATGGTCTATTACGACTATCCAAGCAACTTAAGTAACGTTGATGCGCACTACGTTTCTTACGGTATACGCGTGACCAACAGTTCTTATTCTAACGGCTGTAATGCAGGATATACATTTTACGCCCAGCAAATGGATAAAGATGTTCGAGATAACGCGGCTCTAGTACACGTCTTCAGTGCAGGAAACTCAAACGGTTCCAATTGTGGTTATGGCGCAGGTTCACAATGGGGAAATATTACCGGTGGTCACAAACAAGGTAAAAATGTTATTGCCACTGCGAATATTACCAGTACAGATGCAATTGCAACATCTTCTTCACGCGGACCTGCTGCTGACGGTCGTATAAAACCAGATTTAGCAGCAGTCGGCACGAACGTTTACTCTACTATTGACTCCCATACCTACGGCAACAAAACGGGTACCTCCATGTCTGCTCCCGGTGTTGCTGGATACTTCGCTGTATTGCACAATACCTTTGATGTATTGCAACAAGATACAGCGGATGCCGGTTTACTAAAAGCTATTGCAATGAACACTGCAGATGATTTAGGCAATCCTGGTCCCGATTTCATCTACGGTTATGGACGCGTTAATGCCCGGAAAGCACTCAAGGTAATTCAAGACACCCAATTCTTTAGCAACAGCATTACCACAAACGACACTTTGACTTACACCATTTCCTTACCCGCTGGTGTAAATAAATTCAGTGCAATGCTGTATTGGACTGATAAAGAAGGTTCGATCAATGCATCAAAAGCATTGGTCAATGATTTAGATTTCGAAGTGACAGACCTCACCGGTACAACCACCTACGAGCCTTGGGTTCTTGATCCAACGCCAAATACAACAACACTTTTGTATGGCGCTACGCGAGGCGTAGATACACTCAACAATGCCGAACAAGTCACACTCAATGCGCCAAACTCGGGAGATTATAGGTTTACCGTTTATGGTACCAACATCCCTCAAGGCCCTCAAACATTTTACATTGTATACGCGATGGATATGGAAAAAAATCCCATCGCCTTCCCGCATGATAATGCAAAATTAACACCGGGTGCAAATTACGTGCGTTGGAATGGTTCAACTTCCTTGACCTGGCAATATTCCACGGATAGTATGAGTACTTGGACTACGGTAAACTTGAATGCGACCGGAGGGAATCGAGTAGCCAATTGGAATGTACCGAACGTCGCTACGAAAAATGCATTTCTACGCAATATTCAAGGTACGGACACCACAGTAGCAGGACCGTTCGTCATACTAAATACGCCTAACAACCTCAGTCTAGACTGGGCCTGTCCGGATAGTATTAAAATTTCATTCAGCCCGGTTACCGGCGCAACAGATTATACAGCCTATATATTAGGTACGAGCTACATGGACAGCGTATACAACAGTTCAGCCACGAGTATGATCATTCCTTATCAGCCCATCAGTGGTACTTGGTTCAGCGTAAGTGGTGCCATTAACACTGTAGAGGGAAGGCGTGCCTATGCGGTGCAACTCCCCTCAGGCACAAACGCATGTCCTCTCCCAAGAGACGGGGGTATTAGTAGTTTACTAAGTCCACAATTTGTGACGTCCTGTCAAAATCCAGTACAACCCGTAAGTATTACCATAACGAATCCCTCTACGCAGGTCTTAGATACTTTGCCAGTTGCGATGACTTTCGGAAGTGTCACTGTTCGCGATACGTTCTACGGCAATCTAAATTCGTATGCTGATACTGTATTTACTTTTGCTGCGCCTATAGTCTGGAGCGGAACAACGGCGCAGACTCTCAAGATCTGGTCTGAACTTAGCGGCGATCAAAACAGCCTAAACGATACCGTTGTCCAGAGTGTTAATTACTACAGCTCCTCACTTTACGGCCTGCCCTTTACTCAGAATTTTGACGGGTTTTCAAATTGTGGAACGAACACCAATTGTGGGGGAACGGTATGTAATTTAGGCGGTAACTTCATCAATCTTACCAATGGTACAGAAGACGATATCGATTGGCGTACTAATAGCGGTTCAACCGCTTCTAGCGGCACTGGTCCAACATCAGGTACTGGTGGTTCAGGGAAATACCTGTACTTAGAGGCATCTGGGAATTGCGAATTCCAAGAAGCATTATTGTATACACCCTGCATCGATTTAGCTGGGAGTATCGCGCCAGAATTAAGATTTGCGTATCACATGAATGGGGCCAACCAGGGTGATCTTGAAGTATCCATTTTCGACGGTGCAAGCTGGAGCGTACTCTTCAGTCAGAGCGGAAATCAAGGAAACAGTTGGAAGAATGTAGCCATTGATCTAACCAGTTTCGCTGGAGATACGGTGCTCTTCAGATTTAAAGGAACTACCGGCGACAGCTACCAAAGTGATTTAGCTATTGATGCTATTGAAATTGAAGATAATATTGGTACACCTGTTGCAGATTTTGCGCCAGTAACTGCTACGCCCTGTCTCAATACAGGAGTAATTCTAGAAGACTTCAGTGCAAAGAGTCCCACTGCGTGGAATTGGTCCATCACTCCTGCGACCCATAGTTTTATCAATGGTACCTCAAGCACCTCACAAAATCCGGAAGTCAGCTTCAGTGCTTACGGTGCTTACACCATTACGCTTATTGCGAGTAACACGTATGGCGCGGATACCATTGTATTAACCAATGCAGTCACGGTAAGCCCCTTACAAACACTTCCTTTTGTCGAAACATGGACCGGGAATGGAGCGGTTTCATTTACTACAGAAAACCCGGACGGCAGTACCAGTTGGACGAAAGGCGAAGTTACTGGACCCACCGGTGCGAAAAGTGAAGTGATGTACATGAATTACTTCAACTACTCCACCGTTGGTGCAGAAGACGGTTTATTAAGTGAGAAATTTGACATTAACGGCTACAACCCAGTGTTGTATTTCGATGTAAGTTACGCACCCTATTCTGCGGCCTTTTCCGATTCTCTGATCGTCGAAGTAAGCACGGATTGTGGAGCAACTTTCACGCGAGTTTATGAAAAAGGCGGTTCTAATCTAGCGACCACGTCTAATTCTCAAAGTCAATTCATTCCAGGCGGATCAAGCGATTGGCGCACAGATAGCGTGGTTCTATCAACTACAAGTGGCGACTTCGTCCAATTCCGCATCAAAGGAATCGGAGGATACGGTAATAACCTTTACCTAGATAACATAAGGGTCATTTCTTCTGGAACGCCTGCTACGGCTGCTTTGAATGTATCACCCATATGTGAAGACCACCCGTTTAGTTTTGAAATGAGCAGCGCTGACACTACTGTAAATGGTGTTTTCACTTTAAACCGCCAAGGGTCCAGTTTGCTTTCTACCTATCTAGGAATGGGCTTGCATTCGGCTACGCTTACTATTGCGACGGACTACGACTTGGAATACGTTTACTACAATGCCTACACCTTTGTGGCAGACAGTGCAGTTTTAGTTCCTGGGCCGCAATTAGATGCTGACTTCGCATTGCAAAACACCAGCGGTCTAACCTATCAATTCAACGACCTCACTACGCCAACGCCAACTGCTTGGTCCTGGGATTTTGGGGACGGAGCCTCTTCAAATGCCCAGAATCCAACCCATACTTTTTCGAGTAACGGACCTACAACTATTAAGTTAGTCGTTACTACAGATTGTGGATTGGATAGTATGACTGTGCCGTATTCAAATATTGGACTCAATGAAGAAGGAACTGCTTCCATCGCAGTCTATCCAAATCCTACTGAAGGTATCCTTTACATCCAAACTGGCGCTGCGCAAGGAAAGATTATGATTCAGATCTTCGGTATGAATGGAACCTTAATTGAAGAAAGCAGCTTTAGAGCTACTGAAGAACGAATCACACTAGACTTAAACGCCTATGCAAGTGGCTTTTATCAAGTCAAAGTAACTACCACAGATTCCGTTCAGAATGTGAAGATTACTAAACACTAGGCACGACGGCTGACCGCCCAAGCTCCTAGATAGGTGATTAAACCATTATACAGTAAAAGCTCAAAACCTATGGTGTACCCTAAAGTGGGCGCCCATAGGCTTAGGGCGTATGCCAAAAGCGGGCTAATTAGTGCGACCGCAGTAATATTCCAGCCTTGAATGGTCCTTCTTTGTGTGAGAGCGAACGCGAAAAGACCCAGTAACGGACCATAGGTGTAGCCAGCAGCAGTAAATAGTGTAGAAATAATACTGTCGGCCTGCAACGAATAAATGAGCAGCATTACCGAAAGTAAGACCACCATAAACCCTAAATAGACTCCAGTTCTGCGCTTTGTATTTTCCTCCGTTTCCATCCCAAGGAAGTCAATACAAAAAGCAGTGGTTAACGAAGCTAAAGCGCTGTCAGCACTTGAAAATGCTGCTGCCAACAGTCCTAAGAAAAACACGGCACCCAGAAGGGGTGGCATACCGCTGCTGGTGGCAACGGTCGCGAAGAGCTTATCTCCAGTAGCCGTAATTCCATTGAGGGAGGCATAATCGGTTAGAAGTATTCCTAGGGCAAGAAACAGTGCATTCACAAAAAGTAAATTCACACCTAGCAGCACCATATTTTTTTGGGAGTCTTTGAGACGCGCGACCGTTAGATTTTTCTGCATCATGTCTTGATCTAAACCCGTCATTGCCACAGCAATAGACATACCCCCGAGCAGCTGTTTCCACCAAGCTTTTGAAGAACCCGATTTAACGAAATACGCCATATCACTCGAGGTAATATAGTGCCAAAGGCCTTGTTCTTTTGGGACTACGGCCTTACCAACAAAATAAAGTGCGAGGGCTGCTGCAATGAGCATGAAGGCAGTTTGTAGCGTATCAGTTATGACGATCGTAGCGATGCCACCGGCAGCGCTGTACAATGCTATGAGTACAAGAACGGCTATTGCTGTAATAGGAAAAGGGATGCCAATACTGTCGCAAATCATTAATTGGATTACCATCGTAACGATGTACAAACGTGCGCTGGCTCCGACAATTCGAGAAATTAAGAAGAATGCTGACCCGGTTTTGTAGCTCGAAGCGCCTAGTTTTTCACCTAAAAAACTATAAATACTGATCACATTGTAGCGATAATACACTGGAAGCAAGACGTAAGCAATGATTAAATAACCAAAGAAAAATCCCACTACCATCATGAGGTAGGTCATGCCCGAAGCGGCGGTCCATCCCGGTACACTTATGAAGGTCACGCCACTAAGCGAGGCGCCGATCATGCCAAAACTTACCAGCAGCCAAGAGGCATTTTTATTCGCGTTGAAGAAGGTGGCATTGTTCGCGCCGCGCGAGGTGATTTTCCCAATCACAACAAGCACACCGACATAGGCAAGCAAGAGAATTAAAAAGAGCGTGTAGTTCATGTTCACAAATATGCGCAATCCCTTACTTTTGGGAGACATGAATTTTTCAAGTAGAAAAATAGAACAAGCCGTAGAAGAAATTTCACGGTTGCCAGGTATAGGTAAGAAAACTGCCCTGCGGCTTGCGTTGCATTTATTGCGCAGACCGGAGGGGCAAACTGAAGCTTTAGCCGCTGCATTGGTCGATTTACGCCAAAATACCAACTTCTGTGGCACGTGCCATACACTCTCAGATACCGAAACCTGCAGTATTTGTGCCTCGCCGAAACGCGATTCAAGCATTGTATGCGTTGTAGAAGATGTGCGTGATGTGATGGCCATAGAAAATACAGGCGGGTACCAGGGCACTTACCATGTTTTAGGCGGACTGATTTCGCCTATGGATGGCGTGGGGCCAAGCGACTTGACCATTGATCATTTAATTCAAAAGCTGCACGATGGCGGTATAGAAGAATTGGTTTTTGCTTTGAATACCACTATGGAAGGCGATACCACTAATTTCTACCTGTACAGAAAAGTGAAAGATTTTAATGTCAAACTCACTACCATTGCCCGCGGTATTTCCGTTGGTGATGAGTTAGAATTTGCAGATGAAGTGACTTTGGGTCGCAGTATCCAACAGCGCATTCCATACGAACAAAGCCTTCCAAAATAGTGGATCTCAGTGTAGTCATAGTCAATTACAATGTCAAAGAATTTTTGACGCAATGTTTGGAGAGCATCTATCGCAGCCAGACACGTTTTACGATTGAAGTAATTGTTGTCGATAATGCAAGTAGCGACAGCGGACAAGACGAAATCTTGAAGGCTTTTCCTCAAGTACGATGGATTGCAAATACTGAAAATGTAGGATTCGGCCGAGCGAACAATCAAGGATTTGAGGCTGCCTCTGGAACTTATACGCTTATTCTTAACCCCGATACTGTAGTTCAAGAAGATACCTTTGAAGTCTGCTTAGATTATTTAAAAACGCATCCTGAAGTAGGCGGATTGGGCATTAAGGGCATTGATGGAGCCGGTCAATTTCTCCCGGAAAGCAAACGCGGTTTACCTACGCCGTTGACCGCCTTATGGAAAATAACTGGGCTTTCGAGAATATTTCCAAAATCGCCAACTTTCGCCCGCTACCACATGGGGCATTTAGATCCCAACACCAATCATAAAGTCGATATTTTAGTCGGTTGCTTTATGATGGTTCCTTCAGCTTTGTTGGCAGAAGTTGGAGGATTTGACCCGCGGTATTTCATGTATGGGGAGGATATTGATCTGAGCTATGAGTTGCTGAAATCGGGCCATGAAAATCATTACATCAGTGATTCTCAAATAATTCATTACAAAGGAGAGAGCACGAAACGTGGAAGTTTGAACTACGTGCGTATGTTCTATCAGGCCATGATCATCTTTGCCAAGAAGCAATTTAGTGGTTCCTCTGCCCTGGCCTACACTCTGCTCATTTATCTAGGAATTTATCTGCGAGCCGGTTTGGCTTTATTGGCTCGACTTACAAAAAGTGCCGCGACACCTGTTATAGATGTGCTGCTTTTAGCCCTGACCCTAGACCAATTAAAAATCTATTGGGAATTAAACCACCGATTTATAAATGGCGGTTCGTACCCAGATACCTACACCTATTACGTTCAAGGCTCCTACATAGTCTTCTGGCTGCTTGCTCTGGGCTTAAGTGGCGTTTATACAAGGAATGCCAGGCCAGCCGTTATCGCGCGTGCTATGGCCATTGCGACGCTAGTGATCGGCTTCTTTTATGGATTACTACCAGAAGCACTTCGATTCTCTCGAGCCCTCCTACTTCTCGGAGGCTTAGGTGGTATTGCTGTGCTCATTATCTGGCGTTCACTCATGGGACTGCTCACTGGGAAACATTTTTTTACGCGTCCCGTCCAACGTCCAAGAATGCTGTACATAGGCTCCGATTCCGGAAAAAATACACTTCAAAGGTTGTTAGCAGAAAACGGCATTATACCGGCATTCTTTTCCCACGAGACTGTTCTAGAGCACCAAACACTTGACCTTGAACAATTGGCAGCAAAAACTAAGCTCTACGGCATCAACGAATGTGTCGTAGAATCTACTGCGCTCCCAGCATCATCGCTCATGCGCATCATGACTGCTTTGGGTCCCAAGACGAGCGTTAAATCATTACTTTCGCAAGGGCCTTTTATCGTGGGGTCAAATAGCAGCTTAAATCAGGGTGAGGCCTATGGGTTAGGACAGTTCAATGTGGCGAATGGAAATTACCGCAGACAAAAACGTCTGCTTGATATCTCATTGACGCTACTAATCATCGTCCTACTGCCGCTTTCCATGTCTGTTGCTATCCTTTCCGGACGAGCTAAAGGCTTGAGACATTGGTTATCAAATACTGAAAAACTACTCCAGGGTAAAGCCACGTTAATCAGTTATTCCTCTGATCAGGCAGAAAAAAATCAACTGCCTTCACTACCTCCTCCAATTTTCGATATCGCAACAGGTATCCCTGAAGTTTTGAATGTTTCGCAAAGCGTGTCGACACTTGTTATCAACTATGCAAAAGAAGCGGATTTAAAGTCTGATTTGCGACAACTGTGGCAATTAAGCAAATTCTAATGCAATAGTGTTTGTGGGATATTTTGCCGTAAATTCGAGGACCGAAAAACCCAAATTCAATGGCTCAGTTTGAATTAATCCTGCCCAAAATGGGCGAATCAGTCGCAGAAGCTACCATCACCAATTGGTTGAAAAACATTGGTGATGTGATTGACGCTGAAGAAAGCATAGTCGAAGTCGCTACCGATAAAGTAGATAGCGAGGTCCCTTCACCTGTAAGTGGAACATTAATTAAGATTTTAGTAGATGTAAATGGAGTTGCTGAAGTTGGCAGCCCGATTGCCATTATAGAAGTAGAAGGCGAAGGCAGTGGTTCAAGCGCTGCCCCCGTGCCGGAAGTGACCCCCGAACCAGCAGTTGCCGCCGCGGAGATTGAAGAGCAAGTGGCCGCTGCAGCAGCAACAGTAAGTGCAACGGAGCCTAGTGGACCTATCGCTAAGAATTCAAATGGGCGATTCTATTCGCCTTTGGTACGCTCCATGGCGAAAGAAGAAGGCATAGGGCAATCTGAACTGGACCAAATACCAGGAAGCGGCAAAGAAGGTCGCGTCACTAAAAAAGATATCATCGCTTATCTCGATGGAGGTCGCAGCAACGCTGCACCTGCAGCAGTGAGTCAAACGACTCCAGTACGCCCAGCAGAAACTGCGGCTGCCCCTGCGCAACCAACATCAGTTTCTACAACTAAAACATCAGCACCTGCTATTAAAATTGGTGCCGGCGACGAAATCATAGAAATGGATCGTATGAGAAAACTCATAGCGGACCATATGGTTAACTCTGTCCAGACCTCACCGCACGTAACCAGCTTCGTTGAAGCAGACATGACAAAAGTCGTACTCTGGCGCAACCGAATGAAAGGGGAATTCCAGAAAAAACATGGTGAAAAAATCACCTTCACACCAATCATCATGGAGGCCATCGTTAAGGCCATTCAAGACTTCCCAATGATCAATGTGAGTATCGACGGAAACAACATTATTAAACACGGTGCGATCAATGTAGGAATGGCAGCCGCGCTTCCTTCTGGTAACTTGATTGTTCCAGTGGTAAAAAACGCCGATCAACTGAGCCTACTTGGCATCACCAAAGCCGTGAATGATCTCGCTAACCGTGCTCGTAACAATCAACTTAAGCCGGATGAAATCAGCGGTGGAACTTATACCTTAACCAATGTCGGAACCTTTGGGAATGTGATGGGTACACCCATCATTAACCAGCCTCAGGTTGCCATCATGGCTGCTGGCGCTATTGTTAAAAAACCAGCTGTAGTTGAAACTCCAGAAGGTGACGTAATCGCTGTTCAACATAAGATGTTCTTAAGCCATAGTTACGACCACCGTGTTGTTGACGGTGCCTTAGGCGGGATGTTCGTTAAACGCGTCGCGGAATATTTAGAATCATGGGATTTAAATCGAGAGATTTAATTTCAAATTTATAACTTTATGAAGCCGCCCTTAGGGGTGGCTTTTTTTTGAATTTAATCGTACCCGAATGAAATTAAATCTCTCGCGTCCCATCTGTTTTTTCGATTTAGAAACTACGGGCGTCAATGTTACCAATGACCGCATCGTAGAAATCTGCATTCATAAAATCCATACCGACGGTAAAGAGGAAACGCATACCTGGCGTGTGAATCCAACCATACCCATTCCTAACGGCGCATCATTAGTACATGGGATTTACGATAAAGACGTTGCTAACGAACCCCCATTTAATGAATTGGCAGCTGCGGTGCATCAGCTCATTAGTGATAGTGATCTCGCAGGATACAACAGCAATAAATTTGATATTCCACTGCTTGCAGAAGAGTTTTTACGTGCAGACATTGATTTTGAAATGGGTAAACGCAAGGCCGTTGACATACAAAACATTTTTCATCGCATGGAGCAACGCACCCTCAGTGCTGCGTATAAATTCTATTGCAATAAGAATCTAGATGGTGCGCATACTGCTGAGGCAGATGTGATGGCTACCTACGAGGTTTTGAAAGCACAGATAGAACGCTATGAAGAATTAGAAAATGACATGAATTTTCTGTCCGATTTCTCCAACCGACAACGCGTTGCAGATTTCGCAGGCTTTATCGCATTTAATGACGATGATGAAGAAATCTTTACCTTCGGAAAGTACCGCGGTATGACCGTTAAATCTGTATTGCAAGAAAATCCTGGCTATTTCAGTTGGATACAGAATGCAGATTTCCCACTCTACACGAAGAAGGTATTGACGGCCATTCGACTTAAAAATTTCAATAAATAGTAAAGCGTCAGCGATGAAGATTATTTGTATCGGGAGGAATTACGCAAAGCATGCAGAGGAACTAAACAATCCCATTCCTGAGGAACCCGTGGTTTTCCTTAAACCTGATACAGCGCTATTGCTGAAAAAGCATCCTTTCTTCATACCAGAGCACAGCAATGACGTACATCATGAAATTGAGGTCGTTGTAAAAATCAATAGATTGGGTAAGCACATTGAACCTCGTTTTGCCCATAAATACTACAATGAAATCGGTTTGGGCATTGATTTTACTGCCAGAGACGTACAAGCAAAATGTAAAGAAAAAGGCTTGCCATGGGAAAAAGCAAAGGCCTTTGACGGATCGGCTGCAGTTTCACGATTCTTTTCATTGGACACATTAGAAAAAGAGATCAACGATGTTAATTTCCATCTGGACATCAATGGAAAAACGGTTCAAACAGGCCACACGGCTAACATGTTATTCTCTGTAGATGAGATCATTAGCCATGTTTCAAAATACTTTACTTTAAAAACTGGCGACCTTATTTTTACCGGTACACCCGCCGGAGTAGGTCGCGTAGAACGTGAAGATTTGCTAGAGCTCTTTCTTGAAAACGAGCGCGTTTTCTACTTCAATGTGAAATAGGATCTAATCATTCATTTTATCGTTGGCGCATTTAAGTGCCACTTTTGTTGACTTTCAGGTCGGGCGCATCGCCATTTTTATATATTTGTAACTACCCTGAAAATACGTTAACACAAACGCGTTAAAATGAAGAAAAGCTTACTAGCTGTACTCCTAATTGCCCTCGCTTCCCCAGCGGTTTTTGGACAATTTGCTCCGCCAATTGACACCGTTTACACGGAAAATTTCGATGGAACCCTAGGCGCCGACTCAGTTGCCGCCAACTACAACACGGATTCTACCAACGCCACGCGCTCTTGGAACGACACGTCGTACATCAAGACCACTGGTAATGCATCTTTTCATACGCAGATCTATGCGAATGATTCCATCATTTTTGAGACGGATGCCTTCACCACAGTGACGTATACCAATGTTCGTTTGACGTTCGATCAAATTTGTAAAATCCGTTACATTCAGAAAGCATTCATCCAAATGTCTCGTGATAATGGAGCGACTTGGGTCAATTTAACAAGCACTCACTATCAAGGCAGCAGCCCGCAGTTTGGATCGCAGGGTTGGTTCAATGAATTATCTTATCCTTCCCAACTACTTACTCCCTACTGGTACGGTCCTACCATTGGTAATTCCAATACCGGAACGGGACCTACGCCAACTACAGCATCAGACTGGTGGGCACGTGAAATTTTCGACCTCAGTAGCTACTTAGGTACTTATGACAACACCAATTCTCAGTATGGGTATGCGAATTGTAAGTTGCGTTTCATCATGTCGAACAAAACGGGAACTCCTTCCCCAGCAGCGCTGGACGGTTGGTTCCTTGATAATATCATGGTAGAAGGTGCACCTTGTGAATTGGAGCCGCCAACCATGGATTGGGTGAATGTCAGTGTACCCGCAAAACCTATTGGTGCGCGTTACATGCCTACGCAATCGGTTCGTGTTAAAGGAAAAGATAATGTTGGGGTAGATAGCATGCGTATTTATATGCGCCGTTACGATTATTCTGCCAGTTCGTGGGGTACTTGGAGTGATTCGTTAATGTCGTCTTCATTCTCAACCAACTGTCCTGATTCCTCGCAATACACTTACACCTTTGGGAATATTGACATTCATGATACTATTGAATGGTACGTGCGAATTTTTGATTGTGCTTGTCCTAATGTAGTAAGAGACCCACTAGAGTCTGCCTCCATTTTTGCATATAGATTCTGGCGCGATGCTGGTCTTCCCCCAATTTGTGGAACGACCACACAGAGTTCGTTCCCGTATTCTACAACGCTTCCAGTAGATCAGGATTTTGAAAATAATGTTTACTGGGTTGCAGGTTCAGGTACCGGTGGAACTGGCGTCAGTCACCGTGGAAACTTCCCAGATCAAAATCCACCGTATGGTGAAAACTATAAAGTAATCCCAAATGAGAATACCATTGGATTTGCTTGGTCTATAAGAACAGGTAGTACTTCGACCAACCTTACAGGACCCGACGGTGATGCTTCCCCTAACGGAGGTGGTAAGTACATTTATACAGAAGCCGAACAAGGAAGTAAAAACGATAAGGCGCACTTTATTACGCCCTGTTTAGACTTGAGAAGTTACAATTGTGCCATTCTGGAATTTGACTACCACATGTACGGTGCACACGTTGACTTCCTCGCAATCACCGCGGATACAGGTTTCAATACATCGGCCTACACGGGATTAGCCCGTATAGATGGAGAACAACAGACGAAATCTACAGATCCGTTCAACACCTACTCCGTGGCTTTGAATGACATCACAGGCGATTATGCACGTATTCGCTTCTCTGTGAATAGAGGGAATTCCCTTAAAGGTGATGTCGCTATTGATAACATCCGTATTTACGAACCGCCTACCTATGAGGTAGCATTGCGTGATGTATTTAATCCCGAAAACGGATATTGTTCTTATTCGAACAACGAAACCATTGATTTATGGATTCAGAACAACGGTTGTACTAATCTTGACAGTGTGCCAGTAACTTGGGAGTTTGATTATACCAATACTGCGGGTACAACGACGAATCAATCGAATACAGAATACATCACGAACAAGACCCTCGAAACAGGAGATTCTACCTTCTACACATTTGGAACTGGACCTAACTTAAGCGGTTATGGAGTCTATGACATTTGGGTGTACACAGAGCAACCTGGAGATACAGTTGCAACAAATGATACCATTGGTCCTATCAGAATAGTCCATGAAGAGCCGTATTCAACCTTCCCGTATGTTTTAGACTTCGATGGGGCGGGTACTACAGCCGGTAACAACACAGCTGCAAATGCCGGTAGTTTCCCTTCAGACGTATTTACACCGTTACCTGCGGGTAATAGTGGTGAGTATGCCTTTATGGTAGGAGACGAATGGACACCAACTATTGGGTCTGGTCCTATCACTGATAAGAGTGCTCAAGGAAATTATTTAGTTACGGAGGGTAACTATGGAATCTCTCCTGCTTCTGCGACTTTGGTCTCAAAGTGTTTGGACTTAAGCAATATGACCAAACCGGTATTGCAATTCCGTCACCACATGTATGGAGCTGATATCGGCGCGATCCGTGTACAATGGATTAAGTCAGGTGATAACTTCTGGACAAACCCAATGACTCCATTTACGACCACCCTTACCGACGAAAAAGACAATTGGTCCTTTTATGAAGTTGATCTTAGTGCGCAGGCCGGTAATCTGGTAAAGCTTCGTTTTATCGCGCAGAAATCAGGATTTGGTGTAGCTGCAGATATTGCGTTTGACGATATCGTTATTGTAGACAAAGCAAATGTTGACGTTGGTGTTGATGCCATCGAAAACCCGGTTGCTCGTATCAACATGGTCGGTGGACCGGCTACCCAAAAAGCGAAGTTCAAGGTGAGAAACTTTGGTAAAAATGCCCAAAGTAATGTGCCTGTGACGTATACCGTCACCCCTACCTGTGGTACAAACGCAGGGGTAAGTACTACGTATACATTCACCCACAGTGCTTCTATTCCTGCGGGAGGTAATGTTTTAGTTACTGACAATACCAACACCGTTGCATGGCCGAAGGGGACTTTTGAAGTTTACGCCTACACTACAAAATCTACCGACAACCATTCTTGGAATGATTCGTCCTATGTGAAAAGCGCCGGATGGCCGGAAGTTTATATTCAATCGGGATTTGTTGAAGATTTTGAAAACTGTAATGATGGCGATTCATCAGGATTCTTCGTTTCAGGTGCATTAGATTTATGGAAAGTGGATCAAATTAATGCCCTTGGGAACAACAATGGTATGGCTACTCGCCCTAACCAAAATGTACCTGGTGGTCTAGAAGAATTCTTATACTTCCCAAGATTCATAGGCTTTGACACTATTGCAGGTGCAGAATTGCGTTTAGTTCACGACGTAGATTTAGGCGCTGGTGATGTTGCACTTATCGAATTTCAAGGAAGCGGTACATGGAATACCTTAGGGTTCTGGGATCCGCAGAATGTGGTAAGTACAAATTGGTACAATACGGGTACTTCTTCTGTAAACGATGCATGGGTTGGTGCCCAAGGTCAGATGAGTTCTTCTTGGCCACTATCTACATGGAATTTCTCTGCCGCACCGTTAATTCTTCGTGCACGCATGAAATCTGGAACTGGTAATAGTGATGGTTGGAATTTGGACAAGGTAGAAGTTTACATTCCGCCGCAAAACAGTGCCGCCCCTATTAATGTCACTACAGTTGAATACTTGCCGGTACCGGACCAAAACAATCACTTAAAGACACTTATCAAGAACACAGGTGCGAAGGTGCTAGACAGTTGTTTAGTTGAATTCAGTACAGATGGTGGGACTACTTGGTCTAATCCAGAGCAGGTTGTGTTTAACCCACCGTTAGTTCCTAGAAAAACGTCATGGTACGAATTCGATCAAGACTGGGTGAGTCCAGCAAGTGGTCTTTACAACGTTTGTGTACGTACATCGCGTCCTGATAGCAAACCAGATAATAACACTAGTGACGATCAAATCTGTGCGGATATTACCGTGTTGGATAAGATCATTATGTCCGTCGATAGTTCTTATTGTAATGACTTCGATGATCCTTCTATTACACCTTGGTTGACATTAAATGCATTTGTCAAAGACGGCTTGACCGCTTGGGAGGTAGGAACACCTAGTATTGCTCCTTTAGTTTCCGCTAATAGTGGATCAAATGCTTGGATGACCGATTTAGATTCAAATTACAAGAAGCGTGATTCTTCTGCATTGTACACTCCAGTATTCAGATTGGACTCGGGACAGACGTATACGTACGAATTCATGCAAGCCTTCTCCACTGAAATTTATCACGATGGAGGAACCGTAGATATCACCTTCGATGGAGGTATTTCATGGCATACAGTGGGTACGAATCTCAATGGCGCGACTTGGTTCAATACCAGTTTTGTTACGTCGTTAGATATATTCAAACCAGGATGGACTGGAGTCAGTAACGGATGGGAACAAGCGAAGATTAATCTTGCTGTGGATACTGCACGAAACGCAATCTTTAGATTCCGCTTTGGTTCGGATGAAACCATTAATAAAGCAGGTTGGGCTATTGACGATTTCTGTTTCTATAAGACCAGCGATAATGACAAGGTTTACGTCATTGGTCAAGAAGAATTGGAACAAAACATTGGTGTCGGAAACATACATCCGAACCCGACTTCAGGAATAGCGCAGCTACCTATTAGCTTCCAAAGCGATGCAGACGTGATCATCACCGTTCGCAATACGCAAGGACAAATTCTAGAACAACGATCCGTACATGGCACATCGGGTATTCAAACCTTTACCATTGAAACTTCTTCATGGTCGGCCGGTATGTATATCGTTGAAACAGTTACTCCATTAGGAACGGACGTACAGCGTTTAATTGTAGAATAATACAGGAACCAACTCTTTTTTTTCACCCTCGCACTTCTCTCGAGAATGCGGGGGTGTTTTTTTTTCGCATCGCTCCTACGCAGGACGCGGCGTCTTGCCGTTATCAGGTGACTTTGGCAGTCAAGTAAGGATAGAGCATTCTGAAATAGTGTTTCACACTATTCTAAAGCAACTTAATTTTTGTAGCAAACAAAAGCAACCGCTTGTAGACGGTCCTCTTGTTTAACGATAGATGTTGCGGCTGTTGAGCCAATTTGTCCATTTGCGTTGATTCACCAAATGTCCCGCATAAGTTCGAGCGAAAGAATGGTATCCGGGTTGATCCGGATCTGCACACATGAAAATGAAATCATGTTCAGGGGCATTTAACACCGCCAAAAGTGCTGCCTTTTCAGGCACACAGATGGGACCTGGTGGCAAGCCCACATTTCTGTAGGTATTGTATGGCGAATCTATACTTAAATCTTTACGTAATACACGTTGTACCACTTTGGCAGGATCTTTCTGCTGCATCGCATAGATTACAGTAGGATCTGCTTGCAGCTTCATGCCAGTGGCTAATCGGTTCAAATACAATCGCGCCACTTTGGGACGATCCTCCGATTTACTGCTTTCCTTCATAACGATAGATGCCAATGTACTGACCTCTCCAGGTGTTAGGCCTATTTCTTGCGCCTCGCGAATACGTGAAGGAGTCCAGAATGAAATGGTATTTTGGTACAGCTTATTCGCAACAGTCGTTGCACTCGCATTCCAATAAAACTCATACGTATCCGGCAAAAAGGCACCTTGTTTCAAGGGTCCCTCCCATCCTTCCATTGGCATCTGTAATGCATCAAAAAGAGAAGCCTCATCGGTGAGCAGTTGAGTGCTTAATTGACCCGCGAGATCACGTAAATTCTTGGCACTATTAAAACTGACTTTAACGGGGGTTTGCAATCCTGCCTTCAACATATTCACAATCCCATTGCTACTCATGCCCTCAGTGATCAAGTAATGCCCAGTTTTGAGTGTATCTAATCCTTTCTTCGTGCCGATCAAATAAAATCCTTCAGGTTGAAGTAACAATCCTGATTCGAACCAGTCCTCGTAGATGTTTTCTAATGTAGTTCCTGGCTCTACGAATAATTCATAAGGCGTCAATTCCGGATTCACATTGGGCTCAAAAACCGCATTGTAGCCTTTCCAAACTAACAATAGTAATAATCCTGGGATAACCACGCCTATGGTGATAACCATCAGTTTTCTCATGAAACTAATTTTTGAAAGAGTTGTGCGTTATAATGGGCGCCGTTTGACCAAACCCAATCTTCTAAAGTCCCAACCTTGCGGTATCCGCTTTGTTCGAACAATAGCATAGAAGCTTCATTATTTGTAGGTGCATGTGCGTACAAACTGTGCAGCGCTAAAGTGTTAAAGCAATAGGACTCGAAGGCTTGAAGTACCATTTTACCTAACCCTTTACCACGATACTCATCTGACAATACGATACCGATCCCGGCTTTACGGGCTGTAGCATCGTAATCAAAAAGATCGACGGCTCCGACTGTAGCACCTTCATATACAAAGAGCAATCGAAGTTGACCATCACGTTGTAAGTTCCCGGGCTGCGCGGCCAAATAATCGGCCAATACCGCTTTACTCCATGGTTCCTTACTGATGCCAAGGTACCAGAGTGACGCATCATTTTCGATGCGATACAACCATTGAAGATCCTCCGGCTCAGGTGCCCGTAAATAGCCGTTGTTGGTCACTGGAATCATAAGTGCAATCTCCCTTTAAAAACCTGGACCGCAGGTCCAGTAAGCACTACATTCTTAAAAGGTCCACGACCTTCAAAATCTACAGTCAGCGTTCCACCTTGGGCATACAATGTAACCGGTGCTGATGGGACCCAGCCTTGAGCCACGGCGACCATTGCCGCAGCAGTTGCACCGGTTCCGCAAGCTAAAGTTTCGTTTTCTACACCGCGTTCGTACGTCCTAATAGAAAGTTCACCTTCGCACGCTTGTATGAAATTCACGTTCACTCCTTCCGGACCGTAAGCATCTCGAATAGGTCGTGCTGTACCTACAAAATCTGGTCCTGGAGCGCGGTGTTCAACGTGTTGTGGTGAACCTGTATTTATGAAATACCCCTCGTTTTTTGAAATAACGGAAGGGGCATCTATCATACTTAAAGCGACGCTTGTTTCTGAAACAAGGGCCGTATGTGCGCCATCCACGGCATGAAAACGCAATGTACCCTGAGCAGCAATGCCTAAATCCACTGCAAAACGAGCGATACATCTTCCGCCGTTGCCACACATCGTACTTTCCTTACCGTCGGAATTGTAATACCGCATGTAAAAATGATCTCCTTCAACCTGAGGCGCTTCTAATAACATTAATCCATCCGCACCTACACCATAATTGCGATGGCACCATTGTGCGATGGTTTCTGTCGTTAAGGTCAGGTCGTTGGATCGATTATCAATAAGAATGAAATCATTTCCAGCGCCGTGGTATTTATAAAATTCTAGGTAAGCCATCCCTATAGGTGTTAAAAGGCGTTAAAGTTATGCGTTTCGGCGGGGTATGTACGTTGATTTGGTGTACAATTTGAAGGTACGAAGTAATCAAGAATCTAACGAAAGAACCTTATGAAAGCATTATTGAAATCCATCGCTCGTCCGGTACTATTCATTTCCATAGGCGGCTTAATCGCACTGGGAGCTGCACACAGCTTGGGTTGGACTGGTAAAACGATCATCATTAAGGATACTGATGAGCGTCCCGCTCAAGTGCGCTGGACGGCAAACAATCCTGTGCCCGCAGCTTCTACAGATTTTGTCGAAGCTGCAGAACGCACTGTTGCCGCGGTCGTTCACGTGAAGACCACTACAGAGCGCATTCAGAATTATTACAACCCACTCAATGATCTATTTTTTGGCCGTCCCTCTTCGCCGAAAAGGCATGAAGTAGAAGGTTCAGGTTCTGGAGTCATACTGACAGAAGACGGTTACATCGTGACCAATAATCACGTAATAAAGGATGCGAAGAAAATAGTTGTAACTACCTCAAATAATGATGAGTACGAAGCTACCTTGATGGGTACAGATCCGACAACAGATATTGCATTATTAAAAATCGACGGCAGCGATTTGACGAGCGTTCAGGTAGGTAATTCCGACGACGTACGATTAGGCGAATGGGTATTGGCTGTTGGAAATCCATTCAACCTTACCTCCACCGTTACTGCCGGTATTATTTCTGCGAAGGGTCGTGATATCAATATCATCGATGAGCAAAGTGCGATAGAGAGCTTTTTACAAACCGATGCCGCTGTAAATCCAGGTAATTCCGGAGGTGCTTTAGTGAATACCGCAGGCGAGTTGATTGGAATCAATACCGCCATTTCCTCGCGAAGTGGCTCATTTGAAGGATACAGCTTCGCCGTACCCGCAAATTTAATGCTCAAAGTAGTTAATGATCTGAAGGAATACGGTCGCGTACAACGCGCATTTATAGGCATCAACTACAATGAAGTGACTGCAGGATTGAGTGAAGAATTGAGCCTAGAAGTCAACAAAGGTGTATATGTTGCTAATGTCATTGCAGGTGGCGCTGCGGACGATGCCGGCATCAGTAAAGGAGATGTTGTTATTAACGTAAATGGTAAGCCCATCAATTCTGGAGCGGATCTCACTGAAGCATTAGGACAACATCGGCCTGGAGAAAAACTCTCTGTTGTCGTGAACCGATCGGGTAAAAACAAAGCATTTGAAGTGGTACTAAAAAATAAATTGGGGACCACCGAAATGCTCACTAAAGAGGAAGAACTGCTGCGCAGCTATGGTGCAAAAGTTAACGATTTAAGTAGTGTAGATAAACGTCGTTTAGGACTCCGAAATGGAATTAGAGTGACTGAAGTGCTGGGTGGCCGATTTGAAAATGCAGGTATCCCTAGAGACTTCATCATCGTAAAACTGAACAATGTCTACCTAGAGAACGTGGAAAGTTTTGAACGACTGGTGCAACAGTTTAACTCCGGAGACGGTGTCCTCATTCAAGGGTATGAACCTAATGGCAGAGCAAATTACTATGCCTTCGAATGGTAAACACAAGTAACCTATATTGACTATTACACCATGGAGCGCATTGTTTCATCTGGGGATATCTTTACGCCAAACACCTGTGTCAAAGTGTACATATTACACTGTTTATAATGAGACTAATCAACTGTATTACAGTAAAATAACAAGTACAGATAAACCTTTTTAACTCTGAGTCCCTGCCCTAACTTTGTAGGTAGAACCACCAAACTCTCACCTATGATTACTCCGCAAGAGTACACTAAAAAAGTGGGGCTTCGTATCCAAAACGAACGCCTCGCCGTGGACGTAAGTGCCTGCGTACACGAACTCTTTTACAATAGAGGAATAGAAATCACCATATTCCGTAACCAGCTCAGAGATAAAAGTGCAAGCCAAGTATTGGAATTGCATCAATACGCTACGGATTTTGTTGGTAAAACCATCCGCGTGGATGATACCCTAGAGATGCTTCTTGCACTCAAGCGAACGGCTATTGAGCATGCAAAGCTAGATATTGGCCGCATCACGCACGAATGGTCACAAACTGAGGTTACGGCTGACCACTGGATCATGGATCATTTGGAAAGTTTCTTTGAGCGTTCAATCCCAGAACCACGTGACGTAATTCTCTTTGGATTTGGTCGCATTGGTCGTTTATTGGCTCGGGAATTGATCGTACAAGAAGGAAGTGGACAGCAACTGCGTCTGCGGGCCGTAGCAGTCCGAAGTATTGATGCCGCCAGTCTTCATAAAAGAGCATCGCTACTAAAAATCGATTCTGTACATGGTGACTTCCCTGGTACTATCGTGGTGGACGAAGAAAATTTCGCCTTAATAATTAACGGACGTCCCGTCTATTTCATACCTGCTCCGGACCCCTCAGAAGCAGATTATACTGCCTACGGAATTAATAATGCCTTACTTATCGATAACTCCGGTGCTTTCAGAGATAAGAACGCTCTGAGCAGGCATCTTCAAGGAAAAGGGGTAGATAAGGTTTTACTTACAGCACCGGGCAAAGGCATTCCAAACATTGTCCATGGCGTTAATCATAACACTGTGTCTAAGAGCGAACGTATCATCTCTGCAGCAAGTTGCACCACAAATGCCATATCTCCGGTACTTAAGGTCATTAATGATCACTTTGGTATTGAACGCGGTCATTTAGAGACCATACATGCGTATACGAATGATCAGAACCTTGTAGATAATATGCACAGCAAATACCGTCGTGGTAGAGCTGCTGCGATGAATATGGTCATCACGGAAACCGGCGCTGGCAAGGCCGTGGATAAATGTATCCCAGGCTTAGGCGAGAAATTGACTTCTTCTGCCATTCGCGTTCCTGTTCCAAATGGTTCACTGGCCATTCTTAACTTACAATTGGAACGCCCAGCAGAATTAGAAACGATCCACAACACCGTCAAGAATGCAGCTTTATCAGGCGCATTGGTAGAGCAAATTCATTACAATACCTCTAATGAACTGGTTTCCTCCGACATCGTTGGAAATCCTTGCCCATCTATTTATGACGTGAATGCTACTCAAGTTACTAAAGATGGGAAGTCTGCAGTATTATACGTTTGGTATGATAATGAGTACGGTTACAGTCGACAAGTACTGCGTCTTGCAAAGTATCATACTGGTGTGCGCCGTCCTTCGTACTATTAATAGCCATCAAACCTAATAGAATCAAAAAGGGCTCGGTACAGATGTACCGAGCCCTTCTTTATTTAATGCATACAGCCTAAACTATTTGCCTTCGTCTATAATAAGTTTAAGTAATCCTGTATTTGAATTTAGGCTCTCCTCCAGACTGATCATACTCTCCGTATTTTCCACACCCTCTACATCGTTAATCCTAAAAATAACATCCTTCGCATGGGATGCATCACGACAACGAATTTTACAAAATATACCATATTTACCAGTGGCTAAATGTGCCACAGTAACTTCCGGTACGCTTCGAAGTGCATTTATTATTTGAGGTGATGTAGAAGAACGAGACGTATAGAGCCCTACGTAAGCAATAAACCCAAAGCCAAGCTTTTCGTAATCTACACTTATCGACGTACTCTTAATAATACCAATCTGCTCCATCTTTTTAACGCGCACATGAATGGTACCTGGGCTGACTAATAAATCCTTGGCAATTTCAGTGAAGGGTTTTCGTGCGTCCTTTACTAAATACTCTAGAATCTGTTTGTCAAGTTTATCGATCTTCATAATGCGTGATTCGGTTTATTAACCCAGCTAAATTACTTGATTATGGGATAGGTTACCTCATTTTTATACCGTTAAGGCTTGCGATAGCACTTCGTTTTATTTCAGGTTCAATTTTATTGTTGTATTTTTGCATTCTGTTCAAGATAAACGCATATTTGTTGAACTCAAACTAAAAACGCACCACTATGACTGAATTAAGTACTGATACGCCTACACAAACCGCTCTTTACACCATCAACAATCCTGAAAGTGTTATTGAAGTCTTTCTAGATGATGCTGCGGGTAACGTGCGCGAGGTTAAGTGCTTAAATCACAACCGATGTAAAGAATATACCTACAGTGTTGCTGAATATTTAGACCGCTACAGCCACCATCCTGCCGGCAAAGCGGTGAAAGCAGCATTAAAAGCATAACAATCTTTCCGTTCACTCTGTTTGTATTTGGGTTAAAGTGGCGTTGAGGGAAAGCAACGCCACTTTTTTTGCATAAAAAAAGGCGCATCATTTGATGCGCCTTTTTAATCTATACCGCTAAGGAAGTCCTATTTCTTGTAGAATGGAAGCTTACCCACCTGCGCTTTAATCTGCTTATTACGAATCACCACGAAGAACGTAGCCCCCTCTTTTGATAAGGCAACAGGAACATAACCCATTCCAATATTTTTGCCAGTAGATGGACTGTTGGTACCTGAAGTAACACGACCGATCTCTTTTCCAGACGCATCTGCTATGGCATAGCCTTGTCTTGGTATACCGCGATCAATCATTTCAAATCCAACGAGCTTGTTTTCTGCACCAGCCTCTTTCTGGGCCTGAAAAAGCTCACAGGAAACAAAATCTTTAGTGAATTTGGTAATCCATGAAAGACCGGCTTCTATTGGACTTGTTGTATCATCAATATCATTTCCGTAGAGCGCCATACCCATTTCTAAACGAAGGGTATCCCTAGCACCTAGGCCAGCTGGAGCTAATCCAAAGGCATCACCGGCCTTGACGACTGCATCCCAAAGTTTTTCAGCGACCGCGTTAGGAACATACAACTCAAAGCCTCCTGATCCAGTGTAGCCTGTTGCGGAAATTATGACGTCATCTATTCCAGCAAGAGTGTCTACGGTAAAACTGTAGTATTTGATGGCTGCTAAATCAATATTTGTGAGCGTTTGTAGCAACGGGATTGCATTGGGACCTTGAACAGCTAAAAGACTGTAACCGTCGCTTTCATTACGCAAGCTCACGTCAAATTTAGGCGCATAATGCATGAGGTGATTCCAATCCTTTTCAATGTTGGATGCATTAACAACCAACATAAAATGTTGCGCGGAAAAGCAATACACTAATAGATCATCGACAATACCGCCTTGCGCATTTGGTAGGCAGCTGTACTGGATTTTACCCGGTAATAATCGACTAACGTCGTTAGAAGTTACCAGTTGCAAAAAATCTAATGCTTGTGGACCTTCAACGAAGAATTCACCCATGTGACTCACGTCGAACATACCCACCGCTTCGCGCACTGCTGCATGTTCTAGCTTAAGTCCATTGTATTGTACTGGCATGTTGTACCCCGCAAACGGTACCATTTTCGCCCCCAAAGCTTCATGAACATGGGTTAGCGCGGTGGTTTTTAAATCGTTACTCATTGTGATTGGTTCTTTATAGGTTAGCCATTACCTTCAAGGGGAAGACACTTATAGTAATCTTCTGAAAATGAGAGGTAATTGTACTAGTATACATGGGCTCAAGAAGATGGGATCTTCATGCGTTGCGCCCAATCGCGTGCAAAACTAACCATCAATTTGAACTCTGCCACACTTGCAACCCGTTCTTTATGGAAAATTAAAATTGATTTACCATTGCTTTCCATGTGAAAATCTGGATGCTCAAGTAAGAAGTCGACGCATTCTTTGGTGAAAAAGGCCTTAATCTCCTTAGGACGGGGGCCCTTCAGTTTGAATTTCGAATCAAATACCGGATTCCCTATTTTCACATCCTTTACCCCTGCATATTGCGCTAAACGAGAGAAAATGCGCTCGCGGTCTAAGACGAATTCAGGCAAGGTATTGATCTGAGGTTCCATCACTACACACGCTAAGTGCTGGCTGTCTTTCATAATGAACTCACCGCTATGTGAGCTCACCTCCAAGGCGTAGAAATTTTCATCAACATCTTTAAGGAGGTTCGTTGTGTAGTCGATACGACGGTGGTCAAAGTATTTGAATTGTTCCACTAATTCGTCCCATTTAGAGGGCGGCCACGCAATGTATTTTAGTTCATTCAATACGGCATAGGCACTCAGTTTTTCTTGCTTAGCGCTCAATCTAGGACCTTGAGCGTTGCCTGCAGTACCTCGCATACTGTACTTAGCGGGGTTTGAACGCGACTGTACACCCAAAGGATGAGACGATGACGGCGCAAAGGCTTCCAAGCCAACAAGCTCAAGGCTACCTCCTTTTTGATCAAAAAGCTCTGTGTAACCAGAGAGGTGTTCCATCACGGTATGGTCGACAAACTGGGTATTAGAGAAATCTGCAATCAGCGTGGCCGTAGTTGGGACGCTATCTAGCTTACTCTTTAACCTAGGGTAGTTCAAGAAATTCGCGAAGTAATTGATGTTCAATATGAACTTCTGTTCGTCCTCTTCGTAAAGCAATGTATTAGGACGGTAGAAATAGCGTAACATATCTACTCCTGAGCCAGTAATAAATACTTGGACAATGAACGTGGCCAACATTCCTAAGACGATACCCATGATCAATCCATAAACGAGGGTCGCGAAAAGGGTAAAGAAAAATAGAAATAACTGCTCTAAACCTATACTAGCAATACGTCTGAACTGCGATGGATTCAAGAGTTTATATCCGGTAAATACCAAAATAGCGGCTAATGCAGGAAGCGGAATTTGAGTCAGGAGTGTCCGGAAGAACAATACGAAGATTAAAATGAGAATTCCATGAAAGAAATTAGCCGAACGTGTTTTAGCTCCATTACTCACATTTACAGAACTACGGGCAATTACCGTTACTACACTGAGTCCACCAACTAATCCAGATAAAGCAGTTGCAATACCTAAAGCGCGTAGATCCTTATTGACATTTGAACGGCGCTTGTATGGATCTAATCGGTCCATACCTTTAATAGACAGCAAACTCTCTATACTTGCGATAAAGGTTAGTGAAACTGCTGCCCCCCAAAAAGGACCTTTGGTAATGCCTGAGAAATCCGGCATACGCCATGCAGACATCCAATCGGCTGGAATATTTACCAGATACTTTTCGGGAAAGAAGCTTGTACCAGTAATCCGAGTACCTATCATTTGAACTGCAACAGAAATAATAACTACCCAAAGTGGAGCTGGAACAGAATGCACCCATTGTGCTCTAATCTTTGGAAATAATGAAAGTAACAGTAAACTGAATAATCCTATACCCGCAGTTTTCCAAATTCCAGCATCGGCACCAAACAGGGCTTTTACGGAACTCACAAATTCCAGTAATAAAGGAATAGGGGCTGTGCTTTCAGGATCTAAAATTCCAATCATCACATGGCTTTGCTTCGCCAAAATGATAATTCCGATGGCTGCCAGCATTCCTTGAACGGCTGATGTCGGAAAAAGATCCGCTAATACACCTAAACGTACGGATCCTAATAAAAATAATAAAACACCACTTACGACAATTGCACCCAGTGCCATGTAATAACCGGCGAGCATATCTCCATTTCCTAGAGTTGTGATTGCTGCAAGAGTGACCACCGCTAAACCATTACCTGCGCCGGTGATGGTCACATAGGAACCACCTAAATGTGCTACGACTACTCCACCAACCACTGCAGCCATGAGACCAGCGATGGCTGGTGCACCCGATGCCAAGGCCAATGCTATTGAAATAGGCAATGCGACTAATGATACTACAAATCCAGCTTTTAGATCTGCCTGCCAATTTTCCTTAAACCCTTTTAATCCGCTGCTTGGCTTATTCATAGGCGTTGTCTTTAGTAGTGTGCACAATTAAGACGTCCGAAGGCAGATCGGCCAGTATGTATTCTAAGTCGTGTTTGAAAATGCGGTCGAGCAAACCCAGCTTTGTATCTGGTGAATTCACAACCAACAGATCTGCTCTTTTTGCTTTTGCGTAATGGGCAATGGTATACCCTCGCTTTCCAAAGACATGTTGCTCTTTAATATCAAGATGTACTGGAACCTCACAGCTTTGAAGCATTTTTTCAATACGACTGTGCTGTTCGCGTTCTATTTGTTTTCTTTTGCGCTCACTGTTCAGTTGACTCTTATCGTCATCTGGTTTAATCAATGATTTTTCACTCAATTCATCCACGACAAACAGTTCTTTACTGCCCAATTTTGATCCGAGCCATAAGGACGTACGAATGGTATCTAATGTCTTAGGGTGATCTAAACCGTTGACCACTATACGTTCACAGGGCATGCCTTCCACGCGACTGTGCGTTAATAATAGTAAGCTCACCTTAGCCTTACGGCATACATCGCGAGCAATACTTACAGTAAACACTTTGAACATGTTCTCTCGAACCAAAGCGCCTAAAGCCAGAAGATCAATGCTGTTGTCTTGACAAAGCAAGCGTAATTCTTCCTTTGGGTCACCTTCCTTACATACCAATTCCACCTTCGTCTTAGGTATGCCCAGTTCTGCCAAAAATCCCGTGTAGGTGGTCTCACAACGCTCTGTCCATTCACCAATATGAAACACATACATCTGCGCCTCACAACGCTGTGCGATGCGATAGACTTCTGCTAAGTTTGCCTTTGCCATGGGGGAAAAGCCCATAGCCGTAGCAATTCTTTTAAAGGTTACTGGGGGTGCAACTGGTTTTGTCATCGTACGTTCAGTAGTTGTTTCCATTCATTTAACGCTTTCTCAGTCCCTAGAAATACACGACCGATTCGACCCTTAGGGCCAGAAGTGAAAACGTGTTTTCCGCTGTACGCAAGGCTGTGCATGGCAGTAGTATCCAATTCATGTAAAACAGAATCGGCGTAATACATACCGGCGGTACCGGTAAAATACACATTCTGTCCTGCACTTACCACATCCGAACAATACGGAAGGTCTTTAAACTTTTCAGCACCTGAATAGTAGGCGCTTTCAGGGTTGTACTCTAGCGCATTACCCAATGCGGCAGTATCGAAGAGGTAATCACCTCCAACAATGATGTAATGACCGTCGTGCCAGTCGTGAGCGAATGCACCTTGACTGGGAAGTCCTTGAGGCAACTCCAGCCACTTTGCCGCCCAAGTTTCTCCCCCATCTGCGGACGTATGTATGCGAGATACCGTACCTCCGGTCACCATGCTCAGCGTTGAATTCTTGAAAAGAATAGAAGATCCACTTGCAGCAAAAGCCGCTTCACCATCAATAGCGGAAGGTCCAGCGATTTCAGTCCAATTTAGGCCGCCATCCACTGTCTTTAGGAGCTTAAAACGTCCATCTACAGGATCTCCAAAAACCCAACCCAAGGTATCGTTTGCAAAGGTGATGCCGTCTAGGAATGTGGATTGTGCGGTATCTGTGAATACGCGCGTCCAATTCGTGCCACGATCTTCAGTAAAGTAAATGTAGGATGGTGCGCCGGCGCTCACCGCGACGAAGCGCGAATGGTTATGCGCCCAAATGCTGCGGAACTGACTCTCTGGTGCTCCTGGTAGTTGCGAAAATTCCCAATGGATCCCTTCATCTAGACTGTAACCAAAACTACCTTTTGAACCGCCTACAACTACCACACTATCGTGGACTGCGTGTAAGCCCCGGAAACTGTACTCCTCGCCTGCATCGTATAGTGGAATTAAAAGTGGTCCTACGATTTGCTCCGGTTTATTGCAGCTCAAGGTACACAACGCAAAAAGTGCTGTACACAGAATCAAACTTATACCTCTATGTCGATCAAACATGCATCCGAAGCTTTCTCTCAATATAAGCAGCAGCCGCTAAAAAGCAAAGTAAATAAAGGGCTGAACCTCAGCACTAAGAATTTGGTAAATGACTAGGGTTGCGGAAAGGGTGAGCAGGAACAGCGCCCAGACCGGCGCAGTGCTTACCGCAATGCGAAGACGGGCCTTGTGCGCACTGGGTATCCAATGAATGCAATAGCCCAATACGAGAACCGTGAAATACTTCCAATTTCCAGCCAGCACACCACCAACGGTAGACCAGCCAAATTCGTTTGGAATTTTCGCAAGGATTTGAATGGCTCCATCCCACGTTGGAGAACGGAACCAAGCACGTGTGAATGTGATAAAAACGAGCGTGATTATTAAGCCTATTGCACGGTTGTACCACCGTGATTTATCTGCCCAAGGTGAAATTTTCTTCCAATTTTTATAAATGACTAATCCGACACCATTTAAGGTTCCCCAAGTCACGAAATTCCAAGAGGAACCGTGCCAAAGACCACCCAATACCATGGTTAGCATTAGATTGATGTTGGTATTGACCCAGCGTTCAGCGGTAGTGCTGTAGCGCATAAGTAAGTAGCCACCGGCAAAAAGCAAACCCAGCAAAACAGACAATAGCGGTCGATCGACTACTAAGGCAATCATGACTAAAAAGGTAAATACAATAACATAGGATGCCATAGAACCCGTACGATTTCCTCCTAAGGGGATGTACAAATAATCGCGCAACCAAGTAGAGAGTGAAAGGTGCCATCGACGCCAGAATTCTGCAACTGACGAAGCTTTATAAGGACTGTTAAAGTTCTTAGGTAAGGTGAATCCTAAAAGCATCGCAATACCTATGGCTACATCCGTGTAGCCTGAGAAATCGGCATACACTTGCATGGAGTACCCAAAGAGTGCGCTCATAGTCTCGAATCCACTGTAGAGTTGTGGGTTGTCAAAGACTCGATCAATGAATTGGACAGCCAGATAGTCCGCGAGCACCAATTTCTTGAGTAACCCGTTTAAGATCCAGAAAATGGCCAAACCGGCGCGCTCCTTGGTTAGGGAATACGGCTGGTAGAGCTGTGGAATAAATTCGGAGGCCCGTACAATGGGACCGGCAACCAATTGCGGAAAGAAGCTGACGTAAAAACCAAAATCGAAAATATTTTTGACCGGCTTTACATGACCCCTATAAATGTCAACACTATAGGAGATGGTTTGAAAAGTAAAGAAGGATATTCCCACAGGCAAAAGAATGCGGTCAAAGACGAAATTGGTCCCTACTGCTTCATTGGTCCATAATGCAAACTGATTGATGACCTCCATTTCAATCCCGGTAAGCTCTTGAAGGAAATCTGCAACAAAGTAGGCGTACTTAAAATACCCAAGCACAAAAAGATTGATTACAACGCTCAGTGCTACTAAGGTTTGGCGTTGCCAACGCACCTTATTTTTGAACAAAGCCCAACCAATGCCATAATCTACGGTAGTGGAGAACAGCAAAATGATGAAGTAAAAACCACTGGTCTTGTAGTAGAAAAATAATGATACCGCAAAAAGAAAGAGGTTGCGACGGGCTGTTTGCTTATAAACAAGACTGTAACCTCCTAGGACCAAAGCAAAGAATACCCAGAAGTAACGCTGCGTAAATAGCAACGGACTGTCCTGCTGATAGGTAAGCCACTCTACTATGTTCCACTTGTCCATCATTTGACAAGTGCTTTTAGATGATCCTCATAGGCCTCCCAAAAAGCCCAGAAAAGGAGATCAGAATTTAATCGGTATCCTGCCCTTGTGAAATGAATTTTGTCCGATTTCGCTAATCCTTGTTCCTCCCAAAGTGCAATACTGTTTAAACCGCCCATAACCCCAAAGAGATCCCACAGTACAGCATCGTGTTCTTTACTTAATTGCTCCATGACACGGACCACATCCAAAGCATGTTTGTTTGGAGTACGGCGTTTGTAATAGCTGTCATTGTTGGTCATAAAAATGAAGGCACAATCTGGATTGATGGTACGAAACCAATCTACCAATGTATCGTATCTGGCCTTGTATTCTTCCGGATGCCACTCTCGATCTGGTTTATATGCATCATTGATGCCCAGTCCAAAAATGACCAGATCAGGTGCAACATAAGCCCCCTGCTCCATGAAATTCTCACTACGCAAGAAAGATTTGGTTGCAGCCCCATTCACTCCAAGTGCGTGGTAGACCAGGCTTGGTTCATCACGTACCATCTGAATGCCTTGCAAAGTATACTGAGCCCCTCCAGTCTGTGGCGCCTCAAAACTAACCGCAACAGAATCTACCAATGCATTAAAAAACCATTGGCGCACACCTGCAACCGTATCCACGTGCGTACTATCCGGAGCAGGGGTACAAACGGGCACCATCGTATTGCTTTTGAAATGTTCAAAAACACGGAGCTCCTTAAAGGCATACGCTTTGCCTGGACCGCTAAAACTTTGCAATACAAAACCGGCACTAGTATCGCGAGTGATCGCATCGATACCGCTAAAACCCCACGGACAGTTGTTCCGCGGTATGGAGTTTCTACACCCCTCCCAAGTCCCTATTTTCTTCACATAAATATTGCCGGGCATGTTCGTGTTCGCCAAGCGATGTGGGAAAAAGAAACCGCGCTCTACATTTAATTCTGGTGCCAACTGGGCCAAATTTTTACGCATCGTATGACTTAGTGTACCGCCTTGCACGTGCGAACCACCCATATGCACCACATTTACTTTCCCTTCTCCTTCAAAAATTGTGCGGTCCAATTTTTCAAAAAAATGCTCCAAGGCATCTTCTGACCCAAAAAACTGCAAAGACTGCTTCGAGGTATCTAAAAAAGGATATTTCAACGCAAGGGTATTAAGCGACTCTTGACCGTGAAGACCTACAACAAATACGATAAAAAATACGGTGAGTTTTTGCTTCATTCTACGGGTACTGTTGCGGCACCTGTGCCTTGGTTCATTTGCTTGTAGTGTGCAGTTGAATCGATCAACCGTTGCGCCGGTGTTGGCACTGCCTGCATAAGTTCGGCGGCAATAACCGCATCGTACTGGTCTTCTAACGCCTTTAAGGCTTGAACCAGTGATGCACCTACTTTACTAGCGCCTTTGGGTGTGAAATGAATGTAGTCGCGCACGGCCAACGCAGGCGCTGCATCCACCCAATCTACCATAGATCCCGAACCGCCCATAACATCGTATAAATCCCAAAACGCAATACCCCTAGCTAAGAGCTCATTACGCAACTGGTCTGTCAATTCTTCCAGTAAAGGATAACTTTCAAAGGCCAATCCATTTTTTCGCGCCATATCTGACGGGCCTATGAATAGAAAGGCTGCTTTGGGATAAAGTCGCTTCAAGTAATCTGCTTGTCGGGCTAATGCACGGGCAAACCGGCCCACATGTGCCTCATCCTTCAAATAAGGCACTGCATTGCCGCCAAACTGCAAAATGATTAAATCATAAGCCTCTCTTTCTAGAGAAGCTTTGAATTGAGGCCCATTCATTTTTGTGAAAATCATTCCTGAAGCGCCGCGCATGGCTACGTTATCCGCATGGAAACCAAAGGGACTTTCGAAACTGATGCCATACACACGAACTTGCTGTTGGGAACGAATGCGCAATGAAAATGCATCCTCAGTTGGGACATCAAGGGCCAGCGTCCACTCCCCGGCTGGGAATACACGCGTAGAATAAACAGAATCGGCCACGAGCAGCTGGACCACGGAAGGTGCATTCCCCTCTAAGTGTATTTTTGCAGTGGTAAAGTTTCGAGCTCTACGAAATCCCCAATTCCTCTTTTTAAATGCAATGCTTCCTGAATATTGACCGCTATCGTTGGGCTCCACTAATGTAAACGAACCTAAATGCCCATATTTCATATCCGAAAAGACGGTATCACGACGGCCAAACACCGTCTTACGTGTCAAACCTTCAGCATCCTGAAAAGCAAGCGATGAAGGAGCCACGAGCGGCTGAAGTGCTGCATAACCAAAACCCGTTCCGCCATAGCGACGTTGATAGGCATCTCGCAACTGCATAGTAATGCGATCCCCTTCTAACTGCGAATCACCAAAATGGAGTATTCGAACACGCGAATTGGAATTCGCTGAAAGACGCTTTAATGCTTCAAAGAAAGGCGAGAATGACTTGATATCTACAAGTTGAATTGCAGTATCCAAAATGATCGGTTCCACTACAGGCAACAGCTCTGTTTCTTTAGAAAGTAACGGTGTTGCAAACGTATCCGTTTCTTCTATAAGGGCATCCAGAACAGCATTCTTGGGAGTCGTGAGTGTCGCTTTGGTGGAGTCGTCTTCCTGCCACAGTACACCCAGCAATTCGCCTGGGGTATAGTAACCCAGCTCAAAGGGGCCAACCTGCGCTTTCTCTTTTGGGGAAAGGAAACTCAATCCCAGCATAATGCTGCCTAATGCAAAAAGAAATAAAAAGAAATGTGCCGGTTTATTCATGCCCTACAGGGTACTAGGGTATTTATCTGGAGAATAATCCGTAATGGTTTGGGTATTGATTTTGAGGCGGTCTCCTGCTTTGATTAATTCATCAACTTTATTCCAAGTCTTGATATTATCAGCACTGACACCGGGAAATTTGTTGGCAATACCCCATAAGGTATCTCCAGGTTTTACTTCATAGGATAGGTAATTGCCCGCAAGGGCTAACACTTCTTTATTGGGCGCCTGCGCTTCTGTTGCAGATGCGGTTTTTGGGGTTTCTTTCGGAGCTGATGCAGCAATACGGGCCGATTCTTGTTTTTTCGAGGGCACCCATACGGTCAATTTTTGACCTGGATAAATGGTATTTCCTTTAATGCGGTTCCATTTCTGCAGGTCACTCACCTTCACCCCTAAAGTAGTACTGATGCGACCTAAATAATCGCCGGTACGAACCGTATAGGTAATGGCATCGTGCGTAGAAGGATCTGGCTGAAAGGACAACACTTGCTTTTTACGCTTTTCGTATTGCGCTACAAGTCCTGCTTCATACTCCTGCTGTTCTTGAACCAAAGCGGTCCAATCTTCAGGAAGGGGTGACCATTGCACTCCATAAAGGGCAGCTCCCTTCGGTAATACATCTCTATTTAAATGTGGATTAGCTGCTTCTAAAGCACGCAATTTTATCTGAGCTTCATCTGCTACCGCACTTAGCAATACGTTCCCAGGAGCCGCTGCAACGACAGCAATTAATGAAACCGCTACATCCTGCCCATAATACTGGCTCGCGGCTTGCTTTCCTTTCACAGGATCGAAACGTTCATCTACAAAATCGGTGATGGTAAGTCCCATTTTTACAGCTTGCACCCTAGTAAGTGCTGGAACCTCCGTTGACTGCCATCCTGCCGGCTCAAAAGTTGCTGGTGAACGAACCAACTCCCAATGGGTGTCTAAAGAAACTACCGTTGCAGTATCTGTTGCTGTTGAAGCCGCATGGAGGCCATGGAAGCAACAAAGCAGAAATAAGAACAGATAAGAAGAAGAAGCAGTAGGTCGACGCATATAAACAAATATAACGTTTGCCTCAGCCAATTCCGTGGATCAACGGACCAAGAAAATTGAAGTTTTCCTCATTGTTTTGTGAAAAACTCCGCATGCTAAACCAGCGAGGATCGATGCGTGCGTTTTATCGTAACTAATAAGTTACAGTACTTCGCCGATCAAATCGTAATCGTGCGCTTCGACCACTTTAACGGTGCAGTAATCGCCGATTTTTAAATAAATATCTTCGGCAGGAATAAGCACTTCATTATCCACGTCTGGACTATCAAATTCCGTACGTCCCACAAAATGCGCCCCTTCTTTACGATCAATCAATACCCGGTATTCCTTACCTACTTTGAGCTCATTTAATTCCCGGCTGATATCCATTTGAATGGCCATAATTTCATCGACGCGCTGCTGCTTCACTTCTGCAGGAACATCATCCTCAAGATTGAATGCATGCGTATTTTCTTCGTGGCTGTAGGCAAAAACACCAAGTCGATCAAATCGCTGCTCGCGTACCCAATCCAATACCACCTGATGATCCGCTTCGGTTTCACCCGGATATCCGGCAATTAATGTTGTGCGTATTGTAATTCCAGGTACTTTTTCGCGCATCATTGCCAATAAGGCATCCGTCTTGGCTTTCGTAGTTCCCCGACGCATACTCTTTAATACTGGATCCGCAATGTGCTGAAGTGGTATATCAATATAATTACACACCTTGGGCTCCTCGCGAATGATGTCCAATACATCCTGTGGGAAACCCGATGGAAAGAGGTAATGCAAACGAATCCATTCGATTCCCTCAACCTTAACCAATTCCTTCAATAATGCGCCTAATCTGCGTTCTTTATAAAGATCCAACCCATAATAGGTCAAATCCTGGGCTATGAGAATCAATTCTTTAACCCCTTTAGCTGCCAACTTCTCTGCTTCCGTTACCAGATCTTCAATAGGTGTTGATTTATGTCCTCCACGCATTAATGGAATAGCACAAAAACTACAAGGACGGTCGCAACCCTCTGCAATCTTTAGATAAGCAAAGTGTTTTGGCGTAGTAGTCATCCGTTCACCTACCAATTCGTGTTTGTAATCTGCACCCAAAGTCTTCAGTAAAAGGGGCATATCTCGGGTGCCAAAATAGGCATCAATATCCGTGATTTCAGCTTCAAGCTCAGGCTTATAGCGCTCTGACAAGCAACCGGTTACATACACATGATCCACGTCTCCACGCTGCTTTTTATCTGCATAATGAAGAATGGTATCAATACTCTCTTGCTTTGCATTATCTATGAATCCACAGGTATTGATCACCACAATATTCCCCTCCTCTTCTTCCGGTGCTTCATGCGTCACCTCTTTACCATTGGCTTTGAGCTGCCCCATTAAAACTTCGGAATCGTAGATGTTCTTTGAACACCCGAGCGTCACAACATTAATGCTGTTCTTTTTACTGCTACGTGTACGCATACTGGATTATTTGTTGAATAAACTTGAAGCAAATGCCTCTGGGTTGAACAGTTGGAGATCATCTATGCCTTCGCCGACGCCAATAAATTTTACGGGGACATTCAACTGGTCGGAGATACCTATGACAACGCCTCCTTTTGCGGTCCCGTCCAATTTTGTTACGGCCAGCGAAGTGATTTGCGTAGCCTCAGAAAATGCCTTTGCCTGAAGCAGTGCATTCTGTCCGGTTGAACCGTCTAAAACAAGTAACACCTCGTGAGGTGCATCAGGAATTACCTTTTCCATTACACGACGCACCTTGCTCAGCTCCGTCATCAAGTTTTTCTTGTTGTGCAATCTACCAGCGGTATCAATAATACAAAGGTCGGCTCCCTTAGAAACTGCATGCTGAAGTGTATCGTAAGCCACCGATGCAGGGTCTGATCCCATCTCCTGTTTAATCACAGGTACTCCTGTGCGTTCACCCCAAACACCTAGTTGCTCAATAGCAGCGGCACGAAAGGTATCCGCAGCACCCAATACAACATTATATCCTTTGTTTTTGAATTGGTGGGCAAGCTTACCTATGGTTGTAGTTTTCCCTACACCATTCACTCCGACAACCATAAGAACGTATGGCCCCTGCGTTTTAGGAAGCTCAAAGTCTTCCCAAGAACCGCGTTCGTGCTGCATGAGCCCCGAGATGATCTCGTAAAGCATCTGCATAAGCTCGTCTTGATTCATGACTTTATCGCGCGCTACGCGCTCCTCTAAAGCCTCGATAATCTTCACCGTTGTATCTAGACCTACATCAGAAGTAATCAACGCTTCTTCAATATCGTCTAAAACCTCATCATCAACAGAACTTTTACCAGCAACGGCGCGTGTAATCTTTTCGAATACACTACTGCGCGTTTTCTCGAGGCCTTGATCTAAGGTCTCTTTCTTGTCTTTGGTGAAGAATTTTGAAAAGAAGCTCATACGACTGCAATAATTAGATATAAAAAAACCACTCCGGGGAGTGGTTCAAATATCGTGATTAAAGACGGATCTTACTTAAAGAAGTCTTTAGCTGTATCTTTAGGTACTACACGCGATTCAAAAGAGTACGACCCTTTTGCGTTTTTTACCATGTTGATCACTTTCGTGAATTGCTTAGCGTCAGCGGACTTAAGCGTTGCTACTACTTTCTTTGCCATCTTACTTAATCTCTTTATGAACAGTCATGCGCTTCAATACAGGGTTGAATTTTTTCAACTCCATACGATCTGGCGTATTCTTTTTGTTCTTTGTTGTAATGTAACGAGAAGTACCTGGCATACCTGACTCTTTATGCTCAGTACACTCTAGGATTACTTGAACGCGGTTACCTTTCTTAGCCATGTCCTAAATTATTTTACTACGTATCCGTTAGCTGCTGCATCTTTCAATACGGCAGAGATACCTTTTTTATTGATAGTCTTCAATGTTGAAGCTGCAACCTTCAAAGTAACCCAACGGTCCTCTTCTGGGATGTAAAACTTCTTAGTGAGTAAGTTCGCATTGAACTTTCTCTTGTTCTTTTTATTCGAAAAGGAAACATTGTTTCCCGTCATTGCCTTCTTACCGGTCAAATCACAAACACGTGACATAAGCTTTTTTGTTTTCTGGGTTGTACCAAAATGGTTTGCAAAATTAAGTCAATTAATATAATTGACCAACATTACTTACCCATAATCTTCAACTTCTTTGAGTAATAAATTTAACGCGGCAAATATAGTCTTTTGAATGTTACGTTCCCGCACCTTTCCAAAGACGAATTTCTCAGTAATGGTACGTGTTGGACCAGCTATAGCAATCCAGCTGGTACCCACAGGTTTATCCGGCGTTCCGCCACCCGGACCGGCAATGCCACTGACCGCAACGGCAAAATCCACCTTTAATTTCTCACGTGCGCCCTCTGACATCTGCTGAACCACGGCTTCACTAACGGCACCTTTTTCCACGATTGTCTTGTGATCCACACCTAATAGCGTCTCTTTAATACTGTAGGAATAAGCAACAATACTCCCCTGAAAATACGCAGAGGATCCTGCTACACTAACTAATGCAGCTCCAATTCCGCCCCCAGTGCAACTTTCTGCAGTTCCAACCGTAAGCCCTTTTTGCGTGAGTATTTCACCCAAGTATTTTTCAATAGCACTGTTTGAACCGTCCATCAATGGATCCCCAACTGCCTCTTTGAGCACGCGCGCTGCTGCTTCAAGATCTGCATTTAGATCGTCCGCACGTTTACCGCGTGCCGTAAGGCGCAATCGGACCAAGCCGGGCTTTGGGAGGTAGGCCAATTTTATATTCTCCGGAAATTCACTTTCATACGGTTCGATCTGATCCGCTAAAACACTTTCAGGAATACCCACTACAAACAACGTTTTGTGCTTGATTTGGTAGTCGATTTCATCCTGCAAGAGCGGTAGAAGTTCATCTTTAATAATCCCTTTCATCTCATACGGCACACCCGGCAAACTGACAATGCGTC
The DNA here is from genome assembly GCA_022426185.1 of Schleiferiaceae bacterium. Classification (GTDB taxonomy): domain Bacteria; phylum Bacteroidota; class Bacteroidia; order Flavobacteriales; family Schleiferiaceae; genus UBA10364. The sequence continues at coordinate 39,013 of JAKMEB010000054.1, forward strand.
TTCCTTCGTGGCGAAATAGCATGCCCGGTGCGGTCCCTTTGTGATTGAAAAGGACCTCACAATTTTCTGGGACCTCAGCTTGAAATTTATTTCGCTCGACCGGTTTACGGCCAAAGCCTTCGAATAATTTCACAATGTGCTCCCAAACATCTTCCCGAAAAACCATTTGAGCGCCGAAGTAGCGGGCTAGGGTTTGCTTGGTGAGATCGTCTTTAGTGGGACCCAAACCGCCAGTCATGATGACCAGCTCAGTCGTAGGTAACAATCCCTCTAAAGCGTCTATTATGGCCTCAGCGGTATCTGTAATGCTGTTGATGCGAGAAATCTCGATACCCTCCAGGTTGAAGGTTTGTCCAATCCACGCACTGTTGGTATCGACGATTTGTCCAATTAAAATTTCATCGCCTATCGTAATGATCTCTGCTTTCACTTCCTTTACTTTTGGTGAGACCAAAGATACTATTCATGTTACCGCACGCTCCCTCTGAACTCATTCTTAATCCCGACGGCAGTGTTTATCACTTAGGGCTCAAAGGTGAGGATATCCCTAACTTAATTTTTACAGTAGGCGATCCCGACCGGGTAAGCGGCGTAACACAGCACTTTGACTCTATTGCATGGACTAAACAACGAAGAGAATTCACTATTGTTCGTGGCACACTACAAGGCAAAGAGGTACTGGTCTTATCGACAGGCATGGGTACTGATAATATTGATATTGTCTTGAATGAATTGGATGCAGCAGTGAACATTGATCCTACTACACGATTGAACCGGACCGATCTCCGCAAACTCACTATCATCCGGATAGGAACGAGCGGTGCCATTGACCCAAACATCCCGCTCGGCACACACCTTTTGAGTGCGGGCGCGCTTGCCTTTGACGGACTGCTTCCCTTCTACAAACATCCTTTCAAAACGGTTACAGTACCTGGCGCGCCCTTCGACCCCTTTTACATTCCTGCGCCACACAACACAAACAATGCGGAGTCTATTCCGGAATTAATGTTAGGCATTACCGCCACGTTGCCCGGATTTTATGCGCCACAAGGACGCACCATTCGCACTTCTTCCGTTTTTAAAGAGGCTATGGACGCGCTGCATCAACAATCTTACGACGGTCATGCGTTGACCAATTTTGAAATGGAAACCGCGGGCATCTATGCACTGGCAACGCTTTTAGGCCATGAGGCGTATAGTTTCTCTGCATTGCTCGCGAATCGCGCTGCTGGAACGTTTCATAACGAGCCGGGAAAGGCGGTGGAGTCGCTTATTCGCAAAGTACTGGCCTGGGCGGTGGAGCGGGCATAAAAAAAACGCCCGCAATTGCGGGCGTTTTGAGTACTCTATAAAGTGTGCTCTTACTTCGCTACGTTCACAGAGCGTAGTTCACGAATAACAGTCACCTTAACCTGACCTGGGTAAGTCATTTCTGTTTGGATCTTTTGAGAGATGTCATAAGAGATTTGAGAGGCCATAGCATCTGATACTTTTTCGCTCTCTACCATTACGCGCAATTCCCTTCCTGCCTGAATAGCATAAGCTTTCGTTACACCGTCAAAGTCGTAGGCGACATTCTCAAGGTCTTTAAGACGTTGAATGTAGCTGTCTGCGACCATACGTCGTGCACCAGGACGTGCACCCGAAATAGCATCACATACCTGAACAATAGGCGAAATCAACGAAGTCATTTCGATCTCGTCGTGGTGAGCGCCAATGGCATTACATACCTCAGGCTTCTCCCCATATTTTTCTGCCCACTGCATTCCTAGAATGGCATGCGGTAAATCGGTTTCTTCATGCGGCACCTTACCTATATCGTGGAGAAGACCTGCACGTTTGGCAATCTTAGGATTCAATCCTAATTCTGAAGCCATTATGGCACATAGATTGGCTACCTCACGGCTGTGTTGCAATAAGTTCTGCCCGTATGATGAGCGGTACTTCATACGACCCACTGTTTTTATGAGTTCCGGATGCAAACCATGAATACCTAGATCAATAGCGGTACGCTTACCTATCTGAACAATCTCTTCTTCGATCTGCTTCGTCGTTTTTGCTACGACTTCCTCGACACGAGCAGGATGAATACGTCCATCACTAACTAGTTTGTGCATTGATAAACGTGCAATCTCACGACGGACCGGGTCAAAACAGCTCAACAAAATAGCTTCCGGCGTATCATCAACGATAATTTCCACACCTGTAGCCGCTTCAATGGCTCTAATGTTCCGCCCTTCACGACCGATGATTTTACCTTTAATATCGTCGTTCTCTATATTGAAAACGGAAACGGCATTTTCAATAGCATTCTCAGTCGCTACGCGCTGAATGCTCTGAATGACCACTTTTTTCGCTTCCTGATTCGCCGTAAGCTTCGCCTCTTCGATCGTATTCTGAACGATGGCTTGTGCATCCAACTTTGCCTTATCCTTCAAGGCTTGTACCATCTGTTGCTTCGCTTCCTCCTCTGTCATGCCTGAGAGGGTTTCCAATTCAGCAATCTGTTTATCACGAAGTTTCTCTACCTCACGCGATCTCGCTTCTAGCGATTCGCGCTTTTTTGCTAAGGTCTCCTTGTCACGATCTAAATGACGCTGATCTTTCTTATACTCTTCAATACTTTTCTTTAGACGTTCGTCTTTCTCACGAAAAGAATTTTGACGTTCAGCCAATTTTTGATCGCGCTTTTGAACGGCGCGTTCGTGCTCTTCTTTTAGGTTCAAAAAGCGTTCTTTCGCCTCTAGAGCCCTATCCTTTTTTACCTGCTCTGCCTCTTTTTTAGCCTCAGTTATCATGAGGGCACTGCGTTTTTTCAGTGCGTTTTGCCAGAGTACATAGCCTCCGGTTAAACCGATCACAAGACCTACAACAGCAGCAATTATTGTCATTACCATACCACTTTGGGTTTATTGTTTTTAAAAAATCCCGCACCTGCTATGCATGTTGTCTAAACTCCTAAATATCAGGATCTGCACTTGCCGTGACGCCTTGACCTTCCACTGGAGTGAACTCCCTCAAAAGAGGTGTGGCCTGCTCGTAACGTCGCGAGCGAAGTTCATAGCAACGTGCTCGTTGAGTTTAGCACAAAAAATAGCAAGTACGGGAAAGTGTTTATCCGTTTTGTAGGGCTGCATCTAATACAGCTTCCACATCAGCCAGCGCTTTGCCGGCTTGGGACTGAACGTCTTGAGATTGTTTTAGCGCGATTTCCGCTTTGGAAGCAAGCTGCAGCGCACACATACTAAGTACGTCCTGCTTGTCTTGCACAGCATAACGGCTTTCAAACCGCGCTACTGCATCATTTATGGTTTTCACCGCCGCTCTGATCTGCTCTTCCTCTTCCCGTTTAATGGTCAGCGGATAAGTTCTATTCGCAATGGTGACTTTTATTTTTAACGTGTTCTCACTCACTGAGGTTACGCACTTAACAATTTCAAACAACGGTCAATCTCCCGTACCAACTCCGCAATCTTCTCTTCGCTGTAGGTGTCTTTTGCGGGCGAACCACTTTGGACAGTTAATGCGAGATTACGTTGTTGCAACTGATCTTGAAAATCTGCATGTTCCGCTTGCAAGGCCGCGAGGGTTTCTTGCAAATGGTCAATTTGTTCTTCCAACTCCTGCACTTTCGACTGTAACTCCGCATTGCGATTGGCCACTTGAGAGGCCTTATCTACCACACGCTGAAGCACTTCAGAAATTTCAGTAGTCATTTAAATCAGTTTCCATCAAATATACCATAATTGTAGCTTTGTAGAATGTTAAATCGGTCCCTAATTCTTGGGTTGTTACTAACGACCTCACTTTTAAGCGCACAATCTACGTTTGCGCCCAGCCCTCCTTTAGATATTCCGTTGGTGCTTAGCGGCACCTTCGCAGAACTGCGCGGAAACCACTTCCACGGCGGCATCGACATAAAAACACAGGGCCGCAGCGGCATTCGGATCAATGCAGTAGCCGACGGTTACGTAAGCCGCGTTGCAGTGAGTCCTTACGGTTACGGAAATGCACTTTACGTGAGACACCCAGAAGGCTATAGTTCTGTTTACGGCCACTTAATTGCGTTTTTTCCTGAATTGGAAAAATGGGGGTAAGAGCAAGTGCGCGACCGCTGCAAAAACGACGGCAACCTCTACCCTTCGCCCGAACAGTGCAAGGTCACGCGCGGCCAGCTAGTCGCTTTCAGCGGCAACACCGGTGGCTCTTTCGGTCCACACCTGCACTTCGAGATCAGAGATACT
>JAKMEB010000068.1 GCA_022426185.1 Schleiferiaceae bacterium
CGATTTTAGCGTTGTTGGAACCTCCGCGAACACTGTCCCAGAAGAACCGCTAGAAGGTATCGAAATCGGAGAGTCTTTCCGCTACACTATCATTGTTAAAAACGGTGAAATGAAGTTAATATTTGAATCGGAAAATCATCCTACTAAAATCTTTACTAAAAATCTTATTCAGTCAGATTACACAACGGATAGTTCTATTCACTCACAGACTAAGGAACTTTTTTTTCCTTTAGGGCAGGACGGACTAGAACGTAATGATGCATACCTCAATGAAGGACTGTTTTTCAAAATTGGTGCTTACAATCAAACCAATGGCAAACCATACGCATCCAATCCAAATTGGTGTTCAGATGCAGAAACTCATCAAGGCGATTTATCTCGTCAATACAGCACAGGAAACTATACTGAAGTGTGGTTTACAGATTTTACGCTTGAAGTTCCAGAAAACACAATTTCAAACGATAACTACTTTATTCGTAATGACCATTTATAAATCAACTATTCTTACACTAGCTCTGGCTTTGAATTCGCTAAGCTGCCTCAGCCAAGTAACTCTCAGTGCTGATGGCCCTGGCAATACATACAGCTTAATTACAAGTGTACTTGCGCCAGGTCACAACCCTATAGAGACACCTGATTGTAATCACACAAATTTCGGCGATCACATAGATGAAGTTTGGGACTCTATATTAGGAATGAACGTATTCCGTTTTCATATTCACGTTAGCCCTGACAATGACCGGTGCATAAATTTTGATCGACAACGAAACGAAATAAAATCCTATGACAAGTCTCCAAATAATCTAAAAGGCACACAAAGCGAAATCGTTGAATACCGTTGGATGTTTAAATTGCCGATAGGCTTTCAGTCTTCATCTAATTTCACACATATTCATCAACTTAAATCAGTAGGCGGCAGTCTTGCAAGTATGCCTATGTATACTTTGACTACTAGAAAAAGTAATCCAAATCGTATTGAATTACGTTATGCAGAAACAGACAGTCAAATAACATTAGCGCAGGAACCGCTTTCTTCATTCTTAGGCCAATGGCTCGATGTGAAAGAGACCATTCAATATGGGAGCTCTGGTACTTACTCTATCGAGATTTCTAAGGTTAGCGACTCTACTGTATTGTTTAGCTACACCAATGACAGCATAGTGAACTGGAGAAGTGGAGCAGACTTCGTAAGACCGAAATGGGGCGTCTATAGAAGTTTAATTAACAGTCAGGATTTACGAGATGAACAAGTGCGTTTCGCAGATTTCGTGGTGCACGAACTAGGTACTGTCGCTATTCCAGATCCACTTAAACAATCCAAAATTTCGCTAGAACCTAATCCGTCAAATTCAATCATCAATCTTTCCGGGCTACCATTAGAAGATTTAAAAGTCACGGTTTACAACAGTACGAGTACCATCATTACCAAGATTAATTTAAACGGAAGACCCACTTATTCCTTTAGCGTACGATCGTGGCCTAGAGGAAGTTATTATTGTACGTTAGAATCCGCTGATACATTTAAGACTCTGAAATTTATAGTCCTTTAATTGCCTGACAATTGCGCAGTTATTTAACCATTTTTAGTTCGTGAAAATTATTTTCAAAATTACCATGATGACCTTCAAAAAAATCACACTGCTCGTCTTTTCACTGTATTCATTTACGGCCTCTGCCCAATTCTACACAGATGCTGAAGATTTAGAAACTGACGTTAACGCTGCAAACAGTGGCGGCGTATTTATAGTCTCAGACGGCACGTATAATGACTTCGAGGCTACTATTGAGAATACGGGTACCGCTACGAATCCAATCATCATAAAAGCTGAAAGCGTCGGCGGCGTGCTCTTAACTGGTGAGTCTAAATTTGTATTCAAAAAATCTGCACATTGTATTTTAGAAGGGTTCATTTTTGATGCCACTTCCGACGAGACTTTAGTTAAGCTTGAGGGCTGTCACCATATTCAGATTACTAGAAATACGTTTGAACTCACTACTACCGAGTCCGTGAAATGGGTTTATATCGGTGGGGTTTGGAACGACAATACACTGCCATTCCAATACCCTAGCCATCACAATATTATAGACCACAACATATTTCAAAATAAAACCACACCCGGCCATTACATTACTGTTGATGGTTCACACGAAGATGATGGATCAGATGAGGTCTATTACCAAAGCACTTATGATGTAATACGACTAAATCACTTTCGAAATAACGGTCCTAGAGCTGTAAACGAGCAAGAATCTATACGTATTGGCTGGAGTGAAATGTCACCGAGCAGCGGCCACACAATTGTTGAACACAATTTATTTGAGAATTGCGATGGAGATCCAGAGGTCGTATCCGTTAAGTCGTGTGACAATATCATACGCCACAATACCTTCAGATCAAGCTACGGCAGTTTGTCATTAAGGCATGGAAACAGGAATATTGTTGAAGGGAATTTCTTTTTTGGCAATAACAAACCTGTTGGGACATCAGCTGCTGGATCATCTCTGTATACCGGAGGCATTAGAATATACGGTACAGACCATGTTATTATCAATAACTATATGGAAGGACTTAATGGCACGCGCTGGGATGCACCTATTACGCTCACTCAAGGCGACGCCATAGACGGTCAGAGTACGAGTTACAGCAAACATTTTAGAGCAGAACGTGTGTTAATCGCCAATAACTCTTTGATAAACAATACCAATGGTATCGAAATAGGCTTTGATAATAATAACAATTACAACAAAGATTTAAAGGACATCACCATCGCAAACAATACCATTACCGGTTCCGAGAATGCGTTAGTTTCTATCGTGGATGTGAACAATGATCCTGGTACAGAAGTAGAATGGCAGAATAACCTAATGTACCCAACGGGTAGCGCCGTTACTCTTTCTGGTGCTACATCTACGAGTTTTGATACTACGGAAGTGCGGAATACCGACCCTATGTTCACCTACAATACAGTATTAGAGTATTGGAAAAGCACATCCTCTACCCCATTATTTAGCTCGAGTAGCACCATCAATTCATTGGTCTTAGAGGATATCGAAGGACAGCCGCGCAGTGCCACGAGTAATCCCGGGGCAGATGACTTCAGTAACGCTATCGTAAGGTTCAGTCCATTAGATTCAGTAGACGTTGGGCCATTTGCCTACAATTCGCTTGCCGTTGATCCTATCCTAAAAATGAACCTGAAAATCTCGCCGAATCCTGCGGATCAGCAAGTCCATATCAAGAATATACCTACCAATGCAAAGTACGCAAAGCTCATAAGTACGAGCACGGGAAAAACGGTTTGGAGCACAACGAACCTAAATACTTTAGAGGTCAATCTTGAAACAAAAAACTACCCGAGCGGCACCTACATTTTGCAATTCGAGGGATACACTTGGCGATCTATTGAAAAACTATTCATCCAACATTAAAATGTTAAGTAATCACTCTACTAGCAAACACCTGTTTCGCGTTTCAATTTTAACAGGTGCGCTCTTTTTACTTGGATCTTGTGATCTGCATAAGCCTTTGCCTAGTGACTTGTATCCTGAAGTTGACCAATGGTCCATATTGTTAGGCGATGGCACCACTTCGCAACACCTCAATGACTTTCAACACAAGGAGTTCTTTACTACCGAAAAAGATAATGAAGGTGATTGGATCGTATTTAAAACCCCGAATTCAGGTATAACTAGCCGTACCTCAAGCAATACAAGAAGTGAATTAGGGGAGATTCGAAAATGGACTTTGATGGAAGGCGGCAATTTAAGTGCAACGGTTAAGATCATGCACACGACTGCCTCAGGGAACCCGTCAGTACCAGCTGCCTTTTCAGTCGTGATTGGACAAATACATAGTGTCGACGGACATGAAAATGAACCATTAAAAATATTTTACCGCAAATACCCAGGTCATAAGCTGGGTTCCGTATTCTGGAACTACGAAATCAATACAGAAGGGGACAACAATCAACGCTGGGATGTATCCTTTCCTGTTTGGGGAAACGACATGTCTGTGTGCAGTACTGCCGCCGACAAATTTCCCGATGAGCCAGAAGAAGGTATAGCGCTTGGTGAATCTTTTAGTTATTCTGTTTCAATTGACAAAGGGGTGATGACGTTAGAATTCACGCATCCCAACAAGAGTACTAAGCGATTTAAAAAGAGTTTGATTCAATCTACTTACAGTGATTCAGCATCGATACCAAGCCAGGTCAGACAGTGGTATGAACCCATGGGCAGAAAAGGACTAGAACAGTTGACTGCGTATACCGGTGAACTTCAAATTTTCAAGATTGGTGCGTACAACCAGAGCAACGGAAAATCTTCTTCAGATAATTTAGTCTGGCATACAGATGCGGAAACGTATCAGGGCAATATCACCGAGCAATACAAAACAGGAAACTACGTCGAAGTATGGTTCAAAAACATCAGCGTAGAACACTAAAAAAAAGGTCCAGCAATATGCCGGACCTTTTTTAATCTTCTATTAAGCACTTCACTTAAGTAAGCGCAATACGCAAACTTGATGCTACTTTTTCTGTAATTGAAGAATAATTGTAAGCGCCATTCTCATCTTTTGTGAAAAGTTGAGAACCCATACCGACACAAGTGGCACCTGCGCCAAACCAGGCTTCTAAATTTTCCTTTTCAGGCTTAACCCCGCCGGTAGGCATTATTTTCAGCCAAGGACAAGGAGCCTTCGCCGCCTTAATCATGGCAGGACCATAAATATTTCCAGGGAACAACTTTAACAGAGGGACTCCCCAAGAATAGGCAGTCTGCATTTCTGTTAATGTACCGCATCCGCCAGTCCAAAAGATGTCCTTCGATTTAGCAAAATCGGCCAATGATTTAGAAATAAAGGGGGAGACCAAAAAATCTGCCCCAACATCAATAAAGTTTTGGATTTGCTCAGTAGTAGAGATGGATCCTATTCCCAAAGCCATATCGGGATAATTTGCATCTCTATGCTTACACATCGCGGTAAAAACACGCATCGCATGCTCTCCTCTATTGGTGAATTCTAATGCGCGCGCACCTCCCAAATAACATGCATCCATTAAAGAACAAGCCGTAGCTGGATCTTCATGGTAATATAAAGGTACAATGGGTGCTTGCTCTAATACATCAACTATTTCTTGATTTCTCATAACCGACTATCGTGCTACGCGCCCAGAAGCATCACCAGACATTAATTTCTCTACCTCATCCAGGGTCACAAGATTTGCATCGCCCTTAATAGTATGCTTCAAACAAGAAGCGGCAACGGCAAAATTCAGGGCGTTTTGGTCATTTTCAGGATATTTAAGTAATCCATAAATCAATCCTCCCATAAACGAGTCACCACCGCCAACGCGATCTACGATATCTGTGATCTGATACTGCGGCGATTCAAACATGGTAGAACCGTCGTACATGACACCTGCCCACGTATTGTGAGATGCAGAGATGGAACCTCTGAGCGTCGTTATGACTTTCTTTGCCCGTGGAAATTTGGCCATCATTTGCTTACAAACGGAAAGAAAAGCCTCAGCTTTAACTTCATGACCTTGGGTAGTAATGTCTAAGCCTTCTGGCTTGATACCAAAATGCATTTCAGCATCTTCCTCGTTTCCTAAAATGATATCACAATAACTGGTGAGTTCAGTCATAATAGACTCTCTATCACCACCGTAATTCCATAATTTCTTACGATAATTCAGGTCCGTTGAAATAGTAATGCCCTTCGCGCTAGCCGCTTTTACAGCTTCTAGACAGGCATCAGCTGCTCCCTGCGATATTGCAGGCGTAATTCCGGTCCAGTGAAACCACTCAACTCCATCAAATACCGCATCCCAATCGATCATCCCTGCAGTAATCTCTGACATCGCACTGTGTGCGCGATCGTAAACCACTTTACTTCCTCTAGAAACTGCTCCAGTCTCTAGAAAATAAATCCCCAAACGATCACCACCCCAATTCACATGAGCAGTACCCACACCGCGCTTACGCATCTCCATGTGGGCGCAATGTCCAATATCATTGTTTGGTAACCTTGTGACAAACTCAACAGGCACTCCGTAATTTGCTAACGATACGGCGACATTAGATTCTCCCCCGCCATACACTACATCTAATGTATTGGTCTGGGAAAAACGGAGGAATCCAGGAGGCGCAAGTCGCAACATGATTTCTCCAAAAGTGACAACTTTCTTCATTTTAACTGATTTAAGTAGTGATCTCGTTATATACCCAATGCCTGACCGCCACCGATTTGTACGGTTTCCGCAGTCATGAAAGAAGCATCTTTACCAGCTAAAAACGAAACTACCGCTGCAACTTCCTCTGGTTGACCTAGTCTTCCTAACATTATATTATTCTTCCATGAAGCAAATACTTCCGGCTTTGTAGACTTGATTTGAGCGTGAAATGGAGTGTCAATTGTTCCTGGAGAAACCGCATTAACTCTAATGCCAAATTCAGCTAGATCTTTCGCCAAAGCGCGGGTGATTGCATGTACACCGGCCTTGCTAGTTCCATAAATCCCTGCACCAGGACCACCTGCATTCCAACCTGCATTAGAGGTGTAATTTATGATTGTCGGTAGATCTCCTTTTTTCAAAAACGGAATAGCCGCTCTTGAAACGAAAAAGGTCGAATCTAAATTTAGTGCCATCACTTTACGGTAAAAGTCTGTTGTCATTTCCTCAAAACGCATACGACCACCAAGGCCACCAGCATTATTTACTACAACATCAATTTTACCGTATTTCTTACCGATCTTTTCGATTTGCTCATTTACTGCATGCTCATCTGTAACGTCAAATCCATAGTACTCGCACGTTACTCCTGAAGCAGTAAGTTCTTCTACACGAGCTGCTCCAGCAGAATCTTCTATGCCGTTAAGAATAACCGTAAATCCATCGGATCCTAATCTTTTAGCAACTTCGAAACCAATTCCTCCAGTGGCACCTGTGACCACCGCTACTTTTCCATTTGAACTCATTTTACTCTTTTTATTTATTTACGCCCGAACTGGGGCAATTTTCTTGATTAATACAAATAATGAAACAACGCCCAAAACTACGGAGACTGTAATCGCTATAAAAGCCGGAGTATAAGAACTTGTTGTTATTCTACCCACAAACCAATTCATGATCATAGGGGATAATGCTGCGATGGTACCTGCCAATCCGGCAAGCGTTCCAACGGAAGGACCTCTGAATAAGTCGCTAGATATCGTTTGAATATTGCCAATCGCGAATTGAAATCCAAACAAAGCCATTCCCGCGAAATAGATAAACAACATAAAGTTGTCCTCCTTAACTAAAGTTATAATTCCAACGAAGGCGATCAATATTAAAAGACCTCCAAGAACGATAGTGAGCTTACGAGAGGTATCAACAGATCTACTACGCATTAATCGGCCTGAAAACATACCTCCAAGTATACTTCCACATGCTGCCATTAAATAGGATATCCACATCGTGCCGGCAATTTGCTCTATGCTTAATCCGAATCTATCGTTTAGATAAATAGGCATCCAACCGGCGAAAAACCACCAAATAGGCTCAATGAAAAAACGACACGTCAAAACACCCCAAGATTCACGATGACTAAGAATCTCAGAAATACCTAAACTTTTAGCTTTTTCATTACTTTGAACCTTATCTATCCTGGAATCTAGAATTAGTGCTCGCTCTTCAGCGGTTATCCATGGATGTTTTTCTGGGGTAGATTTGTTTATAAAAAGCCACGGAATTACCCACAACAAACCAACTGCACCAAGGACTATATACGTAGTCTTCCAACCAAAATTAGAATACAACAATACGATAACAAATGGAGCAATGACATTACCTATGGATGCTCCTGCATTAAAAATACCTTGGGCTATTGCGCGTTCCTTTACTGGAAACCATTCGCCATTACTTTTTACAGCCCCCGGCCAGTTTCCTGCTTCTCCTATACCCAATAACCCCCTGAATATAGACAAGGTGATGACACCTCTTGCAAATGCATGAAAGGCGGATGCCAAAGACCAGACTATGATCGAAACAGTAAAGCCTAACCTGGTGCCGATTGCATCATATAGTTTTCCTGAAGCGAATTTTCCTAGTGCATAACATGCCATAAACACGTTAAGCATAATGGCGTAATCGGACTTATCCATGCCCAGATCTTCGCCCATCTCAGGCCAGAGTAATGCAAATGCAGTACGGTCGATGTAGTTAATAACTGTAGCGATGAAGATCAATACAATGATCCACCAACGCAATCCTTTTAATTTCATATTACTTAGCTAAAAAATCTTCTCTATGTGGACTAAATACATCGATCAACATACCTTCCTCAACGCAAACAGCACCATGTGAAACATGTGGTGGAATGTAGAACGAATCACCACCTCGAATGGTACGTATTTCGCCGTCAATATTCATTTCAAACGCACCGCTCACCACATAGGTAACTTGGCTGTGGTAGTGATCATGAACTGGACCGATTCCGCCTTCTTTAAACTTTACTTTTACCATCATTATGGTATCGTTATAGCCTACAATCTGTCGACTTACCTTCGCGTCAATCGCCTCCCAAGGTATTTCTGATTCCATTAAAAATACATCACTGGCTAAGTCACTCATTTTCTATTTTCTTTATGGTTAATAGTGGTCTGCTCTGGGCAGTTATACTTTGGCTGAACTTTACATTAAAGTTGCTATCATTCGCTTTAAATTCAATTACATACGCTCCATCAACTGAGCTAAGTTTTAGATTGGTCAGTGCACTATAGGCTTTACCCGTTGTTTCAAACACTGGGTCATAATGTCCGTGTTGTTCAAACACGGTACAAATTGCCTGGTGGTCAGCGGCCTCAGTAGTTCTTAAAATGAGTCCTTTAGTACCGTGTAGATTATTATTAGGATCGTTTGCACCAACAGTAACGGCATAAGTAGCGTAAGGCACTAGAGCGGCCTGGTTCATAGAAATAAAACCAGTACCACTTTGCCAGGTGTAGGCACTTGTAAACGTTTCTGAAGCGCTTCCATCCTTCCATAAATGTTGGTAGCCGTTTCCGACACCAAAGGGGGCCAGATTAGATTCATAGTAAGAAATCTTCGGTGCGCTGTACACTACATGCTCATTGAAGTAAAAAGGCGCATCAACTTCTACTTTTTCATTGCTTCGTATAGATTGTATATCTATCAAATAGTCATAACCGCCCGTTTTAAGAAGCATATGGTAACGCATCAATGTTGATCCAGGATAAGCAGAGGAATCCATAGCTACAATAACATTCAATGAATCTGAAAACTCTTCAAATACTAAATGTGAAGATCCTTTATCCGCATCGGAATCTTTGCCTTGATATTGAGACTCTCTATTCACAACAAGGGTATTATGCGCAACGGTCTGGTTCGCCCAAGTATTGTTCTCTTTGAGATACCTTCCACCTTCTTTTTGTGGAATATTATGGAACCTACTTGCACCGTAATCTGTAATGAAGGGGATTCCTTCATGGTACAACTGTAGTCCTAATTGATCGAAATGACCGTGGCCCATACCATGGGTGCCAAACTTCAGAACCGAAGTGAAGCCGGAACAATCTCCAGCAGAACGGAATATTGACATTCCACCTGTCTTGCCTTTTGCCCCGTCGCTAATGAATCTGGAGGTACGACTAAAAGGTTCCGAAATGGGTTCCAAATTCATCAAGGCATCCGTGAATACGCAATTGCTGTTTTGACGAATTGCATCCAACCATTTCACGTCTCTCCCTCCATAGGCATAAATCATCGGTAGTGCATACCCTAGCTCTGGAGTTTCTATTGACTTTACCTTAATCGCATCATTTACTGGAAAAAAATAGCCATTGCAATCGCTTAATTCAAAGGTGGTTTCAATGGCCTTCAGTATTACACCGTCTTTATAATCCAATACATTCAAGCTGGGCCTATTCACGACCAATGCTTGCGCAAGGACTGCCAACGGCATTAGTGCGTAGCGCTGGTAATAAGGTCCCTCAGAATAATAACCATCCGGAGAAAAAAGAGAGTCAATCATTGTGAAGTACCCGCAAGCGCCATCGCCATCTGGTCCGTATAAGGCCTCTTGCAGCCAATCCTCACGATCTAGTACTATTGCGGTCATACCAACCCCTGCAACCCCCCACATGGCGTGATTGTGAATCTTGGTGAACGTTCGTTTACTGTCATCCTTGATAAATTGAACCATAGGCTCAAATAAACCTTCCACAATTAAGGCGCTGTCACTTGGGGCAATATCCGACTTGATCGCATCGAAACCCTGTATAAAATGAACTAGTGCAACTTCATCATTTAAAATTTGCCAAAATAATTTCCCAGGCCCTTGATTCTTTCTTTTTGGATGTAAGTCTAGAGTAGGATATAAAGCCGCGTAGGCTAGTAATAAATCTTTAGTATACTCCAAATAAGCAACGTCACCACTTAAAAGATACATGGTCGCTGCATCTTTAACCGCTGCATAGTTTTTCTTATGCTTTTCATGCGTATAACCGCCACCGGGATCCTTCGGCTGAGGAACATCGATAGCAGACGATAGTGCGCTTTTTAAGCGATTCTCTAATTTAACCGTAGCCTCATAAATGATGGGATGAGACTTATTGTTTTGTATCGCACTTGCACCATCTCTTGAAAGTAGCAAGAAACTTTCATTTGCCTCATCACTAACTGCAGACTCACCGCAGCTAATGAACAGAACAACACAAACGATATAAGCTAAAAACCTATGCATTATAGCGTCCATTCTTTTAGCTGTGTTCTATCTACAGTTATGTCCGAATAATCCAGAGACGTCCGATCAACTCTTCGAGGGTAAAAGGTTTGTATTCTACCTGAATTTGATAATCTTAAATCCTTAATTTCAATATCCGCCCATGCAGGATCTTCAAACCAAACTGCACGTCCACTCTTACCAGAATCTACAAATCTGCAATCACCAATTCGCGACCACTGTACTCCGATCATTCGGACCGCCGTACCCAGTTCTCTGTTACAAATATTTATAAAGTCACAATCTTCAATGGTCACAAATGGTCCTAAGGTACTTTCATCGTTTCCACCGCGATAAATGTCTATCGCACTCCCCATCATGTCCACGAATGTACACCCCGATATAGTGATGTATTCTGCATTATAGCGACCTCTATCATCATTCTCAGAATTCAATGCTATTCCATATCCTGAAAAGTCTTTGAACCAACAATTTGTTAGAATCATTGTATCAGCAAATGTTCCTTTCTCTGCGTGTATGGCGGCATACCGACTTTCTTTAAAATCGGAAAAGCGACAATCATCAATGCGCAGATTATAATGCTCAAGCATGGGTGCTTTTGCTTGTAAACCGTAAGGCGAGTTGTGCACGCCATTACGCCCTTTAAGCCATATACCATCCATTGATAGGTTAATACCGGCTTCAATCTGTAATAATGCACCTTTGAAACCATCTCCTGGCTGAATGACTGCATAGCCTTCTCCTTCCGTTGTAAAAGTTACATCGTGTTGGATACGAATAGGCGCTTCTATGGTCAATGGAGTTTGTGTTGTAAAAACTAAGGTATCTCCACCAGTAAGATCATTAAGCACAGTTGAGATATTCGTTTGATTCACTGCAATACGTTTGTTCGATGGAGGTAAAACCGATTCCAAATCCCCTCTATCAAGCCATAATGGACCTGTAAAACTGGCTAAAGCTGTTATTGAATCTATCGTAGCAACGGATAATCCAACGTAGTCTGTTTTCACAAAACCATTCAATTCAGCCTCACTATTAGTTTTGTTATCGGAGAAGGTAATAGACTGGTTTGCATCGAAGAAAAAGGGTTGCTTGGAAGCATCTTTATAAAACACCTCATTACCGCTGAATTGTGTTCGAATGGGAGCGGCGGTTCGTTCATTGTCCGCTCCTACACTAAATGAGATTCTATCACAATCCACCCATGTATTATTCATTAATTTCACATCCGCGACTTGATGATACCTATTAATCGCAGAATTAGGTACACCATTCATTACTGCCAACGCTGCAAAAAAGCGTTTCCCCGTTATACCGTAAAATAGATTATTCTCTACCGTGTGTCCAGCGTTAATTACTCTTAGACCGCCGGTTTCCGATTTTCTATTACCGATAAAGGCATTACCCCCTATATAGTTGTTATTTCCATGTCGAAGGGCTAAAACACCCTCACATTCGTAAAATACATTATTGGCGATCGTATTCTCAGAGCTCTTTATCGAAAGCACTTCAACTTCGCCACTGCAACGGTCGAAATAATTACTAATCACCTGTGCCCCACCTTTCTTTAGTGAATTCGCGGAAGAGCCAATACGTAGTGTTTCTCCGCCATTTGAGCCCAGTCGTGGCTTAGGTCCAAAGTAATTAGAATCTATACTATTACGATTATCTGTGCTGCTAGAATCGCCCAAGCGCATGACCATAGTGGCACCCAAATTCCACTTCGTACCGATATGATTGTGATCGAATCTATTTTCTCTTCCGTAAATCTCTATCCAATGGTCCGAATGTATACGGTCGGGATTTGAAAAATTTGTTATCGCACAGGATGTCACACGAGAATTACGGGCCAAGGAACCTCCTTTTTTGGAGCGAAAAGAAATCACCGATTTTTCAGCGAAGCCATTATCAAAATGCAATCCACTAATGATTACATACTCGCCGGATATGTTCATGGACGAATTACCTGTCAGCACAACAGAACCAGGAGTCTGAGCGCATATTACAATCGGTTCATTTCTAGTACCGATTGAATTTATTTCAAGCATTACATTTTCATACAACCCATCGGCAATACACAACGTATCCCCCGGTTTTAAATTACTCGCTTGAGCATTGACGTCAAACGCCGAAATTGCTGATTTAGATGCTTCAGAACCACAAGAAAGTACGACCAGTGATACAAGAAAGATGAAAATTTGTGTGCTCCTTTTTGACATAACTTGTGATGGGAAGGCGTTTAATGCGAAACCTCAATTTTATAATAATTAACAGTGGAAAAACAACCGTCCTCCTTACTTTGAAGGTAGTTACCTACCGTGAAATAATTTTCGAAATACCATTGAGCGACACTTAAGTCTCTAAAAACGATTGGTTTTTCGTCATCGATCAGGATTATAATTTTCCCTCGTTTTAGTTCAAGACGAATATGCACGCGATCATTTCCTACTTTACTCTTAGAATGAACACCTTTACTTTCTTTCCAGGACTTTTTATTTAGCAGCGCATCACCGGCTGTTCCTTCGTCCTTAAGCTCTTTCCTAACCACTTTCAAATAACCGTCTTGCCAATAGATCTTTAGCATTGGTAAACTAGCGGGTTTAGAAAGACCTAACTGTTTCGTTTGTTTCGCCGTTGTTCTTCCATCTACTTGTACTAATATGGTACGATGACTTTGACCACTCTCAGATTTAGAAATTGACTCAAGTTCAAGATCAACTTCTAGAACTCCTCCTTCTTTCATGGTCCAATTCACATCGTTACTCCCAGGCTGCATCTGTTCACGCAAAGTATTTCGTGTATATTTAGCGGTTGACGTGCCTTTTGAAGGAAATGCTTTCATAACCAAAGCTCCCTTTTCAAAGTCATAAAAAAAGAAAGGAGACGCAAAGCGATCATTTTGATAATTGGAAAGTTTCCAATCAGAAGCTTTGTACCCTGATGGGAGCTCTAACTTCCAATTCCATAAATCTATTTCATCAAAGTTTTTTGTTTGACCTATTCCTAAAGAGGAAAAGCCTAACAACAGGAATACAATACACTTTCTCATAATTTAATGGGATACATCTAAGCCGAAGTATTTCACAGTTGCGTGAGCGCCTTCATCCCTAGATTGGAAATAATTACCCGCTTTAAAGTAATTCTCAAATATACCCCAACGCTTAATAGATTCATCTTTATAGACAAAGGTCTCGTCATCATTAAGGGTAACAGTCATTTCGCCCTTTTTCACTCGTACTTCCAATGTGAATTTTTCGTAACCAACAATGTGCTTAAAATTCTGACCCTTATCGTCTCCCCAAGCAGATTCGTGCAGGATCTCTACATCATCTACGGCGAAATCTTTAAGTACTTTAGTTTTGACTCGGATACGTCCTTCGTCCCAATAGATTTTCAACATTGGCGGCGCATTGTTGTCATCCTCTCCTATAAGGTCTCGCTGGTCATTAGTAAGACGGCCGTGAATCTGCATAACAATAACTCTATGGTAATTCCCTACCTCATCTTGAGTGACATCTTCAACCTGTAAGGTGCCGCGCATGACGCCTCCCTGCTGAAAGGTCCAGTTTACATTATTGCTTCCCGGAACCATCTGTTCTCTTAATTCAGTTCTTGAATACTTTGAATTTCTTGTTGATTCAGCCGGATACGTATAGAATACAAGCGAACCGTCTATTTTATCACGATAAAAAAAAGGAGCCAGCATTTCATTGCTCTCAAAATTCAATATTTCTGGTGGCTCAACATTAGATGGGGAACCTTCAGGTATTGTAATCTTCCAATGGTTTAAATCAATATTTTGACTGATCGATTGAAAAGATAAAATAGTGAGAATTGAAACTAAAATTCCTTTAATCATGAGATACCTCTAGACTGTAATATTTAACTTTAGAAAAAGCGTCGCTATCTAAGGTTCCCAAATAATTTCCGGCCTTAAAGTAGTTTTCAAATACGCCCCATCGCTCCATATGGACATCATCATAAACAAATGTTTCACTTCCGCCGAGCGTTACTTCTAAACGACCATCTGAAGCAATCACATCTAAAGAAAAAGTATCCGTTCCAACAACTCGGGAAAAATAACGTCCGTCTCCATCGCCCCATGCATTTGTTTCTAAAGACTCTGCATAGGTATCTGTTGTATCCTTCAACTCCTTAGTTAAGACGTAGACTTTATTATTTCTCCAGTAAATTTTTAATACCGGAGGTGCATTGTTATCGTCCTCACCAATCAAATCTCTTTGCTGATCCGTCAAACGACCGTGTATTTGCATAATTATAGTACGATGGTAATCACCATCAGCCTCCTGAGAAATCTCAGGAACGCTCAACAAACCGTGAATTTCGCCACCTTCAGCAAAGGTCCAGTTCGTATTGTTACTACCTGACACCATCTGTTCACGTAACTCCGTTCTAGAATAGCTTGAATTTGTGGTAGATGCGCCCGGATAAGTATAAAAAACTAAACTACCATCAGTTGAGTCATTATACATAAATGGCTTCAATACCGGATCGGTAGCATAATCTAAAATCTCTGGCGGGGTTACCTCTAAAGGCTTCCCATCAGACCGAGGAATGGGTAATGTTACCTTCCAATTGGTCAAATCGATATTGGGCAACTCGTAGTCGTCCACCGGAGGAGGTGGTGGATTCCAAGTGGACCCACCTGTTGGGGTGGGTCCAGAAGGAATGCCTTTTTCACAAGAGCTTAACATGAAATTAAATAATGCTACTATCGATAGCACTATCAGCTTAACGAATTTTGGCATTGAATAATAGTTTCTACAATTACTAGTTTTCTGCAATTGTTACATCATCAATCATCGTTTCCGAATCTGTGGCAGTCAAAGTGTAGTCATTATAGATGAACAACACAATGGTATCGTTAGTACCCGAATTGAAATTAACAGTCGCTGGCGTGTAAACACTCGTATCGTGTCCAGAAGTTGAATCAAAGTCTGCACTCGAAAGAATATGATTTGCATCACCTATAGTCGAAGCCATATCAAAAGGACCGTCGTAAATCTCAAACGTTACTGTAGAACCAACACTAGATACTTTATTACGGATGTAACCAGTAATATCATAGCTCGTGTTTTGATTTACAGCAACTTCCTGATACAACCATCTTCTAGGATTTGAAGAATTTTCGGCAGTTGGCAGTTTACCCGCATACGAACCGGAATTAACGGATGTAGTTATTTGTAACATGTAATCTGAAGAACCAAAATACGTATCTGCATCTGTCTCTAGATCAACATTACGCCATACGATACGGTTGTCATTCTTCACCGCTTCGGAATCGAAACTAGGATTTCTGATAGCTACAGCAACAGGAGCTGCAATAGTAACATCCATTGAAATCATATCTGTTCCACCTGCAACATTAGAAGCAGTCAACTGAACAGTGTAAGTACCGTCTGCAGTATAAGTATGACTTGGGTTCATATCAGTAGAGGTAGAACCATCACCAAAGTCCCAAGAGTATGAATCTTCACCTACACAATTAGATGTGAAGTCAATAGTCATGTAATCTGTACTATCCGCTGCATAGCTAAAGTTAGCCAAAACAGGTGCAGGACCAGATCCTAACTCAATATCGAAATCATCCAAACGCGTTTCAACAGACCCATCATTGTAGAAATATAATGCTACCTCACTGTTTCCGTCAGAATAGAAAGAGAATGTCTCTTTTACGTAAGTATCTGGATCAGACTGATCGTTTACGGTTGTTGCACCTATGACTTTCGTCAATGCATCTGCATGACTTGTGGCAGGGCCATCCAATACAGCTACCGTCAAAGAACCAGGCTGGTTATCTTTCATAGTGTAGTAGAACGATACATCATAAACAGTTTGTTCCGTAACAGTCAATAACTGGTAACCAATACGCTTGTCGCCCGGATCACCTGTTAGTTTCGCAGCTTGTGTACCCGTCAAAACAGGGCTCGATGTAATTTGAATTACACCACCGATATCACTATTACGCCATGAATCACGGCCGTCTCCAGTAGCACCGGATAATTGCCCATCTTCAAAACTTGACTCTAGAATTGGAGGTATATAAGCTGCAGGCTCAGTTAATTCAACCTCCATAACTTTAGTACTCTCAACGTCTAATTTATCGCTTGCCGTTAATGTAACTGTATACAGACCTTCAGCGGCATAAATATGCTCGGGCTCCATATCGGTCGATGTATTACCATCACCAAAGTCCCACAAATAATCTGTCGCACTTGTCGAAAGATTTGTAAATGTTACTTCTAAGTAATTATCAGAAGACAACTGTGCAAATGAGAAGTTTGCTTCTGGTGGTGTGTTATCTG
>JAKMEB010000083.1 GCA_022426185.1 Schleiferiaceae bacterium
CCTACGAACGGTTTACCGGTCTATCTAACTAAGGATGGTGAAGAGACCTACACATGGGATCTTCAAGACCGCGTAGCTGTGGGTAATGTCATGCCGGATGCTATAGGAGGGTTGACCAACACATTTAATTATAAGAACCTTGAGTTTAGCTTCTTGTGGGTCTTTACTATAGGTGGGGACATCTACGACAGTTCCTCCAAGCGTCAGATGGGTGTAGTCACCGATTGGAACATGCGAACCGACCTTTTCGACCGCTGGCAGCAGCCGGGTGATGTAGCAACGTACCCAAGACTGAGCCGCGATTACCGCACTTACGGCGCAAACACGGAATGGATCAACACGAACCTTTGGTTGCACGACGGTACGTATGCGCGTCTTCGTAACGTAAAGTTGAGCTACCGTGTGCCGCAGAGCAAGCTTAAAAATATTAAAGGCATGACCGTAAACGTAACAGGTACAAACCTGCTCACGTTGACCAACTTTATAGGCTTAGATCCAGAGATCGCTCGTGATTTCGAGAATGCGACAGACAGAAACATGTCTCCGAACATTACCTATCTCACGCCACCGCAAGAAAAAACGGTGAACTTGGGTGTAAACATTAACTTTTAATCTGCGCGAATTATGAAAAATTTGAGAGTATTTATAGCGCTTATAGCCATCGCAATAGGAAGTTCTTCTTGCGAGCGAATTTTAGATTTTCAGGCGAACAGTGACAGCCAAATTCCAGCGGACTCAGCCATTTTGACTATTCAAGACGCTGAAGAGTTGTTGGTGAGTGTCTACGATGTTGCAGCAAATGCCTTTAACGGCCGGTTTCAAAACATCCCTGAGGTCATGTCGGACCACATCGCAGATCCTTTAGGACTCAACGGTGAGTATGCACAGATTTGGCGTTGGACTTCGTCGTTCTTTAACGGGTCCTTTGGCGGGGAATATCGTGATGCCTACATTGGTATTTACCGGGCAAACACCTTGATTGAAGAAGTTGCGGATCTAGAAGGCGCTACTGCGGATGCCATTGACCGGATTACGGCAGAGGCAAAATTTATTCGTGCTCTGAGCCACTTCCATGTGGTACGAATTTGGGCCCTACCCTATGGATATACCCCGGATAACAGTCATCAAGGGATTCCTTTAAAAGTGAGTGCCGATCAAACACCACAGATGCGTGCAACGGTTGGGGATGTATATGCCCAGATTGTACAGGACCTACTAGATGCTGAGGTTGATTTACCGACATCAAACGGCATCTTTGCAAATCAAATGGCGGCTAAAGCACTTTTAGCTAAAGTCTATTTAGAAATGGGCGATTTCGCTAACGCGAAGTTGAAGGCAGCTGAGGTTGTGAATTCTGGAACATACTCATTAGACCCGGTCTTGACCAACCGTTTTGCAGACCATGCCAACGATAATCTTCCAGCAGAATTCATTTTCACCCTGGTCAGCACAAACGAAAGCTCTTCGAATGATACGATCATAGACGAGCGCGGTGTAGGCTTTACTTATAACTACCGCTCTGATGATCCAAACGCTAACCCTGCATTGAAAGCAAGTCAAGCATTATATGTAGAGGCTACCTCTGATACGAACGACCTTCGTGGCCAGTTATGGTATGAAGCGCGTAATGCAGGTACGCCGGACGAGTTTTACGTGGTGAGTAAGTTTGACGGGAGCTTCCTCGATGTACCACTATTGCATTTATCTGACATGTACCTCATTTATGCAGAGTGTAATGTCCGTTTGAATGGGGATAGTGACGGTTCTGGATTGTCTAAAATTAACGAATTACGCCAGCGTGCGGGCTTGACTGATCTGAGCAGTTTATCTGTAGCAGAGGTAATGAAAGAACGTCGTTTGGAATTGGCCTTTGAAGGCGACCGATTATTTCAATTGAAGCGACGTGGAGTTTTAGGTGAAATTCAAACGATCCGAGGTGTTGACTGGGATTGCCCAGGAATGGTATTGCAATTCCCTAATTTCGAAGGAACGGCACAAGGATTTGAGTATAATGTAGAAGGAGGCTGCAACTAAGCAGATAAGCATATGAAAGCAAGAATTATAACAATAGTAGCGGCTGCGTTTGTAGCGCTTGGCTCATGTAAGCCTGAAGTGGGTCCTATCGGTCCCAGCTATGAAGCCGGTGCAGGTATTCTCGGGACTTGGGAACTTACCATGGTTGAGCAGACAGACGTAACACTTCCCGTACCTGAAACACGCGATGTAAGTGATCTTTATTTGAATTCTCAGAATAAATGGGTCATTGCCTTTAACACGGACAGCACGTATTCTGTGAATCAGCAAGGTCCAGGTTTTGATGTGTTTGGTAACGGAGGAACTTGGAGCTACAACACTCCTGAATATCCGTCGGAGCTTCATTTAGCTCAGGATTCCACAATGGTAATTTTACCTCTAGGAAACATGCCAAGGAGTATTGACCAGAATGTAAGCTTCATCTATGCTCGCGAGCGTTGTGACAAGCCGAGCGTTTCGTACCAATTAACGTTTACTCGTAAATAAGCCCTCATTATGAAAAGAATTAACACCCTTTTACTCTTGGCTTTGGGCCTCTCAGCAAGCGCTCAAATCACCACCGTTCCGGATGAAAATATAGATCCTGCAGATTCATTAGAGATCATCTTCGACCCGGCAGCTTTAGACTTAGCGGTGGGGCACCAAGATTTATTGAAGCAAGCAGTAGATGCAGGCGAAGACATGTACATCTGGACCTGGAAGCCAGCGGACCATCCAGACGGACATCCTTTTGTGAACGGAACGGGTTCTGCGCCGTGGAAGAATTCCAATGAAGCGATGAAGATGACGAAAAATACCGACGGGACCTTCTCTTGGAAAATTGTGCCTACACTCTTTTATGAAGTGGACGCGACCACCGTTTATGCAGAGGACATTCACTTTTTGGTTAAAGCAAAAGATGGCGGAGGATATGGCGATCCAGATGTAAAATCGGACGATCAGAGTATAGCGATTGACCCACCAGCAACAGAGCGTAATGCATTTTATTCCTTTCCCGCGAAAGTGATGGCTGATGATGTTTTGACCCTACGCTATGAAAACTGGCGTGAGGATAAGCCAAGTATGCAGAATTTAGCATCCGATGATTGCTATATGTATGCTAAGGTGACCTTCACCGACGGTACCTTCGCTCAAATTGAAAACACTTTCAATGTTGGGAACAACCCTGATCTTCAAATGGATTATTTAGATAATGGGAATTTCCAAATGCGTCTTATTCCACAGGAATTTTTCACTATCCCAGCGGACAAGACTATAGATTATCTGGAGTTTATCGCCATGAAGAAGGTATTTGCTACGGGTGCGGACCGTGTAACGGAAGCTGTAAACGTGCAGATCGAGTGTCAATAAATTTCTGATGCCCTCATTCTTAAAACCCGGCATAAGCCGGGTTTTTTATCTTAGAAGCTAAATATATTGAAACGTATGCAACAGAAACCTAAACTCAGTTTTTGGCAGATTTGGAACATGAGCTTCGGCTTTCTGGGAATCCAATTCGGCTATGCCTTACAGGGCGGTTTTATGAGTCGGATCTTTGAAACGCTGGGAGCAGATGAGCACAGTCTTCCGCTTTTGTGGATTGCTGCGCCTCTAACAGGCCTTATTGTACAGCCTATTATAGGTCAAATGAGCGATAATACGTGGCATCCGCGTTTTGGACGTCGTCGTCCGTATTTTTTAATTGGCGCTATTATGGCTTCAATTACATTGCTTTTTGTACCGCACAGTCCAGCGCTTTGGATTGCGGCAGGAGGACTCTGGATTTTGGATGCAACAATGAATATATCCATGGAGCCCTTTCGCGCGTTGGTTGCGGACAAATTGCCTGATAGTCAGCGGAGCTTTGGTTTTGTGGTGCAAACCTTGATTATTGGGGTGAGTACTTGGGTCGCTTCGAATCTACCATTATTAGTCAGTTCTTTGGGCGTGAGCAATGAGGCAGATCCAGGAGTAGTTCCTATGTCGGTCAAGGTTGCTTTTGGAATTGGCGCAGGGATTTTCTTGCTGGCTATTCTTTACACGGTGTTTACTACAGACGAATATCCGCCAGAAGATATGGAGGCATTTCGCGCGGAGCAGAAGGAAAATTCGGGCTTGTTGAATACCCTTCGCGAGGTTGGGAAGAACATCGGGAACATGCCTTTAACCATGAAGAAGTTGGGCGTGGTCCAATTCTTTTCTTGGTTTGCGTTTTTCTGTATGTGGTCAATGGCAAACCCTGCTTTGACAGACCACGTG
>JAKMEB010000104.1 GCA_022426185.1 Schleiferiaceae bacterium
GTTGGTGGGAGATCCTAATCTGGGCTATGACTTTAGTTTTTGTAGTAACTGGTCAGATTTATATTCCTTACCGCAGAAAGAAGTAAACTTAATTCACAAATAGATAAGGTTGTGCTGCAACTCCGAATAATAGGGGGAGCACTGAAAAGCACTTGTTAGCAATAGCAGGTGCTTTTTTTTATCTTAGTATTATGTCCAAGGAAGTCTTCTATCCACTTCTACTGTTACTCATTCCTTTTATTGGAACCTTATTCTCTAGTGATGTGAACTGGGGCGTTTTCGACTTCATCATTATGGGAGGCCTATTAACACTGCTTGGCGTCGGGCTTAAATGGGTAAGTACCCGAACAACAAATTCAAAAATTCGCATGGTATACATGGGACTATTGGTGTTACTCTTTTTAGTAGTCTGGGTAGAGTTAGCGGTGGGGGTTTTTTCGAGTTCTTTTTTAGGAACGTAATTCATTCACCCGATCGTGTTGCCTTGACAGCGAACAGTTGAATGATTACCACTACCCGTAGTTATATCATTTGACGCTGTATCTTAGCCCAAGATGCGTGCACTCCCCTTCCAATTGATCGCTATGATGTTGCCTCTGTTTTTAACGGGGCAGATTTTTTCGCATCCGGACAACAACGATGCTTTTCTGCAAAACGAAGTGGCACAGGTTCACATTACCGTCGCCCAGAACCACTTGAATACTTTACTGGGAGACAGTCTGCAAAGCGACCATCACTTCCCTGCCAGCTTTCGCTACGAAAGTGCGGCGCATTCTGACACCCTTCAAAGCATTGGCTTTCGTGTACGCGGCAACACCTCTAGGAACGCGAAAAAGAAAGGATTTAAAGTGTCCTTCAATGAATACGTCGTGGGGCAAAAGTTTAAGGGAATAGAGAAGATGAATCTTGTTGGGCAGCACAACGACCCTTCTTTGTTGCGTTATTGGTCCAGTCTTCACCTGCTCCAAAAGCATGGTCTCATCGCCTCTAGAACCAGTTTTGTTAAGCTCTATATCAACGGAAATTACAGAGGACTCTATCTTAATGTTGAGCACATTGACGATGAGTTTCTCCAAAAACGATTCATTGAGGACGACAAGGGAAATCTATACAAGGCCAGTTGGGGCGCGGATCTCAATTTTTGGGGAACAAATGCAGATGCCTACAGGAGTGTTTACGAACTAAAAACCAACAAGGATTCAAACGACTACAGCGCATTCATTTCGTTTTTAGACTCCTTGAATAATAGTAGCGATGCCGATTTTGCATGCTACATGGAGCGCAACTTTGAGGTAAATCATTACCTAAAAACACTCGCGGTAGAGATGATTATAGGCCACTGGGATGGCCATTCTTACAACAAGAATAACTTCTACCTCTACCGTCAACCAGCTACAGGAAAATTCGTGTTCATCGAATACGACCTTGATAATACGTTCGGGATTGATTGGTTCAGTATCGATTGGGCAAATAGAGACCTGAATAATTGGCACCAAAGCAACCGCCCACTTGCAGAACGACTTCTAGCCCTTCCTTACTATAAGGATGTTTTCAACGCGCATCTCGACACCGTACTTACGGACTTAGCCACCTCGGGCTGGTACGCACTGTTAGAGGAAAAACAAGATTTAATCAAGAGTGCCGTACTTTCTGACAGCTATTATCGCAAAGATTACGGATTTCAGTATTCCGACTTCTTAGCCGCATTAGATACTAATTATGGTGCGCATGTAAAAAAGGGAATTGCAGAATACCTGGACGAAAGAATACTAAGCGGCCTCAATCAAGTCAATTGGATAGGGAATCTGGAACCGCCTTGCGATGATTTGCCAACCGAACCCGAGCGTCACATCATTAAAATTGTAGACTTTATCGGTCGCGAAACCCAATTTAGAACAGACATTCCACTCATCATCATATATGATGATGGTACGGTTGAAAAGGTGATGGTCTGGAGTCGATAGGTCACTCCCCATACTGGGCGGCGCTTGGTATAAAAACGCTAAACAAGCCAGTTGCGGGCTTTCTGTATAGGTATTAACATACTAATAATCAGGTTGTTGTTTTGCTTAATGGGAATTTAGTATATCTTAAATGTGCTAAACAAAACCATCATGAAAACAAAAACCATTATTACCCTTATTGGGGCACTCAACGTGTTCCAGGGAATCGGCTTCATTCTCGGGGGCGAAACATTAACAAAACAATCTTTTCCGGAAGACATGCTCACTGGAGGCGCTGTTGAGGTGGGTACCGCAATGCACTGGCCATTAGGCGTTGCGTGTATCGTTATTGGAATCATTCTGTTTTCGACACGTAGTCTTCCTCTAAATGAAGCAAAAAAGGTATTACTCTATACCGGGTTGGCATATACCTTCTTCTTAATCAACGGATTGCTGCAGCATTTTACTACACCTGTAAACGTGCCAATGCAGGCATTAGGGCTTATCGCGTTTCTCGCTGCATTGGCTTTCTATTCTTCCAAAACAGCTAAATCTTAATAGTAACTTAAATAACACTGCAATGAACAAGCAATTCTTTATCTCATTATTCTTCGCGCTAGCAACCTTTATTATTCTAGGTGGAGTATTCGCTAACTTCGTTTTTCTTCCTGAATTTGAAATCTGGCACGACGCGTATCCTGAGGCCGTAAGAGAGGCTCCTGATTTTGTTTCCGGGCTAGTTCTTGCACTATTACAATTGATAGCATTCGTAGTCCTTCTACCGAAACTTCAAATCGCTTCCGGATCCGGTGCAGCAATGTTTGGGGCGGTCTACAGCGTGATTATTTGGCTAATAGTGGACCTCCAAATGGTATCGGTAACCCATATTGTTTCGTACGAATATGTACTAAAAGACGCCTTACTATCCGCAGTAATGGGCGCGATACTGGGCGTAGTCGTTTCTTGGTCACAAAAAAGGTTTGCATAGGAAAGCCTTATTATTAAGCTACAAACCGGCTCATTAATAATGATTAAGGTCCACGCAATAAATTGCGTGGACCTTATTTCAAGTATTAAAAATTAAACCGTCTCTGTGGGTTAGATCCCCCAAGACACAGCGAATAAATCCGCTATATTGTTTGTTGAATGTTTATGCTATGTGGGGAGCAAATAAGTGGACCGATTCTATGTTTAAGAAGTACTGGCGCGCAGTTACAGTGCTCATCCTTTTGTTCCTTCTTTCGCGTATAACTTTTTAACCCCCCCTCGCTATGAAGCACTTCATTAATATAGTCTTTTACCTCACTTTTGGTACCGTCTACGGTCAAACCCTCGTTGTATTAGGCACGCTTCAAGATGGAGGCTCCCCGCATATGAATTGCGAAAAACCGTGCTGTGCAGCGCCTAAAGCGAACGACTATGTTGCATGCCTGGGCGTTTACGATTCTACGCTAGCCGTACTTTTTGATGCGACACCAGATATTGTACCGCAGCTGGGAGAAATCTTAGAACGATCGGGATCAAAAAAATACTCGGTCTTTTTAACTCATGCACACATGGGTCATTATACCGGACTCGCCCACTTCGGCCGCGAGGCTGCGAATACGAGCAAAGTACCGGTCTATGCAATGCCAAGAATGATCGATTTTCTCGCAAAAAACGGACCGTGGAACCAGCTCTTAAAACTTCAAAACATAACGCTAAATGGTCTAGAAGAAGGTGTGCCGCGCATGCTTAAAAACGGCCTGATCATTGAACCCTTCTTAGTACCTCACCGCGATGAATTTTCCGAAACAGTAGGTTACTATATCAAGCGTAAAGGAGGAAAAGTGGCCCTTTACATTCCAGATATTGATAAATGGGAGGAATGGGAAGAGAACATCATCGCTGTAATTCCACGCGTAGACTTTGCTTTCATCGACGGTACTTTTTTCGCTGATGGAGAAGTGCCACGGCCCATGTCAGAGGTTCCGCATCCATTCATTTCAGAATCAGCTAAGTTGTTCTCCTATCTGCCCAGGAAGGAACGCGAAAAGATTTACTTCATTCACCTCAACCACTCAAACCCTGGACGTAATGCGGAATTTGAAGGGCGCAAAGCGCTAGAAGCAGAAGGCCTGCATTTCGCTGAATTTGGCCAGGAATTCCAATTATAAAATTGAACTCATGCTAAGCTACTGGGAACGCTCTTCTTTCATTCACCACGATTTGATTATTGTTGGTAGCGGCCTAGTTGGGTTAAGTACAGCGTTGCACTACCAATTAGCTCACCCAAAAAAGAAAGTTGCAGTTATCGAACGCGGACTGTTCCCAAGCGGCGCCAGTACAAAAAATGCCGGATTCGTTTGCTTTGGATCCATATCAGAATTGGCTGAAAATGCACGAACCGATTCCCAAGATGAACTGCTTTCCCTTGTTGAAAAACGGTACAAAGGCGGCCTTGAATTACGGCAATTACTAGGCGATAAGCACATTGACTACTGCCCCGTAGGCGGCTACGAACTGGATTTCCAAGGGGACCTGCACGAACGCATGTTCACATTCAACGACTGGCTCAGACCTCTGTTCAAACGCCCCGTATTCTCTGATGCACGCGACAATATTCCGGCCTTTAGCTTCAAACAAACTATAGTAAAAGGACTGGTTAAAAACCAATTTGAAGGGAGCATCGACACCGGAAAAATGATGGATGCATTTGCCCGAAAAGCGCGAGAAGCTGGGGTACAGTTCTATACCCAAACAGAAGTTCTTCATTACGTGGAGCAAACGAATGGTGTTGAAGTCGCGGTCTCAACTGCCGAAGGTTCGCTCCAACTTTTTACCGGCCAATTGGCCTTGTGCACGAATGCATTCACAAAAGCGCTCCTGCCAGAAGCAGACCTTGAACCCGGCAGAGGCATGGTTCTCGTCACAAAACCGCTGACGTGGGCGCCGCCGCAAGGAACCTTTCACTACCACAGCGGGTACAATTATTTCCGAAACGCAGGCAACCGCATCCTCCTCGGCGGCGCCCGCCACCTCGATCTCAAGGGTGAAACCACCACAAAAGAAGGTGTTAATGCGCTTTTGGAAGAACAACTGATCGTAGACCTAAAAAACTTCATAGCCCCTGATCGTCCATTAGAGATAGACTATGCTTGGTCAGGTATTATGGCCTTCGGGGAAGGAAAAGCGCCACTGCTCTTACACCCGTCGTCGCGCGTGCATGCAGCTGTTCGGTTGGGGGGAATGGGTGTAGCGCTTGGCACAGGCTTAGGCAAAGAATTGGCCCAGCGCCTCCGCGCTACAACGTCTTAAGAAAATCAATAATCCCGTTGAAGTACGTGTCCGCATCATCGTACATCGTCATGTGTCCTCCCTCTGAGCAATACAGAAAGGTTCCGTTTTGAACTGAATCTGCAATGGCACGCATGGCTTCTGGATCCATGGTGTCGTACTGCGCACCAATGCTAAGTGTGGGTACTTCAATACGATGCAAATCGGCTGTTCTGTCCCAATTTTTAAGGGTCGCGTCGCCAACCATACCAAACTCGCTAGGGCCTTGAAGTTTTAAATACAAGGGGTAATTTAACTTTGAAAAACTTCTGTTTACGGGCTCTGGCCATTCCGCTAACGGGCGACGTAAAACATGCTCCGGGTAGTAGTGCTCTTCGATCAGTCCTAAGTAACGAGGGTTGGTGTAATCTCCCGCCGCCTCAAAGG
>JAKMEB010000107.1 GCA_022426185.1 Schleiferiaceae bacterium
AGTAACCGCATTTACGACCGCTTGGTATATAATGAAAAGTAAGGTCAGCAGTCCAAAGATGCCGCTCTCTGCTAATGGACCTAGGTATTCACTGTGAGCGTTGCCACGATTACCTGCGTTGGTAGAAATAATGGTCTTTTCAGCGGGCTTTTGATACGGTGCATACAAGAACATGTAGGTTCCTGGACCGTGACCTAGTAGTGGACGATCTTTAAACATGCGCAGCGCCGAATTCCATCGATTGATCCGCTCAAGGTTAGATGCGTCCGTACTGACATTGGTCACTGAAGCTACATGCTCATTAAGGTTATCAGAAGAATCGGTTCTATTGCGTTCAAATTTCGAAGCGATGTACGAGTAGTTTAACCCGGCGACTAGGATGGTAATAAAAGTAAGTGACCAAACTTGAGTGCGGGATAATTTCAGAACGTATACTAAATAAACCAAACCTGCACCGACTAATGAGAGCCATGCTGCTCTAGTGTAGCTTAGAACTGTGGCTGCAGTCAAAATAACTAGCAAAAGCAGTGCAACCGCATTGATCCCCCAGGAACTTTTACGAAAAGCCAAGTACAGTGCTGCCGGATAAAACATGGCTAGAACTGCTCCATAAGAGGTGTGCTCTTTAAATACTGGGAACATCACCCATGTAGAGGTCTTCTTGGTAAAACCATACTGACTATGCACATAAAGGGTGTAGAGGGTTGCAATGACGAGCGGAACGAGAAAAAGCCAAAGGAAAATTTCTTTGTTGCGGTCGTTTTTAAGAAACATATGTGCGAGAACAAAATAGTAGGGAATAACGAACCAGATTCTAGAGATCCATTGCTTGAGTGAAACTAAAGGCAGCTCAGAAGTAATTGAGGTTAATCCCATCCAAGCCAAATAGAGATAAATAGCGATACTAATAGGATGTCGGAGAATCCGTTTATCGTACTCTTCAAAAAAGAACATCTTCACAAGGGTGATGAAGGTGATCAACACCAACATAGGCTCTGTAGGTAGCGACAATCCCGATCCTCCTGTAAGGTCTTCAAGCGTAACCGAAAGCGGCGTAGCTAAAACAACAAACCACATGGCCCAATCTAATCTGTAAAGCGTGAGCCAAACCACAAATAAAGCTGGGGGGATCAAAAATGCATACCACTGCTCGAACAACACGCCCAGCGCAACGAGCGGTAGGGTGATAGCGATGAGCCAATAATTGGCTCTTTTTGTGGTCTGCAGCGAATCCAGCAAAATACTAGGCCTCGTGCTTTAATTCTCGAAGTGTCCCGCGTACGAGCAAAAGAAAAGCAACTAGAATGAACGTTGCAAATCCTACAGCAAGAATAAGAATACTGCGCTTTGGATACGTTTTTCGTTCCGCTGCAAAGGCGGAATCTACTTTAAAGGTTGCCGGAAGATTTTGATTCACATCGACCTTTGCCTGATCGAATTTCGTTTTCAATTTCACTTCCTCTTCTTTCAAAAGTTGGAGCTCATCTCGGATGGCCACATACTTACCACCATATTTAGCGAGTGTATCGAGACGACGCTCTAGCGCCTTGACACGTCCTGATGGCGCGCCTGCAGCCAATGCGATGGCGTATTGTTCATTGAAAACGGCACTTTGGCTCTCGTAATCATGAACGCCCTTATAACGAAGTTCAGTGATTTTATCCTCCATCTTCTGGATTTCACCTTGCAAGCTGTGGTATTCGTTTTTAACAATACTAAGTCCCATTTCCGCTCGGCTTCTAGAAACTCTGCGCTTGGTTTTATCGACCAAAAATGAAATGTAATTCGCAATGTCCGCAGCCATCTGAGGATCCGTATCCATCACGTTGATTTCAACGGACATGAACTGGGTACGGGCAAATTCTATTTTCCCTGCGTATTCCTTAAAGAGCTTCGTTCTGCGGTATTTTGTGTCTTCATCGATCTCATAGTGCGCCATAAGATCGAATTTCTGAATCACGGAGTCTCTAATTTCACCTGAGTTCAGGATTTGTAGGAGTTGCTCTGCCTGCTGCTCGTCACCGTATTCAAAAATATCCTCATCTCCATATCCGTTCGACTGCGGCAGGAGCGCTTTAGAAACGGAATTGGTGGTTGAAGGGAAAAGAATGACCTGAGACTCAAAAAGAGGCTTGATAAATTTTGGCCCACTAAAAGCAACGGCTACGACCATTGCAAGGAACGGGATTCCTAAAAGAGGCTTTCTGTTTTTGTAGAAAAAGGCAATCAAATTTGCACTACTGTATTCCATAACTTCTTATTTCCAATGATTTAAATCCTTGCCGGTTAAGGCCGCTAATTGTTCTATTTCTTCTTTGAAAGCCTCTAATAAAAAGCTTCGTGTTTCCGGGTCCAATTCTGGGGCGGCTACCTGAGTTTTCTTCTTGAGCCATCGCACCAGGGACTTCGGTAATTTTTCGCGTAACGGTCCTAAAAAGCGCATTGCCCATGTGTTGAGGATTGCGTATTTGGGAATGGCACCTACGTTTAGTTGGTCTGTTTTATGGAGTACAAAAGTAGGCAAGTCCAAGTAGTTCATAAGTACATCCATTGTCTTTTGCGCATCCGCGGTAAAGTCATCGTACCAAATAATGTGTAATTGGTCCAGCGGGAAACATTCCAACCAGCGTTCCAGCTGTTTTGCGTAGTAGCCCAATTCCAAATAGCATTCGTCTTGACCCCAATGCGCTGGGTTTAATTTCGCTTCGCGTTGGAACGCAGCCAGGGGGCCCTCCTGTTCCAAACCGTATTTCAAAGCCATCGTATAATGGCTGTAAGCACGCTCAATAGGATTACGCAGTATCAGCACAATTTTCGCATCCGGAGCGTAATGGCGCAGTTCTGCTGGAGCTTTTGCACTGTATAAATACGATGTACTTGCGTCTAGAACATAATTCACATCGGGATTTTTCGAAATGGCTTGATCTACCAATTTCTGGTAATTTGATTCGCTTTCAACAAATCCTATGTGGCGCTCTTCGAGCGGCACTCTCTTAAAATAGGACGCTTCATCCCATTGTAGTAATCTGTTGTATTGGGACGAAAATACCGGCGTACGCAGGTCGGTGCTAAAATGACCCGGCTCTTTAATTTGCAGGGGTGCAATCGCAGGATGTTTGGCTAAGGATGCTGCCAACGCAGTCGTTCCAGATTTTGCGGCGCCGATAAGAAAGAGATTTGCCTTTGCATCCATCATACCGAATTCTTTTTAGCCAAAAACGGCACGGTGATTAAGCCGTGGTATTTGTATACGAGGATGCCGGCCCAGAGGTTCCAGCCAATCATTGTGGATGCCGTTGCAATTGCTGCACCTAAAGGTCCCAGAAGAGGTATCAAAAGTGCATTCAGTGCAATATTTACAGTTGCCATTACGAGCATGGTATTGCGTGCACTTTTCTCATAACCAGTCATGTTCAATACATTTAGAACGGGACCAGCAAAGGCATTAGCTAATTGGCCCAAAGCTAAAATGAGCAGCCATGGATAGGCTTTTTCCGCTGACTCCACCCCAAACAACCCGATCAAAAAGGGACCAAGAAGCACAATCAATAAAAAGATTGGGCCTGCGGTGTAGAGGTTTAAGGTCGCTACGCGTTTGGCCAAATGGCCCATTCCCGAACCGCCTGAATGAAGCCCCGCTATCATTGGTGTCACTACGGTGTTCAACGCGAATTGGCCAAAAGTGATTAAAGTGGTGATTTTAAAAGCAATTCGATATACCCCTACGGATTCTTCTGGCAGGTAATAGCTCAGCATCAGGGTATCCGACCAACTCATGACCAAAAAAAGCGCAGATGAGATCAGCATGGGTGTTGCTGAGGCAAACAATCCTCGTGAATAGGCCTTAGGAACGGGTACGTTAGGACTACATAAACGCAGAATATGCTGGAACGACAACAAAAAGAATAATGTACTTATAACGACCAGTGCAATAAGGGCTAAGTGGGCGCTTCCCATAGCATCACCACTCCAATCCGACCATGGTGCAATGAGCAGGAACACCGCAATCACCAAATACACCGTTCCGTGTTGATTCAATGAAAAAAGTAAAGGTTTATGCAAGCCGCGGTACGCTTCGGCATTGAACAACATCAACGTAAAGGGGACGATCGCAATCGCGGCTGTAGTTATTATCGCGGTAGGCGTTTGATCAAAAAATAGATTGGTGAAAGTTGCCGCAAGAGCAAAAGTTGCTGCGGATATAAGTACCGAAACGCCTAAGACACGTGTGAAAAGCTTTAAATACAGCTGCCTCGAGGGAACATCATTTATTTGCCGCTGCCCCAGGGCTTTAACTAACACCGTATCCAGTCCCCAACGTCCTACAGTGGAACCGATGAGAATTATGGTGAAGGCCACTTCATATACGCCTACCTCACGTTCACCCCCAGTAGCGCTCAAGCTGAAGAGTAATACATAGCCTCCAAGTGCGCCAATGACCTTAAAGAAAAGCACAACGAAGCTGCCCTTCGCTATGGAAGCAGTAGTGGGTTCCTTCAGAAAATCCAACAATCGATTGGCCATGGTTTTGTCCTAAACAAGGAATTGTCGGCGAATATACCGCTTTAGTAACGTGCAAGTCGCTGCTTTTGTACATTTGAAACTATGAAAATTGCGGTAAATGCACGGTGGCTGTTGCCAAACCAACTAGAAGGTACAGGGATTTATACCCTACGTATGCTGGAGCAGATTATTCCCACTTTTCCTCAGCATGACTTTCATTTATTGCTTGACCGCGGCGTTGCTACGGACCAATTCTCTTTGAACTTTCCAAATGTTCACTTTCATGTGGTCGCTCCACAGGCCCGGCACCCTTTGCTCTGGACCTTGTGGAATGACTTTTCCGTGCCTCGCGCACTGAAAAAGCTTACTATTGATTTGTATTGGTCACCAGATGGACTGCCCGCGAAAACAAAAACCAGGCAATGGCTCACCATTCACGATTTAAATTTTGAACACCACCCGGAATGGGTTCCAAAAAACGTAGCTGCCTATTACCGCAAACAGATTCGAAAAGGGGCGCATCAAGCACAACAAATCTTTACAGTTAGCCAATGGAGTGCTCAGGACATTGCCAGCACCTATAGTATACCTCCTGAAAAAATTGCATTGACGTATAATGCGCCACAACAGCCCATGAAAGCGGGTCAAATGGAAACCGAAGCGCCCTATTTCTGTGCAGTAGGTGCACTTACTCCTCGAAAAAATCTTCGCACACTTTTGCTTGCATTTGATCACTGGGTTGCCAAAAACCCCACTACAGTACACCGCCTAAAAATTGCTGGAGCAGCACACTTTAAAGACACTGCCTTCGAAGCCGTTCGCAACTCCTTAAAGCATGCGGACCGAATAGATTGGTTGGGTAGACTTTCAGGACCGGCATTAGAACAACTGTACGGAGGTGCCACTGCCTATTGCATGCCCAGCGCCATGGAAGGATTTGGCATTCCATTAGTTGAAGCCATGCAGTGTGGCACAGCTGTCATCTCTTCAAAAAACAGTGCTTTGACTGAAGTGGTGGGTACTGCAGGATTGCTCGTTTCGACTTACGATGTGGAGGCATGGAGTGCAGCGTTGCAACAAATCACTACAGAAAATTCGATCTGGCGTGAGCGCGCACTGCAGCGAGGTGATTTTTTTAATTGGGAACAGAGTGCCGCTGCATTCATCAAAGCATTGCCTAAATGAAACGACAGCATTCGCCAATAGCTATCGTAGAAGCCGGTACCGATGAAGCGGGCCGAGGGTGTTTAGCCGGTCCGGTAACAGCCGCCGCTGTAATCTTGCCGGCCAA
>JAKMEB010000149.1 GCA_022426185.1 Schleiferiaceae bacterium
ATCTAAAAGAAGTTTCTAAATTATCCGAAGCATTTAATGGTAAGGTCAATGATTCTTTAAAGGATGAACCTCAGTCAACGAATGTGCTCCTCATTCCTGAATTTGGCGTTTTACGCAGCTTGTACATGCTAGCGGATGCCGTTATCGTAGGCGGGGGCTATGGTAAAGCAACGCACAATGTGCTGGAAGCTACTGTACAGGGGAAGGTTGTGGCATGCGGTCCGCATTGGCAGAAAATCCCTGAAAATGAATCTTTGATTGCCAGGGGATTGTTGGTTCCTGGTGCACATCATACCGATTGGACATCGTATCTCGTAAGAGCCCGTCAAGGGGATTATATTCAGAAAGAAAAGGAGGCGCGCAACTGGGTGTTGGCGCAATCGGGTGCTTGCGAAAAAATGATTAAAGCTTTAGAACAAGCCGTTGAGCTCTGAGTCAATCTGCTGGATGATTTCTCCTAGGTCTTCAGGATTCTCAGGAAACTTATTCTTATCTACATTAACAATGAGAATTTTTCCTTTATCGTAGGTGTTGACCCAAGCTTCATAGCGCTCGTTCAACCGTCTCAAATAATCGATACGGATGCTGTTCTCGTAATCTCTTCCACGTTTTTGTATGTGATCTACCAATGTTGGAACTGAGGCGCGCAGGTAAATGAGCAGATCTGGCGGTTGAAGGTGTTTTTCCATCAGTTCGAAGAGGCCTTTGTAGCTTTCGTAGTCGCGAGCCGTCATCAGTCCCATCGCGTGTAAGTTGGGCGCAAAGATGTGGGCATCTTCGTAAATGGTACGATCTTGAATAACGTTTAAACCTTCTTCGCGTACAGCGGTTACTTGTGCAAAACGTGAGCGTAAGAAATAGATTTGCAAGTTGAAGCTCCAACGTTGCATTTCTTCATAGAAGTCGTCTAGGTAAGGATTGTCGTCTACATCTTCGTAATGTGGCTGGTAATTATAGTGTTTTGCTAACAACTCAGTTAAAGTTGTCTTACCTGAACCAATATTTCCTGCGATTGCTATGTGCATGCTCATTAAATTTGTACCCGCAAAGTAATAAAAGTACCTCAAGCATTCCACTGAAATATGAAAATTGAATTGGTAAAAGAGCAGATTGAAGCATCCAGACAAGAATTAGTCGCACACCCGGCCTTCCAATGGGTCAATACAGTCCCGCGTGCACGTCATTTTATGGAGGCACATGTATGGGCCGTATGGGATTTTATGGTACTCCTCAAATCGCTACAACGTGAACTTACTTGTGTCGATACCTACTGGATTCCAAAGGGTGATCCGGCCGTACGTCGACTTATCAATGAGATTGTTCATGGTGAAGAAAGCGATGTGGATCAGCAGGGCAATGCGACCAGCCACTTTGAATTGTACCTGCGTGCAATGACAGAGGCCGGTGCAGATACAACGCCTATTTCAAATTTCATTAAGGACTTAGAGCGCGGCGTGCAACCGCTGGAGGCGTTAGAAGCTAGTGATGCGCCAGAAAGCGCGAAGGCTTTTGTTCGACAAACATTAGATGTGGTTGCCCGCGGCGATGCCTCAGAGATTGCTGCGGTGTTCACCTTTGGACGGGAAGATCTTATTCCGGATATGTTTATTGAAATCGTTCGCTATCTGAAGGCTACGTTCCCGAATGAATTGGGCTTATTCGCTTACTATTTAGAGCGCCACATTGAGATCGATGGGGATTTACATGGCCATCTTGCCGAGCAAATGGTCGAACTCCTCTGTGGTACTAATGCCGCGAAATGGGAGCAAGCTGCTTTGTCTTCGAAAGCAGCATTACAGTCAAGAATTGGGCTTTGGACCGCCGTTATGGCTGAGTTTGAAGCGAAGCATTCAGCGTTAGAAACTGCTCTATAAGTAAACGATCATTGCTAAGGCGGGGAACCTTGTTCTGTCCGCCCAACTTTCCTTTTTCTTTCAGCCATTGATGAAAAAGTCCCGGTTCTGCGGCGGTCATACGCGGTGGTCCCAGGACGAGATCGTATTTCCGCTTCGCCTGGTAATCTGAATTTTGACCCTGTAGATTACGGTCCAATTCTATTTTAAACGCTTCCAAATCTTCAGGCGGTTGCTCAAATTCAATGATCCATTGGTGTGCACCGGTGGTCTTGTCATTCATGTAACAGGGCGCAGCATGAAAATCAATCACCCGACATTCTAAGGCCTCACAGGTCGCCTGCAGTGCATATTCAGCGTCGGTAACAATGACCTCTTCGCCAAAAGCGTTAATGAAGTGAGCGGTGCGTCCGCTGACCTTAATTCGATACGGCTTTTTAGAGACGAATTTTACGGTATCTCCTAGGATATAACGCCAAAGTCCACCGTTGGTGGTGATGACTATGGCATAATCGGTGTTCAATTCTACCTCCTCCAGTAGAATGGTTTTACTATCTGCTGCGTTAAAAGCATCGAGAGGGATGAATTCGTAATAAATGCCATTATCCAGCAAAAGCAACATACCGTCTATGGATGGATCGTCCTGCACTGCGAAAAATCCTTCAGAGGCATTGTAATTTTCCATAAAAGTGACCTGCTCTCCCGGCATCATTTCCCGGAACTGCTTCTCGTAAGGAGCGAAGTTTACACCACCGTGTGCGAAGAGTTCAAGATTGGGCCATACCTCCAATAGATGGGACTTCCCCGTTCGTTCCAATACTTTTTTAAAGAGCACTAAAAACCAACTGCTGACACCCCAAAGTGAGGTGATGTTTTGGGTAATGGCTTCGTCGACTATTGCCTCCAACTTCTCTTCCCAGTCACTTAAAAGTGCAGTTTCATGACTCGGCGCACTGCGCAATTCCGCCCAAAGCGGGATGTTCTGAATTAAAATGGCGCTGAGGTCTCCGCTTTGTCCGTTGCCTTCTTGTTGAATTTGTGTGGATCCGCCTAAACGTAGGCCCAAGCCTTCGAAGATTTTTGTTTCAGTGACCGTATTGCAATAGAGGGCGAGTTCGAATCGGCCGCCGGAAAAGTGGCATTCCTCAATACTTTCCTTCGAAACGGGTAGGTACTTCGATACACCAGAAGTTGTTCCCGAACTTTTCGCAAACCATTCAATTTTGCCCGGCCATAATACATCGGTTTGTCCTTCGCGCATTTGTTCGATGTATGGCTTAAGCGAATCGTAATTTGATAGCGGAACTAATTTTGAAAAGACTGCTCGGTCGCTAATGTGCTCGAAATGATGCAACTGCCCATAAGTAGTATTTTGGGCCTTACTGATAAGTCCCCGAAGCAATCCTGCCTGCGTTTCAATAGGTGCTTCGCTGAAGGCAAAGATTTCTTCCACGCGCTTGCGCATGTTTTGGCGAATGACTTTATTGACCCAAGTATAAATCATAGCAAGGCTTCTATTTCAGTTGAGCTGTGTACCTTCACAAGAATTAAAATTAAACTAAAAATGCAGTACCACGGCGCACTTCATAAAATGTCTACCCAATACGGATCTACCATTCGTTACACGCTTAAAGTGGGCGGTGATTTACTGCTGATGAATGCTCTAATAGGGCGTGAATTTTCGGCTACATTCCTAGGTGAGCACATTTGTTTTTGTGGCCAATTAGTTCCCGAGGTGTATCGTCAAAACTTCTGCCGCGAGTGTTTCTTCACAAAGCCTGAGGCGTCGCCAACCATTATGAAGCCGGAATTAAGTAAGGCCCATTTGGGCATTGCAGAACGCGATCTGGAGTTCGAACAGCGCTTGCAATTGCAGCCGCATTTTGTGTATCTGGCGAAAACCAACCGCATAAAAGTAGGCGTCACTAGAGGAACGCAACGTCCGTACCGTTGGATGGATCAGGGTGCGGCAGAAGCTGCAGTTTTACTGGAAGTACCCAACAGGTATTTAGCCGGTGAGGCAGAAGTTGCGCTCAAAGACTATTTCACAGATAAAACTTCGTGGCAAGCTATGCTGCGCAATGATCCCTGCGACGAATCCCTAGAAGATGCTTGGCATCATGCATTAGATGTACTTCCACAAGAGTTAAAACAATATGCGGCAGAAGCACCTGAGGTTTGGTCCATGAAGTATCCAATAGCAGAACAACTCCTGAAAGTAAAGAGCCTCAGTTTTAAAGAAAAAGGCGATTCCTTTGCTGGAAAATTACTGGGTATTCGTGGACAGTATTTGATGCTTGAAAATGGCGTATTCAACGTTCGTGCACATCATGGGCACCGCGTTGATTTAGAAATTCGCTAATTACAGCTGAATCTCTTCGCCCAACTCTAACTTAAAGAATCGGCGTGCCCACCACATAAAGGCATAAATCAATACGGTATCGAATGCGGCTGCAGTGGCTTTAAAGAGCCATCCGTCCCAGATGTAATCTGCCATTGTTGCGTAGGGCAGGGTACCAACGAACAATACAAATACCACCAGTGTCGTATCAACTAATTGGCTCGCGAGTGTAGAAAAGTTATTGCGCACCCACAGCATCTTACCTCCGGTGATTTTTTTCCAGAAGTGAAACAATCGAACGTCGATCAGCTGCGCTGCGAGGTAGGCAAACATCGAAGCTGCAATGACGCGCCAAGCATTTTGAAAAACATTGTTGTAGGTTTCGTCAGAAATGGGTGAAGTCGCGATAGCGGGGAATTGTGCGCCTAGCCATAAAACAAACAAAACGAAAATGCTGGCTATTAGCCCAGAAAGTACCACTTGAGTGGTTCTTTTTTGTCCGTACAATTCGCTTAATATATCGGTGATTAAAAAAGTCAATGGATAGGGCAAAACTCCTGCACTGATGGTAAATACCTTGAAGCCAAGATCGATGCTAATGAATTTATTTGCGATCA
Source organism: Schleiferiaceae bacterium (assembly GCA_022426185.1). Classification (GTDB taxonomy): domain Bacteria; phylum Bacteroidota; class Bacteroidia; order Flavobacteriales; family Schleiferiaceae; genus UBA10364. Next base: position 4,812 of record JAKMEB010000149.1, read on the forward strand.
GATTACACGTAATGAGCGCCGCGATAAAGAGAGCGCCGAGGACGTAATACAACCGTTCCGCTGTTGCTTTTTTCTCTGCGATCATAAGTTCATGAAGATGGGGTTGAGTCGTGCCTGCATGCCTGGGTTTTTAGCCAGGAACCACAGTTCTTCCAGGGCTTCATTTTGAAGAAAATCTGGAGTTTTAGCCTTTGCGCTTGCGACGCCAAAGGATTTCAAATATTTTTCAATACCTAATTCTACAGCGGGCAATTCGTACGTTTGATAGGATTCTATGCCGGCTTGCTTTGCAGCGTATTCTAATGCTTCGTTCATTCCTCCTTCGTAATCAGCAAGGGCATTGTCCACAGCATCTTTACCGGTCCAAACGCGACCGCCACACAAGGGGAGGAGGTCGTTTAGCTCCATGGCGCGACCACGGGCCACTTTACCGGTAAAATCTCCATAGCCACGATCAATCATGCGCTGAAGGATGGCGTATTGCGCAGAATCCGGGTGTTTTGCCAGATTGGGGAAGTTCGCCATAGGATGCGTTTGCACTTCCTCCACCGCTAAACCTAGGGTTTGTGTCATCAATTCTTCCGCGGTGAACAGGCTCATGAATATGCCGATACTTCCTGTGATAGTCGTGCTGTTAGTGAATATGGCATCGGCATTACAGCTGATGTAATAGCCTCCTGAAGCAGCATAGTCACCCTGACTTACGATCACTGGTTTTTCAATGCTTTCGATGGTGTGGTGAATGATATCTGAGGTTAATGCGCTTCCTCCTGGGCTATTCACCCGCAGTACGATGGCTTTTACTTTATCATTTTTCTCTGCCTTACGAAGTGCTTTGACGATGTTATCTGTACCGATGGTAGTTTCGTCACCGGAACCGTTTCCTATCGAACCGTTAGCATATACAATGGCAATGCGGTCTTTAGCTCGGGAATTGGGTAATTGCGCAGCATAATCGGACCAATTCAACACTTCATATTTCTCTTTAAAGTGTGCCATCACATCCTCGCGGTAACCCAATGCATCTGCCAATCCTGCCTCAAGCGTGGCATCCGCATCCATCCCAATAAAGCGCTCCGCTGCGTCATCTAACACGGCGCGATCCAGGCCTTTTTGCTCAAAATTAAGGCCAATAAAATCCCAAAACTGGGTGATGAGGTGGGTCAATTGGAGTCGGTTTTCATCACTCATTTCACTGGCAATGAACGGCTCAACAGCGCTTTTAAATTTATTTCCAGTACCCCTCACGACCAGCGGCTCAATGCCAAATTTGTCAAAGAAGGTTTTGTAATAGGTGCTGGTGGTCCCAATCCCGCGTAATTCGAAGATTCCGCCGGGGTGAAGTATTGTGGAATCTGCCAATGCACTGAGTGCAGCACCTTTTTGAGTGTAGTATTCGCCGTAGGTATAAATGGGTTTCCCTTGGGCCGCTTTAAATGCATTCAAATGGTCCGTCAATTCCTCCAACAAACCATAACCCGCTGCAAAAGCACCTTGATCCAGAAGAATGCCCTGGATGCGATCATCTTCAGCGGCATAAGCTAAACCTTCACGAAGTTCGTTGAGTCCCAATGCTTCCGGTGCATCCATCCCTAGCAAAGCGGCGTTTAAACCGTTTAGCGGATCTTCTATAGCACGTTCCTCCAAGCTTCCCGAAAGTTTAATGCGCAATAGCGTGTTGTCTGCTACCTTTGGCACCGGACTTTCGCTTGTAACACTAGCTACAATGACTAAGCCGAACAAAAATAAAACGGTAGCAATAAATGCGGTGAGTACGGCAAGGACCGTGCTGAAAAATGATTTCATGAAGGAGGTTTTAATCTTATTAGGAACGAATTTAGGTGATAAGCGTGAAAACCTTGTCAATGCGGCACATTGTATTCGTCAATTTGGGGAAATTGCACGTAGGAGTGCGTTTTACGAGAGCCCAGCTTGGGGTTACGACAGTACAGCATCCTATTTGAACCAAGTGCTGCTGCTACAATCTGCCATAGCCCCGGACGAACTAATGCAAGGATTGTTGGCGGTGGAACGAGAGCTGGGTCGAGAACGTTTGGCCGAAGGTTATGCCGACAGATTAATTGATATTGATATACTTTCCATTGAAGCATTGGTTCAGCAAACCGCGCTTCTTGAGCTGCCGCACCCACGAATACATTTACGCAGGTTTACGCTTTTACCGCTTCAAGAGGTTCATCCAGAATGGATACACCCAATTTTAGGCCAGTCGGTAACTGCGCTGCTTGAAGTATGTCCAGATACAGCGGTCCCGACTAAACTCAGCTAGTTAACTTACGGTGTAAATCGAAGATGGCTAATCCGGCACTGACGCTGACGTTGAGGCTGTGTTTGGTGCCAAACTGGATGATTTCAACCACATCGTCACAAACATCCACAAC
>JAKMEB010000162.1 GCA_022426185.1 Schleiferiaceae bacterium
GAGTTCCCTGACCCAATTCAAGGAACCAAAGCCCCCCGGTGCCAAAAGCGTCGGGGGGTTTATTTTTTCTACACTACAGAATTTTAATCTGATACGATTGGGGAAGTTGTCAGCGCCTTGATCTTCAAATCTCTATACCAAACGGGGTCGCCGTGGTCTTGAAGGGCAATCCCACCTTTTCTGAACGTACCGTAACCGGGAAATTCGTGGAATTTAGAGGCCGCAACATCAGCACGCCACTGCTCGTCAAAGAGGGGGCGGTCTACGGTCACCACCCCGTTAAGGATTTGGGTAAGGCGGCCCTCTTGTACAATGATTTCAAATTGATTCCATTCGCCGGCAGGCATGGCAGCGCCTTCCGGAGAAGCATTGATATCATACAGATCTCCTGCACGGTGCTTATGGATGGCGGCATCAGGATGACCTTCGGTGGAATCGGTTCCGTTATCTAGCACTTGCATTTCTAAACCGGTCATCCAGCAGAAGGGATACTGCGCGGTATCCTCGTGAATGAGGTAGATGATGCCTGAATTTCCTCGTTCGCCAATTTTCCATTCGCCCTTGAAGTGGAAATTTTCAAATTCACGCAGCGTACCGTCCATAGCCTGGTACACGATATCACCACCGCTGTTGGTTTGCCAATCTTCCTTACTGCTCGCATCCAAATGCAACGCTTCATCTTCAATGACCCATGCTTTGCCTATCACCGTATCCCCATACTTACGGAAGTTGCCGGTGCACTGGCCGTCAAACAGGAGTTCCCAGCCGTCGATAATCTCTGCTTCGGTGATGTTATTGTGTGATTTTTCTGGAGCGGGAGCGGATACTTCGACGGGTGCTTCAGTGGGTGCAGAACAGGCTGCCGCGCAAAAGGCAACAGCACCTAGGAAGAGGTGTTTCAAGGTTGATTTAACTTCTAATGTATTGGAGTATGTCCTCATTTTCACTTATTTCTTGGTCTGGGGCTTTTAGTGCCGTATTGAATATGCCCTGCGCAAGTTGATGGGAGGTAATGCTGTATTTGGGTCCCAACCCTTTTAGTAGCGGGTAGATTTTCCGCGACAACTTGTAAGAGAAGTTAGGCTCTTTGCGTTTCTCGACAGGGTAAATATAGCCGGGTCTGAAGGTGTAAAAGTTCGTTGCGTAAAGACGGCTTAGTTCATTTTCAGCTGTGCCTTTATCCTCTGCAAACATCATTCTTGATTTTTCGCTTCGGTCTGCACCTGCACCTGATAGTAGGGTGAATAGACCATTAGGGCGTTGAGCAAGATGCGCCTGAGCAAGTGCGACAGGATAGTCCACGGTAATTTCTCGAAAAAAATCGCGCTTTACTGCACCCGTGTATACGCCTAAACAAAAAAGAATGTGGTCCACTTGAGCCAGATCCCATACAGTTGGAAATTTTGTAAAGTCAGGACTTAAATGTTCTTCCAATTTTGCGTGCTGCAGTCCTACAGATCTACGTCCGTAAACCATCACCCTTGAGACTTGATCAGAGGCTAACGCCAACAGCAATACTTGACTGCCCACCATACCGGTGGCGCCCGTAATTAAAACCGTTTTACCCATCTAATCCCAATGCTTTGCGGTTCGCGGCTTTATCTACGCCTGTCGCGGCAAAGTCGTCGAAAGCGCGCGAGGCCGCGGGGATGATCCAGTCAGCGATGCGTTCTGCGCCTTCGCGCGCACCGGCAGCCGAATCTTTCAAACAGCACTCCCATTCCAGCACTGCCCAACCCTCGTAGTTGTACTGCGCGAGTTTTGAAAAAATGGCAGGAAAGTCTATTTCGCCATCGCCCACAGAACGGAACCTACCTGCGCGTTCTACCCACGGAAGGTAGCCGCCATAAGCGCCCGTTCGTGCGTCGGGAGTGAATTCTGCGTCCTTCACATGAAAGGCTTTAATACGCTCGTGGTACAAATCTATGTAGCCCAGATAATCCATACCCTGCAAAACCAGATGGGAAGGATCGTACAGCATATTGGCACGTTGGTGGTTGCCAACGACATCGAGGAAGCGTTCAAAGGTCGCACCATCGTGTAGGTCTTC